>NZ_JBHUZJ010000002.1:0-353392 GCF_042667685.1 Streptomyces sp. NPDC057302 | reverse complement strand
CCACCGAGCTCACCGTGGCCTTCCCGTTCGGGGACCTGGCCGCCACGGAGGAGTTGCTCAGCCGGTACCAGGACGAGGTGGCCTGCCTGATCCTCGAACCCGCCGGCCACGCCGAGCCGCCGCCCGGATACCTCGCGGGCCTGCGCGAACTGGCCGACCGCCACGGCTGCGTACTGATCTTCGACGAGATGATCACCGGCTTCCGCTGGTCCGAGGCGGGCGCCCAGGGTCTGTACGGCGTCGTCCCCGACCTCTCCACGTTCGGCAAGGCGCTGGGCAACGGGTTCGCCGTGTCCGCGCTGGCCGGGCGCCGCGAGCTGATGGAGCGGGGCGGTCTTCGCCACTCCGGCGAGCGGGTGTTCCTGCTGTCCACCACGCACGGCGCGGAGACGCACTCGCTGGCCGCCGCGATGGCGGTGCAGAGCATCTACGCCGAGGAGGGCGTCACCGCCCAACTGCACACCATCGGCGAGCGGTTGGCCGCGGGGGTGCGCGAGGCCGCGGCCAGCATGGGCGTCGGCGACCACGTCGTGGTCCGGGGCCGGGCCAGCAACCTGGTCTTCGCCACCCTCGACGAGAACCATCGGCCATCGCAGCAGTACCGCACCTTGTTCCTGCGCCAACTCCTCACGGGCGGGGTGCTGGCCCCGTCGTTCGTGGTGAGCAGCGCGCTCGACGACGCCGACATCGACCGGACGGTCGAGGTGGTGGCCCAGGCGTGCGCGGTGTACCGGAAGGCGCTGGACGCGGCCGACCCCACTCCATGGCTGTCCGGCAGGCCGGTGAAGCCGGTGTTCCGCAGCTTGGCATGACCTGACGGCCCATCAATTCTGCTGACTCCGACGGGCGTCGGCCACCCGATCGACCACCCAGGCGGTCGCCGGTACCACCGCGAGCGCGGTGCACCAGCCGCCGAGGACGTCGGTCGGGTAGTGGGCGCCCAGGGCGACCTGTGCCCAGCCCATGGCGGAGCCGGCGACGAGCGCCGCGGCGAACACGAGCAGCGCACCGACCCCCCTGCCGAGGCCGAGCCGACCGGTGGCGAGCAGCGCCACCGTGAGGGCGAGCGCGGTGAGGAAGGCGGCGTGCCCGCTCGGGTAGGACAGGTTGTCGTCACCATGGATGGTGCGCCCCACCACGGACTTGATCAGCGTGGCCGTCCCCACGGCCACGACGCCACCGGCAACGACGAGCACGGCCGCACGAAGCCACCGCAGCATCAAGCACCCCGTCACGACGACCGCGACCAGCACCACCGCTCCGGCGGGCTCCCCCAGAAAATCCGTGGCCAGCGCGACACGCCGCCACGGCGGCCGCACACTGTCGGCCGTCGGCGGCTGGAGCCACGCGTCCACGGTGCCGGCCCGGCTGTGCCCGGCATACAGAACCCCGAGCACGACGACCACCACCGCGGCGAGGACAGCGACCACCCCGAGCCAGGCACGCAGCGGAACCGGCAGCACCTCGGCCGAGAACCGCCCGCTCACCCCCTCACCGCGCCGGCTCACACGCCCACCGCGCCGGCTCACATGCCCACCGCGCCCGGTCGGCCTGCGACAGCGCGCCGCGGAGGACCGAAGACGCCCCGGAACACACACCAGACGGCCACCCACGAATCAAGCACCCGACAGATGCGAAGCACCTCCCCCTCCCCTCGACACCGCCACCACCACGCCCCCCGGCGCCCGCGATGCCACGCCTGACTCCTCCGTCAGCCTACTGACCTCACCTCATAGGAGGTGGGGTTTCAGCTGGTAGGCAGGACCCAGCTGCTGCTGACCACAGGGCGCCCACGGCAGCCCACACAACACGAAAGGCCGCCCTCGCATCTCTGCGAAAGCGGCCTCCGACCTGTGAAAACACAAGTCGGGACGACAGGATTTGAACCTGCGACCCCTTGACCCCCAGTCAAGTGCGCTACCAAGCTGCGCCACGTCCCGGTGCCCGTGTGACCTGGGGTTTCCCCTGGCCGAACGTGCACCGAAACAATACCGCACTCCGAGCCGTGATCGCTCACGCCTTTCGCGGACGGTTGACCTCAAGCTGACTTGAGGTTGCACGCTCTGTGTCATGACGACGACAGCGGAACGCGGATACGGATATGGATACGCAGACCTCTCCCGCCTCATGGGGCGGATGACGGGGGACGAGAAGCACGGGCCCGCCGCGACGTCCACCCTCGACGCGCTCTGGGTCCTCTACGACCGGGTGCTCAGGGTCACACCCGAGCGGGTGGACGACCCCGGGCGTGATCGATTCCTGCTCTCCAAGGGGCATGGGCCCATGGCGTACTACGCCGTCCTCGCCGCCAAGGGTTTCCTTCCCGTCGACTGGCTGGAGGGTTTCGGGGCGTTCGACTCGCCGCTGGGGCACCATCCGGACCGGGTGCTCGTGCCGGGGGCCGAGATCGGGAGCGGGTCCCTCGGGCACGGGCTGCCGATCGCCGTCGGGACGGCGCTGGGGCTCCGGGCCCAGGGCAACTCCGACGCCCAGGTGTGGGTGCTCGTGGGGGACGCGGAGCTGGACGAGGGCAGCAATCACGAGGCCATCGCCTTCGCCGGGCCCTCCGGGCTGGAGCGGCTGCACACCGTCGTGATCGACAACGCCTCCGCACGGCATGCCAGGCCCGGCGGCATCGCCGCGCGGTTCGAGGCCGCGGGGTGGTCCGCCGAGACCGTCGACGGGCGTGATCACGACGCGCTGTACGCGGCGTTCACCGCGCCGCATCCGGGACGGCCGCGGGTGGTCGTGGCCCGGGTCGAACCGAAGTCGTCCGGGGGCGAGACCCGGCCCAAAGCAACCGGCGCCGGCGTCAGCGCCTGAGCGTTCGTCGGACCGTGCGGCGTCTGCGCCGCATTTGCGCCGCGTCGCCGATTCTTCAGTTTTCTCTCTTGGAGGTTCTCTGTCATGGACACCATGCGTGATCGCTTCGCTCCCGTCCTTTCCCGGCTGCTCGACGAGGATCCGCGCGTCGCCGTCGTTCTCGCCGAGATCGGCGCGGACGGGTTCACGGGGGCCCAGCGCAGGCATCCGGACCGGGTGATCAATGTCGGGATCCGGGAGCAGCTGCTCATCGGGGCCGGTGCCGGGCTCGCTCTCGCCGGGCTGCGGCCCGTCGTGCACACCTTCGCGAGCTTCCTCGTGGAGCGGCCCTTCGAGCAGGTGAAGCTGGACTTCGGGCATCAGGGCGTGGGCGGCGTGCTGGTCAGTGCCGCCGCCTCCTTCGACTGGCCCGCCGGCGGCTTCACGCACATGGCACCCGGCGACGTGGCCCTGCTCGACACGCTGGACGGCTGGACCGTGCACGTTCCGGGGCACCCGGACGAAGCCGAGGCACTGCTGCGGCACGCTGTCGCCGCGGGCGACGACAAGGTGTACGTCCGGCTCTCGGTGCAGTCGAACGCCCAGGCTCTGCCGGTCGACGGAGCGCGCTTCCACACCGTCCGCGAAGGGCGTGGCGGGGTCGTGATCGCCGTCGGCCCGATGCTGGACAACGTACTCGCCGCGACAGAGGGCCTGGATCTCACCGTGTTGTACGCGACCACTGTGCGGCCCTTCGACGGGGAGGCGCTGCGTCGTGCGACGGAGGCAGGGGTGGGGATGGGGGTGGGGGCCGACGTCGTTCTGGTTGAGCCCTATCTGGCCGGGACCTCCACCTCCGCCGCGAACGACGCGCTCTCCGACATCCCGCACCGGGTCCTCGGGCTCGGCGTCGGCCGTGCCGAGCTGCGGCGCTACGGGCAGGTCGACGAGCACATGGCCGCGCACGGGCTCGACGCACGCTCGCTGCGGGAGCGGATCAGCGGCTTCCTGGGGGCTGGGGCCCTCCTCGTATGAGCCCGTCCCGGGGTGGGCCGGGGGTCGTCCAGCGGTCGGTCATCGGCCCACTGGGGAGTCGGCTATCGGCTCGTTCGGGAGGGAGTCGGTCATCGGCTCACTCGGTGGTCCGACGCCGGTTCGGACGGTGGCCCGTCGGCAATGGATCCGCGCGTCAGCCGTCCGGGAGCCGCTCCCCCGCCGGATACGGGGGGCCTTGCGTCCACCCGCACCAACCCTCGTATCGCGGGCACCGCGAACATGGCGAGGCAGACGACGACCGTCGTGACGGCGCCCGTGATCAGCACCTGCTCGGCACCGAAGGCACTCGATGCAGGACCGGCGAGTGCCTGGCCGACCGGGAGCAGGGCGATCGATCCCGCGACGTCGTAGGCGTGGATCCGGTTGAGGACGTCGGGTGGCACCTGGGTCTGGACGCTCGTCGCCCACATCACGCCCCAGAAGGAGAGCCCGGCACCCGCGATCGCGGCACCCACCGCCATCAGCGGGACGCCGAGCTGACAGCCGACGGACGCCGGGAACGCGCAGTAGCCGATCAGGGCGAGGGAACCCGCCCGGAGCATGCGGCGGGGGCGCAGCCGCAGGGCGAGCAGGCCGCCGAGCACGGTGCCGGCGCCCAGGGCCGAGTTCACCAGGCCGTACGCCCCCGAGCCGTGTTCCTGGACGACGAGGGTGGCGACGAGTGGCGTCAGCGGACCGGTGGTCGTGATCATCAGGACGCAGAAGATGGCGATGACGCCCCAGAGCCAGGTGCGGGACCTGAACTCCCGCCAGCCCTGCACCAGATCGGCCCGGAAGCCGTTGCTGTGCGGGAGCGAGCCGGGCAGCGCGGGTGGCAGCCTGAGCAGTACCAGGCACAGGGCGCTCAGTCCGTACGTCCCCGCGTGCGCGGCGAAGACGGCGCCGGGCGAGGCGAGGGCCACGAGGACGCCCGCCACGGCCGGCCCCGCTAGAGCGGCGGACGATTCGGCCACGCGTATCGCGCCGTTGGCCTTCTGGACGTCTGCCGCCAGGCGCGGGACCGTGCTGGCGACGCCGGGCTGGAAGAGCGCGCCCGCCGCGCCGTTGACCGCGCCGATGACGCAGATCTGCCAGAGGACGACGTGACCGGTGAAGAAGAGGACCGCCGCGACCGACTGCGAGCCGAGCCGGACCACGTCCGCGCCGATCATCAGCAGGCGGGTGCTGAAACGGTCGGCGAAGACCCCGCCGAAGATCACCAGGCCCGCGAAGCAGACGGTCGTGGCGGCCATCGCGAGACCGACCGCGCCCGCTCCGTACCCGTGCTGGAGCAGGCCCGCGGCGAGCGCGACGGGCAACATGGTGTCACCCAGCTTGGCCACGGTCCGCGCCCCGAAGAAGAACCCGAAGTCCAGCGACCAGATGCCGTCGCGCTCGACCCCCGTCATCGCCCTGGCCACGCGCCCGCCCGACCCGCCCTCCCGCTCGGAGGACACGGCCTCGCGGCCGGGTGACACGGCCTCGCGCTCGGAGGACACGGCCTCGCGGCCGGGTGACACGGCCTCGCGCTCGGAGGACACGACCTCGCGGCCGGGTGACACGGCCTCGCGGCCCGTCAGCGTGACCTCGCGGCCGGACGGCGCGACCTTGCGGCCTGTCCGCGTGACCTTGCGGCCGGTCGGCTCGGCTCCACAACCGGCCGACGCAGCCCCACGGCCGGACGCTACGATCTCGCGGCCGGAGGGCACAGACTCGCGGCCCGTCGATGAGACCTCACGGCCCGACGGCTCGGCTTCACAACCGGGCAACGCGGCCCCACGGCCGGAGGTCACGGCCTCACGGCCCGTCGGCGTGACCGCACGGTCGGTCGGCGCAGTCTCGCGGCCAGCCGGTGTGACCTCGCCACCGGACGACGCGGCCCCGCAGCCAGGCGCCACCGCCTCGCCCCCGGATGAGCCGTGCTCACTGGCCGGGGAGGCGCTCTCGCCCGGCCCCTCCGCCGGGCCCCGCACACCCCTGCCCGTCTCACGACGACGGCTGCCCTCGTCGAACCCGTCCCCTGACGGCACTCCTGTCCCCTCCCCTGGCGACAGCGCCCGGCCCGTCGTCCGACGAGCCCCGCCCTCCGCCCTGCCGGATCATGCCACGGGGCACTGACAGCGGCCGATCTCTTTTCGCCCAGTCGCTGTCAGGAGGTCAGCTGCTCGGCGGGAGGCCCAACTCCGGGTAGGCGTCCAGGAGTCGGGTGGGGGCCGCCTGGCGCCAGGAGTCGGCGAGGATGTCCTTCAGCTCTGCCGTGTCCAGGGCCGAGAGCCGTGCGCGCACCCAGGCGAACATCGCCTCGTGGTCGGCGATCCAGAACTTGTCCGGCTCCGCGAGGACCAGCTCGTCGCGCTCCTCCTTGGGGCACCGCACGGCGATGGACGTCTCGTCCTCGGGGAGCGTGGCGAACATCTTTCCTGCCACCCGGAAGGTGGGCATGCTCCAGGCGACCTTCTCGGTCGTATCCGGCAGGGACAGCGCGATATCGCGTACATCGTCACCCGTGACCTGGGCTTTGGCATGAGCTCGAGACATGCCCTGAACGGTAGCCAACGCCACTGACAGCGGCCCCCGGACGCCGTTCACGACACGGCGACACGGCGACGCAGCGACACGGTGACACGACGGGCCCGCCACCGCGAGTGTGGCGGGCCCGGCGCGTTACGGCGAAGAGAAGGGGGGTCAGGTTGCGAGGGCCCAAGCCTTCCGGTAGCCCGGCATGCCGTCCGCCGCGCTTCGATCCTCGCACTGCTCACAGACCGTGTGCTGCGCACAAGCCCGCGGTTGTGCCGGTTCACCCTGAGCACCTCGTGCGGTCAACCAGACCGCGATGTAGGCAGGACCGGCCGTAATCACAGCTACGGCTATCTCGGTGAAGGCCATCGGTCTCACCCCCCAAGCAGACTGTCGTGTCCTTATCACCATAGGGACGCGGGGTGTTGACGGCAGGCAGCCTGCCGAAAAGGAGCAACTGAGGCCGGATCAGGGCATGTGCATGGCTGGATGCAGCGGATACCGATGCGCGCTGCTCCGGCCCTCCGACACAACGACCACCCGGCCCTCCGACACAGCGACCGCGCGCTCCTCCGGCACGACGACCGCCGCCCGCCCTCGGCCCCAGCAACCGAGCGATTCAGCCCGGCACAGTTCACAGCACCCGCTTGTCCAGCCAGTTCCGCAGGTCCTCCTGCACCTCGTCCCTGTTGGTCTCGTTGAGGATCTCGTGCCGCGCCCCCTCGTACCCCTTCCAGGTGAGGTCGTCCAGGCCCACGTACCTGTAGTCCTCCAGAAGCTCGTGGACCAGCGTCATGCCCTGGTTGCAGGGGTCGTCGGTGCCGACGGCGATGTGGAGGGGCAGGTCCGCCGGGACGCGGGCCAGGTTCCGCGGGTCGTTCATCTTGCGCACGGCACGCACCCAGTCCAGGCAGAGCCCGGCGGAGAAGGGGAACCCGCAGCGCTCGTCGGCCACGTACGCGTCGACCTCGGCCTCGTCGCGCGAGAGCCACTCGAAGCCGGTGCGGCGGGGGTAGGGGTCGTTGAAGGCGGCGAAGAGCTCGGGGAGGTAGGACGAGAGGGCCTCGCGGCCGTCCTCGGCGATCTCGCGCTCCAGGCGGACGATGGACTCCTCGATCCCGACTCCGGGCAGCGAGCGGAAGGTTCCGGAGAGGATCAGGCCCGCGAGGCCGTCCGGGTACTCCTGGGCGTAGTCCCTGGCGAGGTGCGAGCCCATGCTGTGGCCGAGCAGGAAGAGCGGGGTTCCCGGATGCAGGGTGCGTACCTGGTCGCCGATCGCCTTGAGGTCGTCGACCATGGCGCGCCAGCTGTCGAAGGCCGCCGCGCCGGACGAAGCGCCGGACGAAGCGCCGGACGAAGTATCGGGCGACAACGCGTCCGCGGATGACACCTCCGCGGCCGACGCGTCCACGGACGTCCCCGTCACCCCGTACCCACCCGTCCCCTGCGCCGTCGCACCATGGCCCCGGTGGTCGGAGGCGATCACCCCATAGCCGTGCGCCGTCAGGTGGCGCGCGAACCGGTCGTAGCGCAAGCCGTGTTCACCCGCGCCGTGCGCGATCTGCACGAAGGCGCGCGGACGGCCGCCCTCGGGCAGCCAGGTGTATGTGGCGACGGGCACGCCGTCCACCGCGTTCACGAGTCCGGCGGTGTACGCGACGGGTGCGGGCGTCGAGGCGTGGTCAGGCATGACGGAAAGCTCCCCTGTACGGCTTCATTTGTACGGCTTCGTCTGTGCGGCTTCATCTGTGCGGCTTCGGTACGGCTTCGGTTCTTCGCCTGAAGCCCTCCCCCGCACACGCGCCCTCATACCAGTGCCGTGCGGCGACTCCCCTCACACACCCCTACCGGTTACCGCCCAGCGACCCCCTTCTCACGCCAGGCCCTTCCGACCCATTGACCCCCCATCAGGGCGGAACCTACGCTGAACAACGCGCAGGAGAAAGCGCTTTCTAGCCTCCTTCTGGTCTCCGTACATCAAGCGCATCAAGCACACGTCAAGCACCCATCAAGCACGTCAAGACCAGTCCACCAAGCGCCCCGCGCAACTCGCACTCACCGCACACCCGGCTACCGGCAGCCGTCCACCCGCCCAGCCCAGGGAGCGCCATGAGTTCCACGAGTCCCACCGTGCCCAGACGCGGCCCCGTCCGGCCGAGACCAGGACCCACCTCGCCGAGCCCCTGGCTCGCGCTCATCGCCCTGCTGGCCCTGGTCATCGGCCTCGGCCTCACCGCGCCGCACCGCGCGACCGCACAAGCAGAGCCGACGGCCGCCGCGGCCCCCTTCCGCGTCCTGGTCTTCTCCAAGACCACGAACTCCCACCACGAGTCGATCCCCGCGGGCATCGAGGCCATCAAGAAGCTCGGCAGCGAGAACGGCTTCGAGGTGGAGGCCTCGGACGACGCGGCCGCCTTCAACGACGCCAATCTCGCCCGTTTCCAGGCCATCATCTTCAACAACACCAACTCGACGCCCGAGACGGGTGATCTGCTCGACGCCGAGCAGCGTGCGGCCTTCCAGAAGTACGTCCGCGCGGGCGGCGGCTTCGTCGGCCTGCACTCCGCCTCGGCCAGCGAGCGCGACTGGACCTGGTACGAGGGTCTGGTCGGCGCGATCTTCGACAAGCACCCCGAGGTGCAGACCGGCCGGGTGAAGGTGCTCGACCACGCGCACCCCTCCACCAAGGGGCTTCCGGAGCTCTGGGAGCGCAAGGAGGAGTGGTACAACTGGCGCGCGAATCCGACGGGGAAGGTGCACACGCTCGCGCAGGTCAAGGTGCGTGACGGCGTCACCGGGCTCGACGAGGGCGTCGACCAGCCGTGGTCCTGGTGCCAGAAGTACGACGGCGGTCGCTCCTGGTACACGGCGGGCGGGCACGACAAGGCGGCCTTCCAGGAAGAGGGCTTCCTCCAGCACATCCTCGGTGGCATCGAGTGGGCCGCGGGCAACAAGCCCGGCGACTGCAGCGCCACCAAGACCGGTGCCTTCCAGCGCACACCGCTCGCTACCAACGATCTGGCCGACCCCTTCGAGCTGGCCGTCGCTCCCGACCGCCGGGTCTTCTTCATCCAGCGCACCGGGAAGCTGAAGATCATCGATCAGGAGACGCTGAAGGTCTCCACGGCGCTCGACTTCGACTACACCCCCGAGATGACGAGCCAGTCGGACGGGCTGCTCGGTCTCGCGCTCGACCCGAAGTTCCAGGACAACCACTGGGTCTATCTCCTGAACTCCGACAAGACCGAGAAACGCATCAATCTCTCCCGCTTCACCGAGGCGGGCGGAAAGATCGATCCGGCGACGGAGAAGCGGCTCCTGACCATTCCCACGTGGCGTGGCGAGGGTCGGGCGAACTCGCACATGGCGGGCTCGATCGCCTTCGACAAGAAGGGCGAGCTGTACATCGCGACGGGTGACAACACCGATCCGTTCGCGTCGGACGGATTCAGCCCGATCGACGAGCGCGAAGGCCGCCGCGCCTGGGACGCGCAAGGCACATCGGGCAATACGAACGACCTGCGCGGCAAGGTGCTTCGTGTCACGCCCAAGGACGACGGGACCTATTCCGTGCCGGAGGGGAATCTCTTCGCGCCGGGCGCCGACAAGACGCGGTCCGAGATCTACGCGATGGGGATGCGCAATCCCTTCCGCATCACCACGGACCCGGTGAGCGGCGCTCTCCTCATGGCCGACTACGGGCCCGACTCGAAGACCGCCGCCGCCGACCGGGGTCCCGAGGGGACCGTCGAGTACAACCGCATCACCAAAGCGGGGAACTACGGCTGGCCCTACTGCATCGGCGACAACACCCCCTTCAACGACTACGACTTCGCGACGAAGAAGTCGGGCGCGAAATTCGACTGCGCGAAGATCGTGAACGATTCGCCGAACAACACGGGCCTGCGCGAGCTGCCTCCGGCGCAGCCCGCGAACGTCTGGTACGCCTACTCGGCCTCCGAGCAGTTCCCCGAACTCGGCACGGGCGGCGGTGGTCCGATGAGCGGTCCCGTCTACGACTACGACGCCGATAACACGTACAAGACCAAATTCCCCGAGTACTTCGAGGGCAAGTGGTTCAACTACGAGCTGACGCGGCAGTGGTTCAAGGTCTTCTCGATGCAGGAGAAGGACCAGACGTTCACCGACCCGCGCTTCGAGCCGGCCAAGGCGGGCGATCTGAACTCGATCAACTCCATTTTCCCCGACCTGAAATGGAACCAGCCTTTCGACGCCGACTTCGGTCCTGACGGCGCGATGTACGTCATCGACTTCGGGCTCGGCAGCGGCACGGGCCGCGGTGGCAGCAACGAAGGCGCGGGCATCTACCGCATCGACTACGTGGCGGACGGACGCCTTCCGGACGCCCGCGTCACGGCCACTCCGGACAATGGCAGCACCCCGCTCGAGGTGAAGTTCTCCAGCGAGGGTTCGGGCCTTCCCGGCGACAAGCCGATCACGTACGCGTGGGACTTCGACGGGGACGGCACGACCGACTCGACCGAGGCGAACCCGACGCACACCTACACCAAGAAGGGGCAGTTCAGCGCGCGTCTGAAGGTGACGGGGCCGGACGGCCTGAGCGGTCTGGCCGTGCAGGAGGTCACCGTCGGCAACACCCGGCCCGTGGTGACGATCCAACAGCCGCCAGGTGGCGGGACGTTCAGCTTCGGGGACACCATTCCGTTCAAGGTCAAGGTGACGGACAAGGAGGACGGCAAGATCGACTGCAAGCGGGTCGTCGTCCAGTCGCAGCTGGGGCACGACACCCATCTGCACCCGCTGGACAACTACACCGGCTGCACGGGCGAGATCGTGACGGACGCGGGCGACAGCCATGGCGCCGGCCAGAATCTCTACTACGGGATCACGGCCCAGTACGAGGACAAGGGCGCGTCCGGGGTGCCCGCTCTGACGGGTTCCGCCTCGCTGACCCTGCGGACCTCCTTCCGTGAGGCCGAGCACCGCACCGCCACCGGCGGCGCGCACGAGGGCGCCGTCATCGGTGACCGTGCCGACGCGTCCGGCGGCAAGCGCCTCATCGAGATCGAGGACGGGGACTGGGTGTCGTTCGACCCGGTCAACCTCAAGGGCGTCGACTCCGTGACGGTGGGGGCGGCTTCGGCCGGCCTCGGCGGCGACATCGAGTTCCGCGCCGGGTCACCCACGGGCAAGCTGCTCGGCAAGGTGAGCGTGCCGAACACGGGCGGCTGGGGCAACTTCATCTCGCCGACCACCGAACTGGCCGCCCACGACGGCACGACGAAGCTGTACGCCGTCTTCACCAACCCCGAATGGACGTCCGAGAAGGCCGATCTCCTGACGGTCGACTGGCTGCACTTCAACGGGCCCGGGGTCGAGAAGAAGACGGGCGCGAAGGTGACGCCCAAGGCGGCACCGGCGACCGGCACCGCGCCCCTCGCCGTCAAGCTCACGAGCACGGTGAAGCTCCCCCAGGGCCGTACCGCGGCCTCCTACCACTGGGACTTCGGCGACAACGCCAAGCCGTCGGGCACGGAGAGCGGCAGCGCCGAGCACACGTACGCGCGCGCGGGCACGTACACGGCGCATCTGACCGTCACCGACGACAAGGGCGACACGACGACCGGCGCGGTCCGGATCACGGCGAAGTGAGGGCACCCATGTCAGCCAAGAAGAGATCAGGACTGAACGGCACCAGACGCGCCTTTCTCGGTACGTCGATGGGGCTCGCGGCAGCGGTCGGTACGGCACTGCCCGCGCGCGCGGGTGACACGTCTAGTTGCCGGCGCATCCCGCGCGGCGGCATCGGCATGCACCTCTACACGATGCGCGACGTCCTCGCACGGGACTTCGCGGGCACGCTGGAGCAGCTCGCCGACATCGGCTACGCCACCGTGGGCGTGAGCGGCCGGCACGGGAACAGCGCGGCCGACATCCGGCGGATGCTCGACGCGGTGGACCTGAAGGCAGTTCTTGAGCACGTCGCGTACGACACGCTCAAAGGCAGCGGCCTGCCCCAGGCCCTCGATGACCTGCACACCCTCGGCGCCAAGTGGCCGGTGGTGCCGAGTCTGCCGGGGGCGCTGCACACCCCGGACGGATTCCGGGAAGCGGCACGGCAGTTCAACCGCATCGGGCAGGCATCACGCGACGCGGGCCTTGGGCCGGTGCTCTTCCACAACCACGGCACGGACCATGTGGTGGTGGACGGCACGAGCCTGTACGACATCCTCGTCACCGAGACCGACCCGCATCTGGTCGGCTTCGAACTGGACGTGTACTGGGCTGCGAAGGGCGGCGCGGATCCGGCGACGTACTTCGTACGGCACCGGCGGCGGTTCCCCGCGCTCCATGTGAAGGACATGGCGCCGAACGGCGACTTCGCCGATGTCGGCTCGGGGACGCTGGACTTCGCCGCGATGTTCGACCACGCGCGCGTGGGCGGCGTCAAGCAGTGGCTGGTGGAGCACGACAGCCCCAGTGATCCGTTCGCCACGGCGCGCAACAGTTACGCGTATCTGGCGGCTCTGCGGTACTGAGGCGCCGGGCCGTCCGGCCGGGGTGCGCCCGAACCACCCACCTTCTTAAAGAAGAGGGTCGTCGGGTGGAGCGCCCCGGCCGGGTCGGCCGCGTAGTCCGGAATGGTTCCGGCCGCCGTCCAACCCCCGGACCGGTAGAGGGACTCGGCGGGGCTGCCCGTCTCCGTGTCCAGGACCAGGAGGGTCACGCCCGCGTCGGCCGCCGCCTGTTCCGCCGTGGCCAGGAGGGTGCGGGCCAGGCCCTGGCCACGCGCTGAGCGATGGACCATCAGCTTGAGGATCTCCGCGCGGTGCCTGCCGTTGGGCTTGTCCACGAACCCGACGCTGACGGTTCCGGTGACCCGCTCGCCGTCGCGCACGGCCCAGACCGCGAGCCGCCCATCGGCCACCGCCGGGGTCAGGCCACGCCACCAGTCGGCGGCGGCTGCCCGGTCGAGGGGCGCGAGGAAGCCGAGGGAGGAGCCGCCGTCCACGACGTCGGCGAGCAAGGAGCCCAAGTCCGCAGCGGATGAGCTGAGTTGCTCCGGGTCGAGGCGCACCGGCGCATCAGGCCTCCGCCCTCGCCCTCCCCTCATCGCGCGACCACCACCAGGGCGTACCGCGCGGCCCGCTTCCCCACGCACCGGAACCGCGTGGGCCCCCACAGCCGGAAGCGCAGGCAGTCCCCTGTCTCCAGAGCGTGCGGATCGCCCTGCACGGTGACCTCCAGGGCGCCGTCGAGCACCCAGATGTGCTGCTCGATGCCGGGCACGGGAGGCCGGTCGTACGCGATGTCCGCGCCCGGTTCCAGGCGGCCCTCGACGAGTTCGCCGCGCAGTCCCGCGTGGGGCGGCGACACCGACCGCCGTACGAAGCCGGACGCGCCGTCGGTCCACACGCCCTGCTCGGCCGCGCGCACCAGTTGCGCGGGCTCGGCCTCCACCTCGCTCAACAGCTGCGACATGGTCCGTTCGTAGACGGCGCAGAGGCGGTTCAGGAGGGACGCCGTGGGGCTGATCTCCGCGCGTTCGGCCCGTGACAGGGTGGAGCGGCTCACGCCGCTGAGGTCCGCCAACTCGCCCAGGGACCAGCCGCGTTCCGCGCGCAGCTCCGCGAGGCGGGCGGCGAGCCGGCCGTCGACGCCGTCGTGTTCCATATCTGGCACGCTATCCCAGATATGAAACGGACGGCAATCGTCGACGGCTGCGGCCTCAGGCCTCACTCATGCGCGGACACCGCCCCGAGCAGCTCGCGGATCCGCCCGGTGGACTCGCGGAACTCGGCTGTCGCCAGGGTCGTCGCGTACGAACGCTCGGCGGGCAGCCCGACGTCGATGATCTCCTCCACCGTGCCGGGGCGCGGGCTCATCACGACTACGCGGTCCGCGAGATAGACGGCCTCCGGGATGGAGTGGGTCACCAGGAGCACGGTGGTTCCGGTCTCGCGCCAGATCCGGTTCAGCTCGACGTTCATCTGCTCGCGCGTGAGCGCGTCCAGCGCCCCGAAGGGCTCGTCCATGAGCAGCACCGGCGGCTCGTGCAGCAGCGCGCGGCAGAGCGCGACGCGCTGCTGCATGCCGCCGGACAGCTCGTGCGGATAGGCGTCCTCGAAGCCGCCGAGGCCGGTCATGCGGATCAGTTCGTCGGTACGCGCGCGTGCCTCGGCGCCCGGGATGCCCCGCATCTCCGCCTGGAGGAGGATGTTGCGGCGTGCGGTGCGCCAGTCCAGGAGCGCTGCCCGCTGGAAGACGTAGCCGATGTCGCGCCGCGGGCCGCGCACCCGTTCGCCGCCGAGGAGCACGTCGCCCGTCGAGGGTGCGAGCAGCCCGGCGACGAGCTTCAGGAGGGTCGACTTGCCGCAGCCCGAGGGGCCGACGATCGCCACGAACTCGCCCGCGCCGACGTTCAGCGAGACGTCCCGCAACGCGGTGACGTCCTTCTTCTTCGTACGGAAGCGGACGGCCACGTCGTCCAGGCGGACCGCCGACGGCCTCGCGTCGCCCACCGACGCACGGGGATCGTCGCTCGTCCTGAGAGCCGCGTCCTTCGTCATTTCCCTGCCGCCCCTCAACCCTTGATCCCCTTGGCCGCGTCCCAGTACTCCGCGACGGGCTTGGCCTCCTTGACCAGGCCCGCCTCCGAGAAGACGTCGATGGTCTGCTGCCAGTCCGCCTCGGTGTTGGCGCCGGGCGCCTTCCCCTTCGTGGCGTCGGTGTGGAGCAGGGTCAGCGTCGTCTTGAACTGCTCGGACAGCACGTCCTTGGGCGGCAGTTGCTCGGACGCGCCGTCCATCGAGGCGACCGCGGGCTGCGGGCTCTTCTCCGCGGCCGCCCATGACTCGCTCACGGCGGCGGTCATGCGCTTGGCCAGATCGCCGTTGCCCTGGAGGGTCCTGGGTCCGGCGATGAGGCCGTTGGAGTAGAAGTTGAGGCCGTTCTCGGAGAAGCGGAGGTACGAGACGTCCTTCTTGGCCTTGTTCTGCATGGTGGGGCCCTGGTCGCTCGCGTACCCGAGCAGGGCGTCCGTCTTGCCGGAGATCACCGCGGCGATCTTGCCCGCCGGGTCGGTGTTCTGGACCTTGACGTCGGAGAGCTCCATGCCGTTCTTCTCCAGGAAGATCGGGAAGGTCTTGGTGAGCGCGTCGCCCGCCGTGCCCGCGATCATCTTGCCCTTGAGGTCGGCGGGCGCGTCGATGCCCTGCGCGTCGAAGAACTGCACGGAGGCGGGTGTCGTCTGGAGGAAGACCCCGAGGCTCTTCACCTTGACGCCCTGGTCAACGCCGGCGAGCACCGCCGGTGTGTCCGCCCAGCCGAAGTCGGTCTGCCCGGCGCCGGTGGCCTGAACGGTCTTCTGCGAGCCCTGGCCCGCCCTGATGTCCAGGTCGATGCCGTGCTTCTCGAAGATCTTCTGCTGCTTGCCGTAGTAGAACGGGGCGTGTTCGCCGTAGGGGTACCAGTTGAGCGTCAGCGTCACCTTGTCGAGCTTCTTGCCGGAGTCGCTGGTGCTCGTCTTGTCGTCGTCGCCGCCGCAGGCCGTCGCGGTCACCGCGACGAGGGTCAGGGGGACGAGGCCGGTGAGCAGTCTGCGCGCGTGCATGGGCGGGCCCTTCTCGCGTACGTCGAGCATCGGACATGGCGGGGTGGGTGCGCCGGCACCGCGTGGTGGGTGTCAGTGGGCCGTGGCTGGTGTCAGTAGGCCGTGGTGGCGGCCACGTCCCTGCGGCTCGCGTGCCACGGCAGGAGGAGTTTCTCGGCGATCTCGACGAGCACGAAGAGGACGACGCCGATCAGCGACATGACGAGCAGCCCCGCGAAGAGCATCGGGGTGTCGAGGTTTCCGTTGGCCTGGAGGATCACGTAGCCGAGGCCCTCGTTCGCGCCGACGAACTCGCCCACGACGGCGCCGGTGACGGCGAGCGTGACGGCCACCTTCAGGCCGGAGAAGAGGTGCGGAAGCGACGCCGGGAAACGGATCTTGAGGAAGGTCTGCCAGGGCCGCGCGCCCATCGTGGCGGAGAGCTGGAGCATCTCCGGGTCGACGGCTTTCAGGCCGGTCACCATCGAGATGACGACGGGGAAGAAGGCGATCAGAACGGCGATGAGGATCTTCGGCGCGATGCCGAACCCGAGCCAGACGACGAACAGCGGGGCGATCGCGATCTTCGGTACGACCTGGGCGAAGAGGAGGATCGGGTAGAGCGTTTTCTCGACGGTCGTCGAGTAGACCATGACGACCGCGGAGAGGATGCCGACGCCCACGGCGATGAGGAAGCCGAGCAGGGTCTCGTAGGTGGTGACCCAGGTGTGCTGCCACAGGTAGTCGGGCTTGTCGAGGATCACGTCGAGGGTCGCGCCGGGCGAGGGCACGAGGTACGCCTCGACCATCTCGGTGGCGGCGATCAGCCACCAGGCCCCGAAGCAGACGAGCAGCAGGACGAGCGGACGCCAGCTCTTCTCGGCTGCCTCGGCGGTACGTTGCCGCAGAGTCGGGCGGCTACGGTCGGCAACGCCCGCCGTCTTGGCGGGCGTTGCCTGCAGTGCGCTCTGGCTCACGGTGAACTCCCCTGGCAGTCGGCGAACTTCGGAGGCAGTTGCGGAGCTTTCGACAGCTTCGGTGGTGCGGAAACCGCTTTCAGAAAGCGCTTTCTGATAAGGTGTCCGCCACGCTAATGACTGGCTGACCGCAGGGTCAATAGGTCGGCTCGAAGTTTCGCGACGCGGGACGAGGGGGGCGCGGTGCGGGCGCTTGGGCGCGGGCAGGGGCGGGGGGTTGGCCCCTGCGGGGGGCGTGGTGCTGGTGCGGGGCCGGGGCCCGGCGGGGGGCGTGACGCTGACGCGGGGTTGGACCCCGGCGAGCGATGTGACGCTGACGCCGGGCTGGACCCCGGCCAAGAGCGCGACGCTGACGCAGGGCTGAACCCCGACCAAGAGCGCGACGCTGACGCCGGGCCGAACCCCAACCAGGAGCGCGACGTCGACGCCGAGTGGGCGCCCGGCGTGGGGCGCGGGCCCGAGTGGGAAGGCGGGGCGGGGCGCGGACACGAACCGGGACCCGGGCCGGGGCAAGGACTCGGGCAGGAGCAGACGCCAGGGGCATGGCGCGAGCCGGGACCCGGGGCGGAGCGGCGGCGGGCCTCGCGGCGGGGGCGGGAGCAAGGGCGGCATGTCACCCTGCATGCCGTGGCCGATGCCGCCGGGGTCTCGGCGGCCACCGCCTCGCGGGCTCTGAACGGCACGACGCGCGTCCGCGAGGACCTGCGGCGGCGGGTGCTCGAAGCGGCGGACCGGCTGGGGTACATCCCCAACGCCCATGCGCAGGCGCTCGCCAGCTCCTCGAACAACACCGTCGGCGTCATCTGTCACGACGTCGGCGACCCCTACTTCGCCGCGATCGCCAGCGGCGTGATGGCGGCCGCGGCGGAGCAGGACCTCCTGGTGATGCTGGCCAGCACCTTCCGCGCCCCGGCACGGGAGATCGCGTACGTCTCGATGCTGCGGGCGCAGCGGGCGCGCGCGATCCTGCTCATCGGCTCGGGCTTCCAAGACCCTGCGTGGGAACGGTCGTTGGAGTCCGAGCTGGCTCCCTATATACGTGACGGAGGCCGCGTCGCCGTGGTCAGCCGGCACCGCAGTCTCCGCGTGGACACGGTGCAGCCGGAGAACCGGGCGGGGGCGGGGGCACTGGCGCGGGCCCTACTGGGCCTGGGACACCGGAAGTTCGCCGTGCTCACCGGCCCCGAACGGCTCACCACGGTCGCTGACCGCCTCGCCGGGTTCCGTGCGGCGCTGGCCGACGCGGGGGTCGCGCTTCCTGCGGAGCGGATCGTGGAGGGCGCCTTCACCCGTGACGGCGGCCATGCGGCGGCGGTCGAACTGCTGCGCAGGGGGCAGCGGCCGACGTGCGTGTTCGCGGTGACGGACGTGATGGCCGTGGGCGCGCTGGGCGCGTTGCGGGAGCAGGGGTTCCGGGTGCCGGACGACGTGTCGCTCGCGGGCTTCGACGACATCCCCCTGGTCGGCGAGCTCACTCCGCCGCTGACCACCGTGGCGCTGCCGCTGACGCGGATGGGGCGGGACGTGCTGGCCCTCGCCCTGCGCGAGCGGGGCGCGAGGTCGCGGGTGGAGCGGGTGCGGGGCGAGGTGGTGCTCCGGGCCAGCACGGGGCGACCCGCGGTCTGAGGGGCTCGGGACGGCGGGCGGCTGGGCGGCTCGACGCCTTGGCGGCCCGGCAGCCCGGCGGCTCAGCAGCTCGACGGCTTGGCGACTCGGCGGCCCGGCAGCTCGACGGCCCAGCGGCCCAGCGGCCCAGCGGCTGTGGAGCCTGCCCCCTGGGGCGGATGACCACCGCCGTGGGCTACGGCGCCGCGGGCTTCGAACGGGCGCCCAGCCCCCTTCCCCCCAGGCCACATTCAGCCGGCACCCGTGATCCCGACCGACCACCCACCGAACTCACCCCCACCTCCCCCTCAGAGTTCGCCCCGTCCCCCGGCCTCCATCGATTCCGAGGAAGACGCCCTGCGCAGATGCTCGGCCAGTGCCTCCGTCGCCGGGGATGCCGGGCCCGTCTTGGTGCCCCAGGCCAGCAAGTGGTGGCGGCGGGCCCAGGGGTCCTGCACGTCGCATACGTCCAGGGGCTGGGTGGGGTCGATCACTCGGCGCGGGACGATCGCGAGGCCGACGCCCGCGGCGGCGAGGGCGACCAGGACGTTGAGGTCGGCGACCGTGGTGCGGTGGCGGACGACCGGTGCGTGCGGGCCGACGTGCCGCTCGATCCAGCGCCGCAGCGAGGCTCCGGCGTCGAGACCGACCATGGGGTGCTCGGCGGCCTCGCTGTAGGTCAGCGACGTACGGCCCGCGAGGATCCCGCCGGACTGGCCGACCACCACGAGGGAGTCGTCGCCGAGGGGTTCCATGGCCAGACCGCAGTCGCGGGCCTCGTCGTCCAGGACGATGCCCAGGTCCGCCTCACCGTCGGCCAGCATCCGCACGATCTGCGGGGTGCGCTTCTCGGAGACGCGGACGTCGGTGTCCGGGTGCGCCCGCAGGAACGGGACCAGGGCCTGCGGCACGAGCCGGTGCACCGCCGAGCCGCCACCCAGCAGGGTCAGGGGCGCGGTCGGGGATCTCGTATAGCTGGCGACCGCGCTTTCGAGCCGCACGGTCTGGGCGAGGACCTCGCGCGCGTGCCGGGCCAGCGTGCTGCCCGCCGGGGTGGGCCGCACCCCCCTCCGGCCCCGGATCAGCAGGGGCACACCGGCCTGTTGCTCCAGGGAGCGGACCCTGGCGCTGGCCGACGGCAGGCTCAGATGCATGCGGCGGGCGCCCGCCGTGATCGACCCTTCCGTCACGGTGGCGAGGAAGAGCCGGAGATCGTCCAGGTCGTAGCGCACCTTCACGAGCCTATGGCACAGCCTTAGGCTGGGTACACCGATAACGCATTGTGCACCCACCGGCCACAGGGCGATGCTCGGCGGGTGTCCGAGATACTGCTCGTCCTGCTCGCAGGTGTCGCCGCGGGAGCGTTGAACTCCGTCGGCGGCGGAGGCACGTTCGTGGCGCTGCCCGCTCTGGTCGCCGTGGGCCTCTCCCCCGTGACGGCGAACGCGTCGTCGACCATCGCGCTCGTACCCGGCGCGGTGGCCAGCGGATGGGTCTACCGACGCGAACTCACCCCGGTCGGGACCACTTCCACCAAAGCCCTGACGGCCATCAGCGTGATCGGGGGCGGGATCGGCGCGGCCCTGCTCCTCGCGCTCCCCGCCGCGTCGTTCGACGCCGCCGTGCCCTGGCTGCTCGCCTTCGCCACCGTGGTCCTCGCCTTCGGCCGCCGCCTCGCCCGCGCGGTGAGCGGCGCGCTCGGCCGCGAGATCGGCATCAGCTCCCGGGCCGTCCTGATCGGTCAGTTCTTCCTCGCTCTGTACGGGGGATACTTCGGCGGCGCCGTAGGCATCATGATGTTCGCCCTGTGGGGGATCGGCCTCGACACCGCGGTCAGCAATCCGATGCGGGTCACCCAGATCGCCGCCATCAACCTCAGCGCGACCGCCCTGCTCCTCGTCGCCTCGGACGCGCTGAGCGCCCCGCTGGTCCTGGCCCCCATGTTCGTCGGCGCGCTGGCAGGCGGCTTCACCGGCGCCCACTTCGCTCGGCGCCTCTCCGACCGGCTGCTGCGGGGCATCATCCTCACCACCGCCGTGACGATGACCGTCCTCTACTTCGTGCGCGGCTGATCCCCGTCGACAGGGCCGACGACACCTCGCGCGGCGCCCCGTCGCCGTACACGGACGCGGCCCGCGCGCGGCTCGCGATGGCCCACGAGGCGTGCGAACTGGCCGGGCTCGCGCGCGGCGCCGTACCGATCGGCGAGCACGAGCTGTGTCCCGACGGGACCGCCCGCTCGCCCGGGTCCGTACTGGCCGACGCGGTCCTCGTGCTCAGGGCCGCGCACCGGTTCTTCGAGGCCGCCGCCGTCAGCGAGCGTCTGGGCGGAGCGAGTTGGCAGGTCATCGGTGACGTCCTGGGCGTGGAGGCGCAGAGCGCGCGGGCACGCTTCGCCGCCGCCGAGTCCTGTTTCCGGGAGGAGCTGCGTTCTCCCGAGGAAGCCCTCGTCACCCACGCCGTCGACGGCGGCGGCTGGTGGCGTGCCTACACGGCGGGCAATCCGCTGGAAGCGGCACACGACCTCGACGACTGGGTCCTGCGGCACGAGGACGGGGACGGCGACCTCGGCACGGCGCCGGTCTCCGGCGGCCTGACGCCGATCAGTGAATCGGGTGGCATGGAGGGGAGTTGATGTCGCGTCATGGGTGAGAACCGGCCCCGACTCTCCCGGCGCGTCTCATCCCCGGTGAGCGTCCCGCCAACGAGTGGGCCGACAGCGAGAGTTGACGCCACCAGGGTCGACGCCTGTACGGACGACTGCCCCAAGTCCCGGTAATTGAGGGGTGAATAGCAGCCGAAATCCACCCGTATCGGTAATCGGAATCAGCTCCTACTGTGTGAGGCGCACACGCGGGGGATCACTGTCCGTCGTCCACGGAGGTTGGCAATGGCTGCGTTGTCCGAGGGGATCTACCTGCTCAAGAACGAGGCGAGCGGGCTCTACGCGGGAGTGCAGGGGGCCAAGACCGCACAGAGCGTACCGATCGTGCAGCAGGAGCTGCACCCGCAAGGCGCCGCCCGGCACAGTCAGTTGTGGCATCTGCGGCCCGACGCCGCCAAGGAGGGCACCTGGACGCTGCAGAACGTGCACAGCACCTTGCGCATGGACATCATGACGGGCCGCGGCCGTGTGGGCTCGCCGGTGCAGCAGTGCCCGGCGGAGACCCGGCAGGACCTGCTGGCGTCCCAGCTGTGGCGGCCGGTGGCGGTCGGCGACGGACGGTACACGCTGGTCAACGTGAACAGCGGCCATCTGCTGTCCGTCCACGACGACAGCGGCGCACCGGACGCGGCCCTGGAGCAGGCGGGCAAGCCCACCATGGGCCCGCGCCCGGCGCAGGAGTGGAGCTTCGAGCGGGTGCCGGGCCGCGGCGAGGTCAAGGCGTTCGACGCGCTGACGGCCACCGTGGTCTCCGCCGGCGGCGGCATCCTCGGCTCGGTCCTCGGCACCCTGAGCGGCAAGGCCAAGCAGGCGCTCGACGCGGGCGGCGGGATCTTCGAGTCCGCGGCCAAGGCGATTCCGGACAGCGACGCGCCCTACGTACGCTTCGACGGCTTCCGCGGCGACGAGTTCATCCGCTTCTCCAGGCGGCGCGGCATCGAGGCGGGGCCACGGAAGCTCTCCGACCAGTTCCCGCACCTTCCCAAGCCCTTCAGCGACGGCTTCGACGCGGTCGGTCCTGCCGCCAAGGGCAGTGGTCACACCTATCTGGGCTTCACCGGGGGCCAGGCCATCGAGTTCTCCGACAAGAGCCACGGGCCCCTCCACGACGCGGAGCACATCCTGCACCCCGGCCTGCTGCAGATGGTCGGCGAGCTGTGCGACGTCACCGGATTCGGCGCCGACGGCCGACGACTGCTGGTCTTCGGCCGCCGGGACACCTGCACCGTGGACCCGGCAGGGGTCGACGCGGCGCGTGAATCGTCCCACCAGGGGTTCGTGCTGACGGCCGCACCCGATGCCTTCGGGTTCGGGCCGGACGCGGCGACCACGGCCGTCACGGACTCCGTGGCGCACTACTTCCTCACCAAGGGCGAGGAGTTCGTCGTCGTCACCGAGAACAAGCTCGTGCAGGGTCCGGCCAGGATCACCGAGGTCTATCCGTTCCTCGACGGCCTCTGGATGTAGCCGCCGTCCGCCCCCGGTTCCGTCGGGCACACCGCCGACGGGGCCGGGCCGGGCACCGCCTACCCCGCCGCCGCTCCCAGCGCGTCGAGCACCGGGCGGATCAGCGGATGTTCCTCGGCCCCGCACCGCACCGCCGCGAACACCCGGCGGGTGGGGGCGGCTCCGTCCACCGGACGGATCACCACTCCCGAGACGTCCATGCCCCGCAGGGCCGACCGGGGCACCAGGGCCACGCCCGCCCCGGCGGAGGCCAGGGCGACCACTGCCCGGAAGTCGTCCGACCAGTGTTCGAGGAGTGGCTGGAAGCCCGCCGCCTCGCAGGCGAGTATCACCACGTCATGGCAGGGGTTACCGGCGAAGGGCCCGATCCACGCGTCCTTGGCCAGCTCCGCGAGCGGCACGTGCTCCGCCGCCGCGAGGCGATGCGTCTTGGGCAGCACCGCGTCGAACGGCTCCGCGTACAGCGGGACCCGCGTCAGGCGCGGATCGTCCGCGCCCGGAGCGCCGCGGTACTCCACCGCCACGGCGACATCCACCTGCCGGTCGAGGACCATCGGCAGGCTCGCGTCGCCCTCCGCGTCCTGGACCCGCACCCGGATCCCCGGCGCGGCGGACGAGAGGCGGGCCAGGGCGGGGCCGACCACCAGGGCGATCCCCGTGGCGAAGGACGCCACGGTCACCGTCCCCGCCGCGCCCGAGCTGTACGCGGCGAGCTCGGCCTCGGCCCGCTCCAGCTGGGCGAGGACCGCGTTCGTGTGGGAGAGCAGAATCTCGCCCGCCGGGGTCAGCCGGACCCCCCGGGCACCCCGCTCGACCAGGCGGTGGCCGGTCTCCTGCTCCAGGGCGGTCAGCTGCTGGGACACCGCGGACGGCGTGAGATAGAGCGCGGCGGCCGCGGCCGTGACCGTGCGGTGGTCGGCCACCGCACGGAGGATGTGCAGCCGCCGCGCTTCGATCATGGGGTCGATTGTCCCAAACCCCGGGCCTCACCGACACCAGCGGTCCGGCCAAGCCCCTCGGTCGCCCCTGGGCGCTCAGGCCCCCTGGGCCTCCAGCTCCGCCCGCGCCGCCACGAAGGCGTCCACCGCGCGGTTCACGTCGTCCGTGGAGTGCGCGGCCGACAGCTGGACGCGGATACGGGCAGCGCCCTGCGGCACCACGGGGTACGAGAAGCCGATCACGTACACGCCGCGCTCCAGGAGCAGCTCCGCCATCCGTCCCGCGACCGAGGCGTCACCGATCATCACCGGGGCGATCGCGTGGTCGCCGGGCAGGATGTCGAAGCCCTCCTCGGTCATCCGCGAGCGGAACAGCGCCGTGTTCGCGGCGAGCCGCTCGCGCAGGTCGCCCGCCGACTCCAGGAGGTCGATGACCTTCAGGGAGGCCGCCGCGATCACCGGGGCGAGGGTGTTCGAGAAGAGGTACGGGCGCGAGCGCTGGCGGAGCAGGGCGACGATCTCCGCGCGAGCGGCCACGTAACCGCCGGAGGCGCCGCCGAGCGCCTTGCCGAGCGTGCCCGTGATGATGTCGACGCGGTCCATGACGCCGTGCAGCTCGGGCGTGCCGCGTCCGCCGGGGCCGACGAAGCCGACGGCGTGCGAGTCGTCGACCATCACCATCGCGTCGTAGCGGTCGGCGAGGTCGCAGATCTCCCGCAGCGGCGCGAGGTACCCGTCCATGGAGAAGACGCCGTCGGTGACGATCAGCTTCCGGCGGGCGCCGCCCTCGGAGGCCTCCTTCAGCTGCTGCTCCAGGTCCGCCATGTCACGGTTGGCGTAGCGGAAGCGGCGGGCCTTGGACAGCCGGATGCCGTCGATGATCGAGGCGTGGTTCAGCGCGTCCGAGATGACCGCGTCCTCGGCGCCGAGCAGCGTCTCGAAGACGCCGCCGTTGGCGTCGAAGCAGGACGAGTAGAGGATCGTGTCCTCCTGGCCGAGGAACCCGGAAAGGCGCCCCTCCAGCTCCTTGTGCACCTCCTGCGTACCGCAGATGAAGCGCACGGACGCCATGCCGTAGCCCCAGCGGTCCAGGGCCTCGTGCGCGGCGGCGATCACCTCGGGGTGGTCGGCGAGGCCGAGGTAGTTGTTCGCACAGAAGTTGAGTACGTCGCCGGGGCGGCCTCCCGCGGTGACGGCGACCGTGGCGGACTGCGGGGTGCCGATGACGCGCTCGGGCTTGTGCAGACCGGCGGCGCGGATCTCGTCCAGGGTGGTGCGCAGGTCGTCGCGTACGGAGTCGAACATGCTTGATTCCTTCAGCAGCTGAGGCGGTCGGGACGGTCGTGGTTCAGGAGGTCCAGTCGAGGATGACCTTGCCGCCGCGGCCACTCGCCGCGTCGTCGAAGGCCGCCTCGAAGTCACGGTGGCCGTAGCGTCCGGTGATCACGGGGGCGAGGTCGAGACCGCCTTCGAGCAGCACGGACATGGAGTACCAGGTCTCGAACATCTCGCGGCCGTAGATGCCCTTGATCGTGATCATCGACGTGACGATCCGGGACCAGTCGACGGCGAATTCCTCGGCCGGCAGACCGAGCATGGCGATCTTGCCGCCGTGCGTCATGTTGGCCAGCATGTCGCGCATCGCGACGGGGTTGCCGGACATCTCCAGGCCGACGTCGAAGCCCTCGCGCAGGCCGAGCTCGCGCTGGCCGTCGGCGATCGAGGTCCGCGCGACGTTCAGGGCCGGGCTCGCGCCGACCTTGCGGGCGAGCTCCAGGCGCTCCTCGCTGACGTCGGTGATGACCACGTTGCGGGCGCCCGCGTGCCGGGCCACGGCCGCGGCCATCAGGCCGATCGGTCCCGCCCCGGTGATCAGGACGTCCTCGCCGACCAGCGGGAAGGACAGCGCGGTGTGCACGGCGTTGCCGAACGGGTCGAAGATCGCGGCCACGTCGAGGTCCACGGGGACCCGGTGCACCCACACATTGCCCGCGGGCAGCGCGACGAACTCCGCGAACGCCCCGTCCCTGCCGACGCCGAGGCCGACCGTCGCGCGGCACAGGTGCCGGCGGCCCGCCTGGCAGTTGCGGCACTTGCCGCAGACCAGGTGGCCCTCGCCGCTGACGCGGTCGCCGATCTGGATGTCCGCCACGTCACGCCCGGTCCGCACGACCTCGCCGACGAACTCGTGCCCGACGACCAGTGGCGCCTCGATCGCCTGCTGCGCCCAGCCGTCCCAGGCCCGGATGTGCAGGTCGGTGCCGCAGATCCCGGTGCGGAGCACCTTGATCAGGACGTCTCCGTGGCCGATCACCGGCTCCGGTACGTCCATCAGCCGGAGCCCTGGCTCCGCCTTCTCCTTGACCAGCGCCTTCAACGCAACGGCTCCTGTCGTACGTCGATTGTTCCACCGACGACACAGGAATCTTCCTTACGGCGGCGCTCGGGTCCATCGAGGATTTCTTAAGCGCCGCCGCAGCTTTCCTTCAGGCCTCTCCTTCAGGCCCGGGTCTGGCCCCGCTCGAAGTACGCGACGAGCTCCGGATCGAGCACCGGCACCTCACGCGGCGTGCCCCCGTCCCGCAGCGACTGCGTCGCGCGCACGCCCGCAGCGACCGCCATCCGGGCGGCGACCGGCGACGTGTCGGTGCGTCCTCCCTCGCGTACGAAACGTACGAACTCCTCGATGAGCAGCGGATCGGAGCCGCCGTGGCCGCCCTCGTCCTGGGCGTCCGGCACGGGGTACTCGGCATCGGCGTCGGGACGGTAGGTCGAGCGCCCCGCGTTCCAGACCTTCACCACTCCCCCGGGGCCGTCGCCGAAGTTCTCCAGGCGGCCCGCGTCGCCGATGACGGTGTAGTTGCGCCAGTAGTCGGGGGTGAAGTGGCACTGCTGGTAGGAGGCGAGCACGCCGTTGTCGAGGCGCATGTTGACCAGGGAGACGTCCTCGACGTCGATGACGGGGTTGAGGTCGCGCTGGGTGGCCGGCGGCCAGTGGCCGTCCTTGGTGTACCAGTCGTCCGTCTTCGGCTCGCCCGGCTCGCGGCGCGGGTTGTCCCCGTAGACCATGAGGTCGCCCAGGGCCTGCACCTGGCGGGTGTAGCCGCCGGCCAGCCAGTGCAGGACGTCGATGTCGTGGGCGGCCTTCTGGAGCAACAGGCCGGTGGTGTGCTGCCGTTCGGCGTGCCAGTCCTTGAAGTACCAGTCGCCTCCGTAGGCGACGAAGTGGCGGACCCAGACCGTCTTGACCTCGCCGATCTCACCACGGCCGATGATGTCGCGCATCAGCCTGATCACGGGCATGTGGCGCATGTTGTGGCCTACGTAGAGACGCGTTCCCGTCTCGTACGCGGTCCGCAGGATCTCGTCGCAGGCCTCGATGCCGATGTCGAGGGGCTTCTCCACGAAGACGGGCTTGTTCTCGCGCAGGGCCTCGCAGGCGAGCTGTGCGTGGGTGTGGTCGGGGGTGAGGATGACGACGGCGTCGACGTCCGGGTCCTCGACGACCTTGCGGTGGTCGGTGGATATCAGGGCGTCGGGGAAGGCCACGGCCGCCTCCGTCCGCGCGCTCACGTCGTGGTCGGCGAGCGCGGTGACGCGGGAGCCCGCGCCGGGCCGGTGCGCTGTGCGGGCGAGCGAACCGCGCAGTCCGTAGCCGAGGACGCCGAGACGGAGGTCGGTCATGGTGTGCCTTTCCGTACAAATACCAGTGCGAGTGCGGGTGTTGCTTATGTACGTGCAGGGTGCACGAGTACGTGGGCGAGCGCCACACGTCCCGTGCCGGTGAGCTTGATCCTTATGTATCTGGCTTCCGCGTCCGTGTCGAGGAGTGTGGGGCGAAGTGCCCGTCCGGTGATGTGCCGGGTCGTCGCGTCGGAGAAGTCCGCCGTCCTCGCGAATTGCACGTCGAAGTCGGCCGTGGCCATGGCGGTGTCGTTCCAGACCTCGACCTGACCCACGCGCCGCACGCCGCCGAGGTCGACCTGCCACCAGGCGCCCGGCGCGGCGAGCGTGCGGGTGTCGGTGGAGGTGTCCCCGTCGGTCGCGTACGCCGCTTGGGCCGCGCCGTCCGTGGCGGACTGGGACGCGGTGCCCGCGCGGGCGAGGTCGGGCCGCAACTGCTCGGCCGACGCTCCGTGCGCGCCCGCGCGTGCCGCCACGGCGAGCGCTTCCGCGGGGAGTTCGTCGAGCTTGGTGTGGTTGTCCTTCATCGTCGACCCCGTGCCGGTGAGGGCCGGTGTGTCCGTGTCGGTCCAGTTCCCGGTGGCGTGGTTCTGGATGCCGTAATCCGCCCAGTTCGAGACCCACTTGTAGCCGACGCGGGTGATGACGTTGCTGTCGACACGGATGTACGAGGACTGCTCGTCGAGGTAGATGCCGTTGCCGTCGCGCTCGGTGTTCCCGTAGGCGGACCGGTTGATGTAGTTGCCGGAGACGACCGTGCCGGGCTGCGCGCCCTGGGTGTAGACGGCGCCGCCGTCGTGCTGGGTGTGCTCGACGCGCATCACGTTCGTGATCCGGTTGTTCGTGATCCGGTTGTCCCGCAGGACGGACTGCTGGGCCTCGGGCTGGTTCCAGCCCCAGCCGACGGAGATCCCCGAGTAGGGCAGGTCGTCGAGGGTGTTGTGGTCGACGGTCAGCTCGGCCTCGTATCCGGCCCAGATGCCCACCGTGTCGGTGTACTCGACGCCGGTGCGGCGGATCGTGTTGTACGCCACGGTGTTGCGCTCACCCGCGAGTTCCGCCTCCGGCTTCGGCTCGGTGTCGCCGACGTACACGGCGCCGGACGACAGGTCCGTGAAGCGGGAGCGGGTGACCGACGTGTCCTTGGTGCCGCCTTCGAGGACGACTCCGGCGCCGCCCAGACGGGTGAACTCGGCGCCGGTGACGGCCACATGGCGACCGCCGCGCACCGTCAGAGCCGCGCTCGGCTTGGTGTAGTGCCGACCGGCGTGATCGACCGGGCCGGTCGCTCCGGTGAGGGTGAGACCGGCCTGGGTGCCGGCGTAGCCCTCGTCGGTGGAGGGCTGCCCGTACGCCGCGTACGCGAAGCCGATGCCCTGCACGCGGACGTCGTGGGCTCCGTCGACGACCATGAGCTGCTCGGTCGCGGGAGTGAGCACGCGCGCGTGGCGCATGTTCTCGCCCTCGCGCGAGAGGTAGGTGACGGTGCGGTCCTCGGCGTCCCAGACGAACTCACCCGGCTTGTCCAGGAGTTCGCGGGCGTTCTCGAAATAGGCCACTTGGGAGTAGCGCGCCGAGTCGACGGCGGTGGAGTCCCAGGCGGGGCCCGTACGGTTCGTGCCGCTCGCGGAGTTGGTCCAGCAGGGCTGCGCGAAGGTGAGGTCGTCCCCTGCGACGCCCGCGATCCGGCAGTGGTAGTCGCGCCAGCGGACCTTGATGACGGCCTCCGCGCCGGTGGGCCGCTTCCAGGTGGCGATGCCGGTGGCGGTGGCGCCCGTCATGCCGGTCTTCGTCGCGTCGCAGGTGCTCGCCGCGCAGGCACCGCCACGCGCGCGTACCGCCCGCTCGCCGTCCACGAACAGCTGGCGCGGGGTGAGGCCTTCGGGGACGCCGGCGGTCCAGGTGCCGTCGGCGGCTTCGGACCACCCCTTGAGGGCCCGCCCTCCGGAGAACACCGGCTCGGCCCCGCGCGCCGCGGTCCAGGTCACGGTGTGTCCCCCGCGCCCGGAGTCGGCCGCGCCCAGCTTCAGTGGCTCGCTCATCTCGTAGGTACCGCCGGCGAGTTCGATGCGTACGTCCCGTCCGTCGACGGCGCGGGCGGCGTCACGGGCGGCCTGCGGGGAGCAGGGGCGGGCGGTGGTGCAGGACTTCCCCGACGCGTTCGGGGAGACGTGGAGGATCTTGGGGCCGGGGGCGGCCTGCGCGCTCTGCGGGGCGATGACGGCGCCGACGGCCGCCACCGCGAGGGCCGCGGCGGCGGCAGCGGCGCCGCGGGGGCGTCTGCCCGAACTCGGTCGCCGCCTCACTTCGCGACACCCCAGTCCGGGTGCCCCGGCATGGGCGGGTTGTCGAGGTCGAACAGCCAGTGGCGCAGGAACGTGCCGACGGAGGTGTCGCCGGTGACCTTGACGGCGTTGTCGATGAAGTCCTGGGTGGAGGCGTTGCCGTGCCGGTGCTTGCTCAGCCACGACTTCATGACGGCCTCGAACTGCCGCTGCCCGATCTGCTGGTCGAGGGCGTAGAGGGAGACCGCCGCGCCGTCGTAGATGTTGAAGCCGCCGAGCCCGGTGGGCTTTCCGGGCGGGCCGTCGCTCTTGCGGACCGCGTCGAGCTTGGCGTACGCGGTCTTCATCTTCTCCTCGATGGGCTGGAAGCCCTTCTGGTCCGCCCAGAGAGCCGCGTAGTAGACGGCCGGCCCTTCGTTCATCCACGCGTCCTGCCAGGTGGCGGGGGTGACGGAGTCGCCGAACCACTGGTGGGTCAGCTCGTGGACCATGGTGGTCGAGTAGGTGGGCTTCTCGAACCACGAGGGGCCGAAGAGCGACAAGGTCTGATTCTCAAGGGCGTCGCTGTAGCCGTCCCGCACGATCTGCACCCCGTACGTGTCGAACGGGTAGCGCACGCCGAGGGTCTTCTCCAGCCACGCCAGCTGCCCGCCGGTCTCCTCGGCGATGGGCTTGTACTTCGCCTGCTGGTCCTCGGGGACGAGATGGCGCAGCTTCACTCCGTGCGGGCCGCGTCCGTAGAGGTAGGTCTGCTTGTTGACGGAGATCCCCAACAGCTCGGGCGCCGTGGGGGACTTGAGGGTGAAGTCCCAGGTCTTCTTGGCTCCGGCGGCGGCTCGGGCGCCGGTGAGGTTGCCGTTGGCGGCGGGCGTCCAGCCGTCGGGGGCGGTGAGGTGGAAGGACCAGGTCGCCTTGTCGGAGGGGTGGTCGTTGACCGGCGCGAAGGTGTCGGCGCGGGAGGCCTGGGCGGCGGAGGCGAAGCCGCCGTCGGACATGTGGCGCCAGCCCGGCTGGCCGACCGGCTTGGTCTTGCCGTTGCCGTGGTAGGTCAGTTCGACGTCGAAGGCGCGGTGGTCGCGCAGGGCACCCGCCGGGGTGACGGTGAGCTCCTGGCCGCTCTGGCCGGGGGTGATGGCCCATGCGGCCTTCTTGCCGTTGACCTTGACGGTGTCGATGGTCAGCGAGTCGACGTCGAGGTTGAAGGACGACAGGTCCTGGGTGGCTCTCGCCTTGATCTTCATGGTGCCGGTGAAGTCGTACGTCACCGGCGTGAAGTCGAAGGAGAGGTCGTAGTGGCGGACGTCGTAGCCGCCGTTGCCGAGCGTCGGGAACAGCGGGTCGCCGACGCCGTCCGCACCCGGAGCCGGGTCGAAGGGCGCCGCGTGGGCGGGGAGGGCGAGCGCGAGGGTGGCGGCCGCGGCTGCGGTCGCCGTCGCGGCACGGACGGTCCGGGTACTGCGAGAGCGGACGGTCCGGGTACTGCGCGTGCGTACGGTTCGGGTCCTGTTCTCAGCCATGGGGCCGCAACGTAGTAATCGCTTACTGTCAGCGTCAATACCCTTGAGCGGCTGCGCCCTTGGACAAAACTCCGCCCTGTCCCTGGTGCACAGCCGCTCACCAGTACACGCTTACTACCGACAGGCAGGAGTCCGGACAGCGAAAGGGGACCGCCAAGTGGTGTCGCGACGGGCGACGGTCATCGACGTGGCGCGACGGGCCGAGGTCTCATCGGCCACCGTCTCGCGCGTCCTGAACGGCAACTACCCGGTGGCGCGGGCCACCCGCGAGCGCGTCGAGGAGGCCGTCCGGGAGCTCGGCTACGTGGTCAACGCGCACGCGCGGGCGCTGGCCGGGACCTCGAGTCGGACGGTGGGCATCATCGTGCAGGACGTCGTCGACCCGTTCTTCGCCCACATCGCGCGAGGCGTCGAACGGGCCGCATCGGAGGCCGGACGGCTCTGCATGGTCTGCTGCACCCACGGCGATCCGCGGCGCGAGCTGGCCTTCGTCGACCTGCTGCACGAACAGCGCGCGGACGCGGTGGTTCTGGTCGGCGGCGCGCACTCGGATCGCGCGTACGCCCGCGAAGTCGCCCGCAGGGCGCGGGATCTGCACGCGGGCGGTTCCCGCCTGGTGCTGTGCGGGAGGCCGTCGGTGGGCCGTGACGTGCCGACCCTCTCGGTGGAGTACGACAACGAAGGGGGCGCCTTCGCCCTCACCGACCATCTCCTGGCCCAGGGCCACGACCGCATCCTCTACCTGGGCGGGCCGCCCGACCTCTCCACCACCCGCGACCGCATCGCCGGACACCGCAGGGCCCTGGAGCTGCGCGGCGTCCCGTACGCACCGGAACTGGTGCACACCGGCGCGTTCAGCCCGGCCTTCGGGCATCGCAGGCTGACCGAACTCCTGGCGTCGGGGCCGACGTTCAGCGCGGTGTTCGCCGCCAACGACATGGTGGCGATCGGGGCGCTGCAGGCCTTGGAGGAGGCGGGCCGCAGGGTCCCGGACGACGTCTCCCTGGTCGGCTATGACGACGTGCCGACGGCCCGGGTCCTGCGTCCGCGCCTGACGACCGTGCACGTGCCGCTGGAGGAGATGGGCCGGCAGGCGGTGCTGCTCGCGGTTCCGGGCGCGGCCGGGACCGGGGCCGCGGAGGCCGACGCGTGGCAGCAGCCGGCCGAGGGCGGGCTGACGCTGGGCACGCACATCGTGGTGCGGGAGTCCGTGGCGGCGCGGCGGGCGGATCACGGCGCGCTGTAACCGGTTGAGGGCCGTGCAGTAACCGGTTAAGGCGCTGCGGGGCCCCTGGAGCCCTGCTGGGACAGAAAGAACGTAGAAAGATCCCGGGTCCTCTTGCCCTCGCATAGCAACCGCTTACATGCTGTCGCGGAATCGCTCACGCCGTCCACTCCGCCCCCGCCCCGCACTCCCCCGCACCCCCGCCCCGATCCCCTGACGTCTCACGGGAGTTCCCTATGCGCACGCCCCACTCCGGCTCCACCGGGCCACGACGCCGCACGATCCTCGCCGCGAGTGCCGCATCCGCCTTCGTGCCCCTGGCGGCGGGCGGCGCGGCGTGGGCCGCGCCCGACGAGGCCGCGGACCCGTACGACACCCTGCTCGCCCGCGCGGCGGCCCAGCTCACCGGAGGCGCGTTCGACGCCGCCGACCCGGACTTCGCGGCGGCGCTGAAGGCCCTGGACACCCAGGCGGCCACCTGGTGGCGGGACTTGGACCGGTCCGCGGGGCGCACCGCCCTGTGGGCCGACCTCTCCCCCGCGAAGGACCCCGGCAACTTCGGCCAGAGCTACACCCGCCTGCGCACGATCGCGACGGCCTGGGCCACGCCGGGCACTTCCCTCAGCGACAGCGCCGAAACGGCGGACGCACTGCTCGACGCCCTGCGTTTCCTGCACGCCGACGCCTACAACACGAGCCGTCCCGAGTCCGGCAACTGGTGGTTCTGGGAGATCGGCGCGCCCCGCGCGCTGATGGACACGTGCGTGCTGCTGCGGGAGAAGGTCCCGGCGGCCGACCTGACGGCGTACGTCTCCACGGTGGCGAAGTTCTGCCCGGACCCGGACCGCAGGACGAACATCCCGACCCTGGCCGAGACGGGCGCCAACCGCGCCGACAAGGCCGTCACCGTGGCGCTGCGCGGCCTCCTCGCGAAGGACGCGGCCACGCTCGCCCTCGCACGCGACGGCCTGTCCGACGTCCGGGACAAAGGGAAGAACAGCCTGTTCACGTACGTCACCTCGGGCGACGGGTTCTACGAGGACGGGTCGTTCGTGCAGCACGGCTCCGTCGCCTACACGGGGACGTACGGCAGTGTCCTGCTCGGCGGCGCGGGGCAGCTGATCGCGCTGCTTGCGGACTCCGACTGGGCCGTCACCGACCCCAAGACGTCCGTCCTGTACGAGGCGGTGGACCGGACGTTCTCGCCGGTGGTCTTCGACGGTCTGATGATGGACGCGGTGCGCGGCCGTGCCACGTCCCGGGAGAAGGCGCCGGACCACAAGGACGGCGCGGCGGCCGTCACCAACATCCTTCAGCTGGCGGACGGAGCCCCGGCCGCGTACGCCGCACGCTGGCGCGCCCTTGCCAAGGGGTGGATCAGCCGTAACACGGCGCATCCCTATCTGAGTCTGGTGGGCGTCCCCGCGCTCGCCCGCGCCAAGGCCGTCCTCGACGATCCGGCCGTACCGGCCGCCGACCGGCTCACCGGGCACTTCGCGTTCGCGGACATGGACCGGGTGGTGCACAGGCGCCCCGGCTGGGCGCTGACCCTCTCGCTCTCCTCGAAGCGCATAGCCGCCTACGAGGCGGGCAACGGCGAGAACCTGCACGGCTGGTACACCGGCGACGGCATGACCTATCTCTACGACGGGGACGACCTCGGGCAGTTCGGGGACGGCTTCTGGGCGACGGTCGATCCCTACCGCCTGCCGGGCACCACCGTGGACACCCGTAAACGCGCCGACATCGGCTCGGGCGGCGGAACGGGCACCTTCGTCCCGAAGAACGCGGTCGCCGGCGGTGCGGTGCTCGACGAGCGCTACGGCGCCGCGGCGATGGAACTCCTCGCCGACGGCAGCACGCTGCGGGCGCGCAAGGCGTGGTTCTTCCTCGACAACGCGGTCGTCGCCCTGGGCGCGGACATCACCGCGAGCGACGGCCGGAGCATCGAGACGGTCGTCGAGAACCGGAATCTGTACGAGGACGGGGCACCCCGCCTCACCGTCGACGCCCGGCGGCAGCCATCGCGCACCGGCTGGTCGGCGCCCCTGCCCGGCGCCCGCTGGGCCCACCTGGAAGGCACCGGCGGCTATGTCTTCCCCGATCAGCCGTCCCACGGCCGGGGCGGCGCGCGTCTGCACGCCCTGCGCGAGGAGCGGACCGGCGCGTGGCGGGACATCAACACCGGTGCGGACACCGGCGGCAGCACCACTCCCGTCACCCGCCGCTATCTGACCCTCTGGCTCGACCATGGCGTCTCCCCCGCCGCGTCCTCGTACGCCTACGTCCTGCTCCCCGGAGCGAGCGCCACCGCGACCGCCCTCTGGTCCCACTCGCGGCCGGTCCGCGTCGTGGCCAACGACGCCACCGCCCAGGTTGTCGAGGCCCGCCGCCACGGACTCGTCGCCGCGCACTTCTGGCAGCCGGGCAGCGCGGCGGGACTCACCGCGTCGGGCCCCTGCACGGTGATCGTGCGACGCGACGGCGACGGCATGTCGCTGGCCGTGGCCGACCCGGGCCGCACAGGCACGACGGTCAGGCTGGAACTGCCCTTCGCCGTACGGAAAGTGGTCCGCGCCGACGACACGGTCAGCGTCGCTCCGGGCCGCCGCCCGGTGGTCACCGTCCGCGTCGGGGGCTCGCGAGGCCATACGCACACCGCCCGCCTGCGGTGACACCCGCCCGGCACCGGGCCCCCAGCGACAAGGAGCACCGACCCACCATGCCCGCACCGCACCTGGCCCTGCCGCCCACCGACCGGGTCCTGTCCCCGCTCACGGGCTGGACCCGCGCCCACTGGGAGGCGCTCGCCGACCGGCAGCTGGAGGCTCTCGTCCCGTACGCGACGCCCCACTTCGCGCAGTACCGGCTGCCGGGGCGCAGCAGTTGGTCAGGGGTGGTGTCGGACGGCCTCGAGGGGTACGCACGGTCATTTCTGCTCGCCTCTTTCCGGATCGCGGGAGCGGGCGGCGAGGTCGACCCCCACCTCCTGGAACGCTACGCGCAGGGTCTGACAACGGGCACGGACCGCGACGGGGCGGGCGGCGAGGCCTGGCCCGAACTCAGTGACTGCTCGCAGCAGATGGTGGAGGCGGCGTCGATCGCGATCGGCCTGCACGAGACCCGCCCCTGGATCTGGGACAAGCTCGACACCCGGGTCCAGGAGCGGGTCGTCGACTGGTTCTCGGGCTTCGTCGGCGGCAGGACGTGGGACAACAACTGGCGTCTCTTCCAGGTGGTGTCCGAGCAGTTCCTGGCCTCCGTCGGGGCTCCGCACAGCAAGGCGGACATCGACGGCGGCCTGGACCGCATCGAGGACTGGTACCGCGGCAACGGCTGGTACAGCGACGGCGACGGGCGGAACTTCGACTACTACATCGGCTGGGCGATGCATCTGTACCCGCTGCTCTGGGCGCGCATGGCGGGCCCGGACGACGGGGGTCGCGGCACGGTGTACCGCGAGCGTCTCGCCCAGTTCCTCACCCACTACCCGCACTTCTTCGGCGCCGACGGCGCCCCCGTCCACCAGGGCCGCTCCCTGACGTACCGCTTCGCGGCGACCGCCCCCGTCTGGATGGGCGCCCTCGCGAACTGCACGCCGCTGGCCCCCGGCCTCACCCGCCGCCTCGCCTCCGGCACCGCGCGGCACTTCGTGGAGCGCGGCGTCCCCGACGAGCGCGGGCTGCTTCCGCTCGGCTGGTACGGGACGTTCCTGCCGTCCACCCAGGCCTACTCGGGCCCGGCGTCCCCGTACTGGGCGAGCAAGGGCTTCCTCGGCCTGCTGCTGCCCGCCGGGCATCCGGTGTGGACCGAGCGCGAACTCCCGCTCCCCGTCGAGGAGTCCGACCAGTACACGGCGCTGCCCGAGCCCGGCTGGCTCCTGCACGGCACGCGCCACGACGGCATCGTCCGCCTGATCAACCACGGCAGCGACCACAACCCGCTCGACGGCCCGGCGGCCGACGACCCGCACTACGCCAAGTTCGGCTACTCCACGGCGACCGCCCCCGAAACCTCCCCGAGCGCCTGGAACCGCACCGTGGACAACCACATCGCGCTCATCGCCCCGGACGGCGCCCCCTCACGCCGCCGCCGGATCCACCCGCTGCGGTGCGAGGGCCGCGTGGCCGCCTCCCGCCACGACGCGCTGCTGCCCGGCACCGAGGACGAGTTCCCCGTGGAGACGACCAGCGTCCTGCACGGCCCGTGGGAGATCCGCGTCCACCGGGTCGAGGCCCCGGCAGGCGTCGGCATCCGCGAGGGCGGCTACGCGGTGGCCGACGATGAGCCGCCGCACGCCGAGCAGGGACCCGGCTGGGCCCTGACCCGTACGGAATCGGGCCTCACCAGCGCCGTCGTCGCGCTCCACGGCTGGGACGAGGGAACGGGCATCGCCCGGGAGGTGGCGGCCAACGCGTACGGACCGCACTCGGCGACGCCCTATCTGACGTGCGCCGACCACGAGGGCCGGGCGAGCGTCCACGTCACGCTCATCGCCCTCTCCCAGGACGCCGTCCGGCCCATGGCCCTGCGGCAGGCCATCTCCTGCACGGTGGACGGCGACACCGTGCGGGTCCGCTTTCCCGACGGTGAGGTCCTGGAGGTGTGACTCAGATGCCGCCGTCCTCCCGGCGGTGGATCTGCTCGATGAGCTCAGCCGCCATCGCCTTGATCGTCTCAAGACCCGCCCTGCCCCAGGGCCGGGGCTCGACGTCCACCACACAGACCGTGCCGAGCGCGATGCCCGTACGGTCGATGAGCGGGGCGCCCAGGTAGGAGCGGATGCCGATCTCGTCGACCACCGGGTTCCCCGCGAACCGCGGATAGTCGCGGACGTCCTCCAGGACCAGGGCCTTGCGCCGCACGATCACGTGCGGGCAGTAGCCGTGGTCGCGCGCCATGTAGCGGTGCGCCGTGCCGTCCGGGGTGTGCAGGCCCGCGAAGAACTGCTGGTTCTCGTCAATGAAGTTGACCATGGAGTACGGCGCGCCCGTGACCTCGGCGAGCCGGGTGGCGAAGGCGTCGAAGGCGAGCTCCGGGTGGAGTCCTATGCCGAGCCTGCGCAGCCGCCGCACCCGGTTCGGCGCCTCCTTGTCCACCGGAGTGAGCAGCAGGTTCGCGGTCGCGTCGTACATCAGGTGTGGGCTCCGTAGCTCGGGGCGGCCGGGGCGTGGGCGAGGAGGTGCTTGACGAGGGTGAGCAGGGTGGCGATGCCCGAGCTGGAGATCCGCGCGTCGCACCGCACGACGGGCACCTGCGGATCCAGGTCGATGGCGGACCGTACCTCTTCGGGCTCGTAGCGGTGGGCGCCGTCGAATTCGTTGATGGCGACGATGAATCCCATGCCGCGCTGCTCGAAGAAGTCCACCGCCGCGAAGCAGTCCTCCAGGCGGCGGGTGTCGGCGAGGACGACCGCGCCCAGCGCGCCTTCGGAGAGTTCGTCCCACATGAACCAGAAGCGTTCCTGGCCGGGCGTCCCGAAGAGATAGAGCACGTGCTCCGGATCGAGGGTGATGCGCCCGAAGTCCATGGCCACGGTCGTCGTGGTCTTGTTCTCGACGCCCGACAGATCGTCGGTGCCCTCGCTGACCGTGGTGAGGAGCTCCTCCGTACTGAGGGGCGCGATCTCGCTCACCGCGCCGGTGAAGGTCGTCTTACCGACCCCGAAACCACCCGCGATCAGGATCTTGAGCGCGGTGGGGAAGGGGTCAGAGCTGTCGTCGTAGTCCATCGAGCACTGCCTCCAACAGGGACCGGTCGGTGGGGTTGTGGTAGAAGTCCGGGGCTCTCAGGGTGAGCGCCCCGCAGTCGACGAGATCGGAGAGCAGCACCTTGGTCACGACCGCGGGCAGCTTCAGCTGCGCCGCGACCTCCGCGACCGACGTGGGTGCCGCGCAGAGCCCGAGCGCCTGTGTGTGCTCGGGCCCCAGGTAGCCGATGACCGGGTTCCCGGTGGCCATCACCTGGGTCAGGAGGTCCAGTTGGGCGGTCGGCCTGGTCCGCCCGTCACTGACCGTGTAGGGGCGGACGAGCCGCCCGGCCGATTCGTCGAGCCATGGCCCGTCGTGCGGGGCCGCCACGCTCAATGCCTCATCGGGGCGGGTTCGCCGACGGACTGCCGGGGTGCGGTCATCAGGTAGGGGCGCACGCTCTTGACCAGCATCGTCATTTCGTAGCCGAGCACCGCCGCGTCCGCTTCGCGCCCGGCGAGCACCGCCAGACAGGTGCCGGAGCCCGCCGTGGAGACGAACAGGAGGGTGGAGTCGAGTTCCACGACGACCTGGCGCACGTCGCCGCCGTCGCCGAACCGGATGCCGGCGCTGCGCCCCAGTGAGTAGAGCCCGGAGGCGAGGGCCGCCATGTGGTCGGCGCTGTCCGGGTCGAGGCCATGGACCGACTTCACGAGCCCGTCGGAGGAGAGCAGGACCGCGCTGTGGGTGTGCGGCACGCGCTGCACGAGTCCGCTCATCAGCCAGTCGAGGTCGGATACCTGACCGGTCGGCGCATCGCTCGCCATGGTGGATCGACTCCTTGAGGTACGAGGGTCTGCCGGGGCAGACGTGGTGCCGGTGGGGTGGTGCGGTTCAGCCACCCTGGTCGCCCCCGTCGTGGGGGATGCCGAGATCGGGGCCGGGCGCCGGGTCGCGCATCTCCTGTGCGGCGGCGAGTCCGATGCCGCGCTGGAAGGCGGCCATCAGGCCGGGGTCGTGGCCGACGGGGTGTTCGCTCTCCGCGCGGGGCGCGGGCGCTTCACGCAGTTGGGGCGCGATGTGTTCCTGGGCGCGCCGCTTGGGCAGCTGGGGCTTGCCCACCCGGCCGCGCACGGCGCCGTTGAGGGGCGTCGGCGGCGCCCCGGCGTGCTCGGCCGCGGCCTGCCGGTCCTCCGGCCGGATCCCCGGCACGGCGTCGGCCGGGGTGGGCCTGCCCTCCCTGCCTCGCACGGGCAGCGGGGCGGGGGCCGAGCCGTTCACCGCGCAGGCGTTCGCCACCGGAGTGTGCGGCGCGCTCGGCCGCGTGTCCCGCTGCGGCTGCCCCGGCACGGCCACCGGTTCCGGGTGCGGGGCCGCGGCGGGCTGCCGGGGCGTTTCCCGTACGCCGCCGGGGGCGGACGGCGGCGCTGCTTCCGGGGCCTGCTGGGGGCGTGCGGCGGCGACGGCCTCGTGCTGCGGCTCGCTGCCGAGGAGGCCCTGGGGCAGGATCAGTACGGCTTGCACGCCTCCGTAGATGTTGGTCTGGAGGCGGACCGCGATGCCGTGCCTGCGGGCCAGCGCGGAGACCACGTAGAGGCCGATCCGGCCGTCCTGGAGGAGGCTCGCGACGTTGACCTGGTCCGGGTCGGCGAGCAGGTGGTTCATCTTGTTCTGCTCGGTCAGGGGCATGCCAAGGCCGCGGTCCTCGACCTCGACGGCGAGTCCGGCCGTCACCAGGTTGGCGCGCAGCAGGACCTGGGTGTGCGGGGCGGAGAACACCGTGGCGTTCTCGACGAGTTCGGCGAGGAGGTGGATGACGTCCGCGACGGCGTGGCCGCGCAGGGTTCCCGCGATCGGCGGCACCAGCTTGACCCGGGAGTACTGCTCGACCTCCGCGATGGCCGAGCGGAGCACCTCCGTCATGGAGACCGGGTTGCTCCACTGGCGGCGCGAGATGGCGCCGCCGAGCACGGCGAGGTTCTCGGCGTGCCTGCGGATGCGGGTGGCCAGGTGGTCGACGTGGAAGAGGCCCTTGAGCAGCTCCGGGTCCTCGACCTCGTTCTCCAGGTCGTCGAGGATCGAGATCTCGCGGTGCACGAGGGACTGCAGCCGCCGGGCCAGATTGCCGAAGACCTCGACCTTCTGTTCGCTGCCCGCGTGGCTGGAGAGCTGCGAGGCCTGCACGACGGCGGCGACGGCGACGTCCTGGGCGCGGGCCAGCTCATCGGCGAGCAGCCCGAACTCGTCGCCGTCCTGGGCGGATCTGACCGGCGCCCTGCGCGGGGGCGGTCCGTCGCCGCGCCGCAGCTTCTCGACGACTTCGCGCAGCTCGGCCTGTCCGCGCGCGGTGGTGCGGCGCAGGGCGCCCACGCGCTCGCGTACGGAGGTGGCGGTGCGGTCGGCGGCGACGGCGGCGATCACGACACTGGACAGGCTGACGGCTCCGGCGACGCCGAGGACGAGCAGGAGCGCGGGGTCGAGCGGGCCGGGGGCCGAGCGGACGATGAACAGCACGGCGGCAGCGGCGCAGAGTGCCACCGCGACGGCGGGCAGTACGGCGATGCGCAGGAGCTGGGGCCGTATCCGGGCCTCGGGCAGCGGTGCGGTTCGGCTCCCGGGCCTGCCGTGCCGACCGCCCTCACGGCGGTCTGCGCGGGCGGCCGGTGCACGAAGGTGAGACATCAGCGTCCTCGGTCAGGGTGCGGGCTCCGACGGTCGCGCGACGCGTGGCTTCGCGGCATCGCCGTGCCGGTCGGGAGGGCGCAGGCACGTTCCCTGCCACGATCCCTGCGTCGACCGGCGGACACTCACGGTAGTCATCAACGCTTCATGTGCGGGAGGCAGTTGACAAAGTCCGGCACCCTGGGTCCCGCTCTGGTATGACGCCTCGCACGGCCGTCCGAATGCGTCTTCGGACGTCAGTTCCAGGTACGCGCGTTCCGCTGCCGGCAAACTCCGTTGAGCCGCCGCCCGCGCCCGGAGATCCTGGGGGACATGGAGTTCTTCTGCTACCACCGTGACCGGCCCGGCTCCACCACGCTGCGCGAGAAGCTGATCGAGGACCACTGGTCCTACATGGACACGTACGCGCGCGAGTTGATCGCGCGCGGCCCGACCTTCGCCGCCGACGGCGAGACACCCACCGGCAGCGTGCACATCGTCGACCTGCCGGATCCCGCCGCCGCCCGCGCGTTCGCCTTCGACGAGCCCAACTACCAGGCGGGTGCCTACCGCGACGTGCTGGTGCGCCGATGGCGCAACATGCTGGGGCGCACCATGTGGGACTTCCACGGTGGCGCGACCGGTGGCAACCGGTACCTGGTCATCGGTCTCGGCTCGGGCCGGGACGCCGATCTCGACACGCCGCCCGACCTGGACGAGCTGATCGCGTACGGACCGCTGCTCTCCGACGACGACTCCACCTGGCTCGGCACGGCGGCGCTGGTCCGCGCCCCGGACCCGGCCACGGCACGCGCCGTCCTGGCCCCCGAGCGGTACGCCTCCGTCGAAGTCCACGACTGGGAGTTCGGCGGTCGGCGGTAACGGGCAGACCAGGGGCCGAAATTCGCACAGCCGGGGCAACTGCGAATCCAATGCGGTGAAATACCGGCAGAACCCTGAGGGCGGCACCCGCTGTGCTGCAATATCCATCCTCTTAAGAGGTGTTGGACGGTGCTGATGTGCGCAGGAGTGGGGGCGTGGCCCTCGCCGCCTGGTGCGGACGCGTCATGTGAAGCGAGGCATCGATGATGTCAGTGGGCGGACCGCAGGCAGCCGGAAGCCGGCCGGGGTTGTTCCGGGAGCTGGTCGAGTCCTCTCAGGACGCGATCCTCATCAAGGCTCTCGACGGGGAGATCACCTTCTGGAACGCGGCGGCACAGCGGCTCTACGGTTATCCGCCCGAAGAGGCCATCGGCAGCCACGTAGGCATGATCGTGCCGCCCGACCTCAAGGACGAAGAGGCCTGCCTGCTCGAGCGGATCTCCCGCGGCGTCCGTATCGATCACTACGAGACCCGCCGGACCACCAGCGACGGCCGCGTCCTGGACATCGACGTCACCCTGTGGCCGATCCGGACGCCCGACGGCGCCATCACCGCCGCCTGCTCGACCATGCGCGACATCACCGAACGCAAGAGAGCCGAGGCGGAGCTCACCGAGTTGCACGCGCAGCAGCGGCAGATCTCGCTGGCCCTCAACCTGATGGGGAACGCCCGGCAGATTCCCGGCGCGCTCGCGGCGAGCCGCTATCTGCCGTCGACCCAGGGGCAAGGGGTCGGCGGCGACTGGTTCGACCTGATCGACCTGGGTGCCGGGCGTGTCGGGGTCTTCATCGGGGACGTGATGGGGCGCGGCCTGGACGCGGCCGTGGTCATGGGCCAGTTGCGCTCCGCGGCCCGCGCCCTGGCCCTTGCGGGTCTCCCGCCGTGCGAGGTGATGCAGACCTTGGACGCGTTCACCCGCGATCTGCCCGAGCCCTTCGTCACCTGCGTCTACTTGGAGGCCGACCCCGCACGCGGGGAGATCACCGTGTGCTCGGCCGGCCATCTGCCGGTGCTCCTCATCGAACCGGACGCGAAGGTCCGCGAGCTGCCGGTGCCGACCGGCATCCCCCTCGGGGTGGGCGGCGTGCCGCATCAGCAGATCCGTCTGCCGCTGCGGGCCGGTACGACCCTGGCCCTCTACACCGACGGCCTCGTGGAGACGTCGAGCAGCGACATCGACCTCAGGCTCAAGCTGGTGACCGGCATGCTGGAGGACGCCTTCGCCAGCGCCGGTGGCCTGGAGAGCGCCGCCGACCGGGTCCTGCACACGCTGCTTCCGGACACCGATACGTACGCCGACGACGTGACCCTGCTGCTCGTCACGTTCCCCACGGCCCCGCTGGACACCGCGGAGACGGCACTGGCCTGCGAGTCGGCCTCGATCCCGGCCGGACGGCGGTTTTTGCGGGCGAAGCTCCAGGAGTGGGGGCTGATGGCACAGGCCGACACGGCGCTCCTGCTGGCGTCGGAACTCCTGACCAACGCGTTCCGCCACGCACGGGGGCCCTTCAATCTGCGGCTGTGGCACAGCGTCCGCGAACTCGGCGTGGAGATCACCGACCGCAGCACGCCGCGGCCCCGGGCCCGGCTCGCCGAGAGCACGGAGGAGGACGGCCGCGGCCTGCTCCTGGTCGAGGCGCTCGCCGACGCCTGGGGCACCCGGCCCACCATCAACGGCAAGACCGTCTGGTTCACCCTGCTGCTCGCACCGGCCGAGCAGGACGCCGACCACCGGCCGTGCGGTCCTGACGACCACGCCCTGCTGACGCGGCAGCTGGCCGACCCGGCCATCGGCTGACACGGCGACCGGGACTGGCACAGGGTTCCAGGGCGGCGCACCCGTCGTACGGCGACCGCCCCGGACTCCCGCCCGCGCGCCTCAGCCGACCCGCGCCGCCTCGGGCTCTCCGGTGCCCTCCGTGCGCTCAGGACCGTCGGAAGGCTCGGCGCGCTCGGTGCCTGCCGTGATGCCCTGCGGACGGGGCCAGCCGCCCTCCGGCTCGACCGCGACGCCGCGCCACCACGGCTGCGCCGGAACGGAGTCCGACGTGGGCTCGAAGGGCGCCCCGGGGACGGGCAGCGCGAGCTGCGTGCCCGCGCGGCCCGCCGCGGCGATCGTGTCCTCGCCCGGCGCGGCCCACGGGTGCGGCGCCAGGTTGAACGTGCCCCAGTGGATCGGCAGCATCACGCCGTCCGGACGCCCGCCCTGGAGGTCCAGGTGCGCGCGCACGCCCTCCTCGGGCGTCATGTGGATGTCGGGCCAGAACTCGCTGTAGGCCCCGATCTGGATCATCGTCACGTCGAACGGTCCGTGCTCCGCGCCGATGTCACGGAAGCCGCCGAAATAGCCGGTGTCCCCGCTGTGATAGATGCGGTGCTCGGACCCCGCGACGGCCCAGGACGCCCAGAGCGTGTGCTGCTGGTTGCGCAGGCCGCGGCCGCAGAAGTGGCGCGCGGGCGTCGCCGTGAGGGTCAGGCCCGCCACCTTCGTGGCCTCGTTCCAGTCGAGCTCGCGCAGCCGGTCGGCGGGCACGCCCCAGCGCTCCAGGTGGGCGCCGACGCCCAGCGGCACCGCGAAGACCGTGTCCGTGCCGGCCAGGGCCTGGATGGTGGGCATGTCGAGGTGGTCGTAGTGATCGTGCGAGATCACCACGACGTCCACCGGACCGAGCGCCGCGAGCGGCACCGGCACGGGGTGCAGCCGCTTGGGACCGACCCAGGAGAAGGGGGAGCACCGCTCGCCCCAGACCGGGTCGAAGAGCACCCGCTGCCCGTCGATCTCGGCGAGCACGCTGGAGTGCCCCATCCAGGTGATCCGCAATCCGCTCGCCGGCGGCTTGGCGAGGTCGGCGAGGGTGGTGGCATGCACGGGGACGGTGCCCGCGGGGCCGCGCCGGATCCGCTCCTCCTTACGGAAGTAGATCTTCGCGAACTCGAGCGTCGACCCCGTGGGCCGGGTCCGCGCCCCCTCGGGGTTCTGGAAAGAACCGTCTGCGAAGTTCGGCGAACGGCGGATCCTCGCGAGTCGCTCACCGGCCGGATCCGCGCCGAAGGGGGCGGTCCTGAGCGAGCGGAGCCCAGAGCTCAGCGAACGGGACACAGCACCTCCTGGAATGGGTAGGTCAGATCTCCATTATGTGCACCGCCTCCGACAACGGCCGTCCGGAGGGGCCCGCATCGGCCAAGCGGACGCCGGTGCGTGATGTACTCCTACTGATTCCCCATTCAGTAGGAGTACGCTCCATGCCCCCAGTCGGCGCAGTCCCCGCAGGTCCCACGGCCCCCGCCACCGCTCCCACGCCCCTGCTCTCCCTCACCTGGACCGACCACGTCACCGGCCACAGAGGATTTCTGGTCATCGACCGGCTCGTACGGGGTGTCTGCAGCGGCGGCCTGCGGATGCGCCCCGGCTGCACGCTCGACGAGGTCACGGGGCTCGCCCGCGGAATGACGATGAAGGAGGCCCTGCACTACGACCCGAGCGCCCGCTACGTCCCGCTCGGCGGCGCCAAGGGCGGCATCGACTGCGATCCGCGCGCCCCGGAGGCGTACGGCGTCCTGGTGCGCTACCTGCGGGCCGTGCGCCCGTACGTAGAGAGCTCCTGGACCACGGGCGAGGATCTGGGCCTGACCCAGGACCTGGTCGACAGGGCGGCGGCGGAAGCGGGCCTGATCTCCTGCGTCCAGGCCGTCTACCCGCTCCTGGACGACGAAGCCGCGGCCCGTCAGCACCTGGCGGAGGCGTTCGCCGTGCGGGTCGACGGGATCGGCCTCGGCGATCTTGTCGGCGGCCATGGAGTCGCCGAAGCGGTCCTCGCGGCGCTCGACCGCGACGGCCACGCGCATGCGGGCGCGCGCGTGGCCGTGCAGGGCCTGGGCACCATGGGCGGCGCGAGCGCCCGCTTCCTCACGCGCGCGGGGCTGACGGTGGTGGCCGTCGCCGACATCGAGGGCACGATCGCCAACCCGGCGGGGCTCGACGTGGAGGCGCTGCTCGCCGCCCGCGACGCGCACGGCACGGTGGACCGCTCGGCGCTGCGCCCCGGCGACCGCGAACTGCCGGGCGAGGCCTGGCTCTCCACGGAGGCGGAGATCCTGGTCCCCGCCGCGGTGTCGTACACGATCAACCAGACCAACCAGGCGCGGATCACGGCCCGTTGGATAGCGGAAGCGGCCAACATGCCGGTCCTGCCCGAGGCGGAACGACTCCTCGCGGAGCGCGGCATCACCGTCCTGCCGGACGTCGTCGTCAACTCCTGTACCAACGCCTGGTGGTGGTGGACGCTCTTCGGCGACATCGGGGCCGACGCGGACGAGGCCTTCGCGCACACGCGCCGCTCGATGCGGGCCCTGGTCGACGTGATGCTGCGCCGGGCCGAAGCGGACGGCACGACTCCGCGCGCGGCCGCCCACGCGCTGGTCGCCGACCGCCTTCCGGTGATCGCCGAGCGCTTCGGCCGGTACGCGACCGCGCGGTCCGCGGGTACGGGCGGAGGTGGATAGGCTGCCCGGCGTGGCGAGAGTGCGGTTGGGCGTGGCGGAACGGCGGGCTGAACTGCTCGCCGCGACCGTCGAACAGATCGAGGTGCGCGGTGTGGCGGCGGTGCGCATCGCGGACGTGGCCGCGGCGCTCGGGGTGAGCAACGCGCTGGTCCTGTACCACTTCTCCACGAAGGAGAAGCTGGTGGCGGCGGCCTTCGCGCACGCCGCGCAGGGCGACCTCGCCCACCTGCGCACCCTCCTGGGCCGCCGCACGACGGCCCTGCGCCGCCTGCGCTCCGCCGTCCGGTGGTACGCCCCCACCGGCCAGGCCAAGGGCTGGCGCCTGTGGATCGAGGGCTGGTCCGCCGCGCTGCGCGAGCCCACCCTGCGTACGGTGACGCGCGACCTGGACCAGCAGTGGAAGGCGGCACTCGCGGAGGTCATCGGGGAAGGCGTCGCCGCGGGCGAGTTCACCTGCCCCGATCCGCAGAGCACGGCCCTGCGCCTGACGGCGCTGCTCGACGGCCTCGCGGTGCAGACGACGGCCTACGAGGGCCCACTGCCCCGCGCCCGCATGCTGGCGTGGGTGGACGAGGCCCTGACACGCGAACTGGGCCTGGTCCCGGACGGCTCACCGGCGGGCTGACGCCACCCCGCTCTCGGTACGCCACCCCACCTGCGCAAGCCGCCCCGCTCAGGACGCGGACTTGATGTGCATCCTGACGGTGTACGGGTCCACGCTGCCCTTCGCCTCCACGTGATCCCCCGACGACTCGCCCCTCAGCCGCCGCCCGAACCACGGCACCAGGTACTCGCGCGCCCAGTTGATGTCGTCGCGCCGCACCTCGAGCGTGCCGCGCGGCGGCTCCGGGGGCCACGGCTGGTCCGGGTCCGCGGGGACCTCGAGACCCAGGACCTGGGCGGCGCGCAGCGCCACGCGGGTGTGGCCCTCGGCGGAGAGGTGCAGCCGGTCGCCGTCCCAGGCGCGGCGGTCCTGGATGGTCTTGAGGGACCACAGGTCCAGGACCGGGCAGCCGTAGCGGTCGGCGATCGCCCGCACATGGCCGTTGTACGTGGCGATCTTGCCGCGCAGGTGCTTGAGGACCGGCACTCCGCGGGTGTCGAACCCCGTGGTCACCATGACCGTGCCGACCGCGGACGTGAGGTCGGCGACGGCCCGCTCGAAGCGCTCGGCGACCTCGTCCGGGTCGGTGCCGGGGCGGATGATGTCGTTGCCGCCCGCGCAGAACGTCAGGAAGTCGGGGGCCAGCTCCCTGGCCAGGGGCACCTGGTCCGCGACGACCTGGTCGAGCAGCTTGCCGCGCACCGCGAGGTTGGCGTACCGGAAGGTGTGCTCCGGCAGCCGGTCGTCGAGCAACACGGCAAGGCGGTCGGCCCAGCCGACGAACGTTCCGTCAGGACCGGGGTCCCCCACGCCTTCGGTGAAGCTGTCGCCGACCGCTGCGTAGGAGGTGAATGTGTCAGGGATGAAGGATGTCGACTCTGCTCTCACGTCGTCATATCTTTCACCTTGCTAAGTGACCTACGCCACCGTATGTAGAACCCGGACGAGTGGGGCATACGCCATCGTATGGATCACCCGACTCAGCTAATTATCCCGTTTATATACATTCGGGCGTTGCGTCGTGAGAAGCGCCACAAACGCAAGATCGAAAAGCACGCTCGTTCCCCTGTCCCTCAATTGGGACGTACTTCCCCATAGCCGCGAATTAGGGACGTATTGGTGGAGCAGCTATGCCCGGGTGTCAGTTCCAGAAAAGCTCGCCACCTGGCATGACGCCATGGTCGCGGAGCAACTCTCAGAGAAGACCGTCTCCGTCCGCATCAGCATGGTCGACGTCGTCACCCGCGCCAGCGGCCTGCGCGACCCGCGCCATCTCACCCGTCAGCACATCCTCCAGGTGTTCGAGGAGCGGGAGCACGGCGCCGCCACCCGCCTGAAGTACCTCGAACACATCAGTCTCTGGGCGCGCTTCGAGGGCGTGCCCGACCCGACCGAGGGCATCAAGCGGCCCAAGGGCCCCAGATACCGGCCCAGGCCGCTGACGCCCGAGAACTACGCGACCGTCATGAGCCACCTCAAGGCGACCGCTCCTCTGCCCTACCGGTGGGCGCGCGTGGGCGGCGAACTGGGCTTTCGCTCCTTCGAGGTGGCCAAGATCCAGGGCCGGGACCTGGACCCCAGTTCCCGCACCCTCCACGTCATCGGCAAGGCAGGTCGCGAAACCGACGTCGATGTTCCCGACGACCTCTTCGAGGACCTCTGGTCGCTGGCCCAGGAGTCCCCCGGCCCCCTGTGGCCGCGCACCACCAACCAGATGGTCTCCACCACGGTCGCCATCTACGCCGCCCAGGTCGGCGTGCGCCTGAAGTTCCACCAGTTCCGGCACACCGCGATCACCCGCTACTACCAAAAGACCCGCGATCTCGTCGCCACCCAGGATTTCGCACGCCACGAATCACCCGAGACGACCGCCATCTACGCACTGGCCGACCGCAAGAACCACCGCCGCACCCTCAACAGCCTCCACAACGACGAGACCGTCAGCGACGCCGACTCCCAACTCCTCGCCGTACTGCACAAGTTCGGCATGACCGCGGACGACCTCTTCCGCATGCTCCTCGACCAGCGCCAGACCGACCGCGATTTCTGACCCCGCTCCAGGGCTGCCCACCCCCGCGGGCGGGCAGCCCCGGCCCTTGCGAAGGACTCTCTGTGTTCTCCCGCCAGCCCAGCCCTCACCGCGTAGAAGGCGTGCTCGCCCACCTGCGCCGCCACCACGCCCGCACCTACCTGTGGGCGCTGCTCGCCGCCGAACGCGGCTTACGCCCCGGCGAAATCACGGCGCTGCGCGCAGATGACCCCCTGCTGACCGAACTCGGCGGCTACCCCTTCCCGCCCTCCCCCGAACTCCTGCAAGCGCTGGAGGACAGCGCGCCGGACGGCGTCATCTGCCGCCACGGCCCGAGCTACGTCTCCCAGACCTTCTACCTACAGAGCGAACACGACGGCCTGGCGCCCCTGAATCTGCGACACCTGCGCCGCCACTTCCTCGGCAACCTCAACCAAGCCGTCCTGGCAGGCGAGATGCCTGCCGATCAGGCGGCTGCCATGGCGCGCTTCAAGCCCCGACCCCTCGTACGCGCCATCAAGACCGCCGCCCCGGAGCAGTGAGCGGCGCCCTGACACCTCGACGACAGCCGAAGGCCGAGCACTAGCGCATCACTGAAACAGAAAAGAGCGTCCCCATGCCGCGAATCGAAACGCCTGAATCACTCGTCCGCAAGATCGAGAAGACCACCGGTTTCTCCGTGGAGAAGAAGACCAGCGGGCTTGGCTGGATGGCGTCCAATGACGCGCGCCGCGCGCAGGACCAGATCAACCCCCAGTCGCAGGGCGGCGGATGGCGCACCGGGATCGGTACGCACTTCAGCGACCGTGCGGCCTTCGACAACTGCCTGGCGCGGCTGCGGAAGATCGGCTGGAGTCACAAGGTCTACCAGGAGAGCGTGCACGCCGACCACGAGCAGCGGCTGGACAAGGCTCGCGCCGAGGACGCCACGGTCGCCAACAATTTGTTCGCCGACTGGAGCGAACCCGCGCCCGAGCCCGAGCAGCACGAGGTTCGTGCGCCGCACAAGACCTCCGACCTGCTCACCGTGCTTGCGGGCGGCGGTGGAGAGAACGTCTACGACCTCTCCACCTTCGAGCAGCTGAAGATCCAGGCCCGTCTGATCGGCCGCGAAGAAGCGTTGGGCTGGGTCGGGGATCTGCCCGACTACCAGCGCAACCGCTCACGCACCGCCGAGCGCACCTACGCCGAGATCATGCTGCGCGGCGAGTGGATCCTGCACCCCCACGGGCTGCTCTTCGACCCCGACGGCAAGTGCCTGGACGGCCAGTCGCGTCTGGGGGCGCTGCTGTGGGCCACCGACCCCACCAACGAGGACCACCGGGCGGGGCTCCGGGTGCCGTTCATCGTGTTCGAGAACGTGCCTGTCGCCGCCTACGCGGCCACCGACCAGGGACGCAAGCGCTCTTTGACCCACCTCATGCAGTCGTTGCAGGAACCCGACCCCACCCAGTTCCAGGCGACGCTGCGCATGCTCTACCTCTACGACCACGTGCCGCAGTCCGAGTGGGCCGCACGCCGCGCCCAGCTCTCCAACGCCCGGGCGTTGGCCTTCCGCGAGAAGGAGGGCGAGGCGATTCGCCAGTCCCTGTACTGGAAGAAGCTGCGCACCGCGAAGTTCAACGCCACCAGCATCACCACCGCCCACGCCGTCCTCTCACGCCGCTACCCCAACGACGCCGTGGTGATCCGGCGCTGGTTCGAGCGCCTGGCCTACGGCTTCGGCCTCACCGAAGGCGACCCCACCGCGGCTTTGCGCACCTACGTCATGACCGAGGGCGAAGGCGACGAGCGCTCCCGCCTCAACCTCGGCGACAAGAAGCAGTTCCAGTTCGCGCTGATCCTGCGGGCCTGGGTCAACGCCCTCAACGGCAAGTCCCTCATGAGGCTTTCGCCGCGCCGGGACATGATCTGCCCCCACGACCTGCCCGACATCCCCACCGGCCGCGCGCGCAGCTACCTGCCCTCGGGTGACGAGCCCCTCAGGCGCACCGCCTGATGGACACACCCGAGGAGATGAGCGAGGAGGAGTTCAGTGCGCTGCTGGGCGCCTCCTCGCTCGGCGCACCCCACGTGAAGGCCATCCGCGCGGCCGGCAGAAATCAGATGCCGCCGTGGGTGCGCCTGTCCTTCGAGCTCGCCCTCACCGAGGGGCTGACGCTCGACCAGCTCGCAGCCCTGAACTGGGCTGACGCACTCGACGGGCCACCCACGCCCGATGCCGACGAGCAGGAGAGGTGAGCCCTGGTGTTCATCACCGCCTTGCCAGCCAACCTCAACGTCGAGGACTGGGACTGGGAGCTGATTGCCGTGGACGGCGAGGGGCGCCGCCTGTGGCAGCGCTGGGACATCCCCTTCCGCTCCCCGGCCAGCCTCCAGGAGATGACCCGCCACCCCGTGGGGCTGATGGTCTGGTACGACCACCCGCGCTACAGCCGCGATGCCGAGCCACGCACGGTCGACAACTGCGCGCTGATCGCGGAGATCTGCCTGAACATGCCGGTCTTCGTCGCCCTCGACGACGCCTGGGCGTCGAGCCAGGCCCTATGAGGAACGTCCCCTCCTTCCAGTGCACGAGCTGCGGGCGCCTGATCGCCCTCATGCCGCCCTCCACCTGCTACTGCCAGACCGACCAGAGATCCCGTGAGTGCCATGAAGAATCCGAACCTGCTGATCGCGACCGCTGACACCGTGCGCGCCGCGCGCCTGCTGATGGACGAGGCAGCCCACTCCTACCGCAGCGGTGACAAGCTGCGCTTTCGCCGTCAGGCGTTCACCGCGAGCCAGAGCCAGGACTTCCCGGCCGTCGCCACCTACCTGGCGCACGAGGCCGATCCCGACATCACCTCAAGGTTCGGGTCCTGGCGCGGCTACATCGCCGAGCTGCTGTCCATGGCCAAGAACTCCGTGGACGAGACCCGCAGGGCCGGGCGTGCCCTGCGCCTCCTGGACGGGCAGACGGCCGACAACTTCACCCTCTACGTCGACCAGCTCGACGTCCCGCACCGCGTCGAGGTCCTGGCCATCCTGGCGGGCGCCGCCGCCCGCGCCGAGGGCGGACGCCAGATCCTGGACTTCGCTTCCCCGCCCGAGCCGGTGTACGCGCCGTGGCACGTCCAGCCGCTCAAGATCCCCAAGTGGCGCCGCGACCTCATGATCTTCGGCTCCACCGACTTCGCCAGGCAGAAGGAGTACGACGACCTCTGCCGGGGTGCGTTCGTCCTGGCACCCGACCCGCACGCCCGCGAGGACGACAGCTACCCCGCGTGGGCGCTGTGCGAGTCCGAGGCCCAACGCCTCAAGCGCGCCAAGCTGTACTTCATCGACGACGACCTGTGCGCCGCCGCCTCACGTAAAGCACAGCGTCCCGTCCGCACTCCGGTGACCGCCCACCGGGTCCTGCCCGGAGCCGGGTTCATGGTCCTGGCAACCCCTCACCCCTTCGCTGAGGGCTGCCCGCCCATCGTCGCCGTGTCCTTCTCCGTCTTCGACCCCGCCGAGCACGGGCCCTGGATCACCACCAACAGTCCCCAGAGCCAGGAGGCCGGCGAGGGCGTCGCGGTCACGCGGATGCGCTTCGAAGCCGCCCAACGGTGGTGGTGGATCACCTTCTACGCCCAGGAGCCCGCCCAGACCTACCGGAGCCTTCCGATGTGCGCCTACTCCGAGACGGTCGTCGGGGAGGGCCACCAATTCGAGGGCGAGCCGCAGGAGGGCACCAACGAGCACATCACCCGGTTCGTGTTCGCCCTGTTCTCCCTGATCACGCAGGCTGATCTGCCAACTCCCAAGCCAGTCACGCGCACCACCGAGCTGGCGCGCAAGGGCGCCGAGCGCAGGAGCGACCGGCGCCGTGGGATCGAGGACGACGGCCGGGTGCGCATCGTCACCGTGGGCCGCCCCACGTCACCCACCGGCCGCCGTGCGGGCCCGAGCGGCGGCTCGGTGCGCGGACCGCTGGCCTATCGCCAGCTGGTCACCGAGCACGACAAGGCGCAGTGCCAGAACACGCACCGGCACGCGGAGTTGGGCGACGCCTGCGTGCACGAGGACATCACCGTCATCGAGTACGAACGCGGCCCCGCCGACGCACCATTCAGGCTCTCCAACACCGTCTACCGGCCCACGAACAAGGACGCCCATGTCTGACCGCGAAACGATGAACGACCTGTACGCCACCCTGGCCAACACAGCGCGCGGCGATCTGGGACGCGAGGCGGCTGTCGACCTCCTGTACCGCCACGCCCGCTGGCTCCCCACGCTCTACGCGTGGGGCTGGCTCACCGACCTGTCCCAGGACGAGTACCTGGGGGACGACCAGGACGGCTACGCGCCCGAGCCCTGGATCGTCATCCAGTGGACAGCCATCGCCGCCACGCTGGATACCGGAGTGACCCGCTCGATGCCCGAGCACGAGCACGCCCTGTTGGTCGGGACGGACAGCGAACGCAGCGTCCTGCGTATCGCGTGCTCCCTGGCCGCAGACTCACCAACCGGCCTGCGCAGCTCCCTGTCCGGCCTGGACCGGGTGAACCTGCGCCTGGTGCTGCACGCCATCGTCCACGCCACCCAGGGCGAGATGCAGGCACACCGCGCCTTCCCCCTGAACCGGCCAGCGACCTCGAAGGAACCGGCATGACCCCCACCCCGCCGAGGCACTCCACCGCGCCCGCCCGGACGTTTGCGGTGAACGCTGCGGGGCTTCCCGCCCACAAGAACGGGAAGCCCCACCTGCCCGCCTGTGCCGGTCAACCGGCCATGGCCGCCACGACCAGCGCAACAGCCGCACTGCACAGCAGTACCGCAAGCGGCCATGCCAGCGGGCCGCGCCCGGTACGCCTGCGCCACAGCACCAGCCACAGCGCACACGCCGTCACGAACACGACCGTCACACTGCTCAGCTCGCCCTCCCGCCACGCCACCCGCACGGCGCCAGGGTTTGCACCCCATACAAGGAGCGCTACCAGGACGCCGATGGTCAGCGCACACACCGCTTCCAGCAGCCTGCTCATACGGTGCCCTTCTTCTCCAGCGTGTCCGTCAGGTCACTGCGCGGGCGGAACGGACGGCTTGACCTCGGCGGTCTCCATCTTGCGGCCTTCTGCGTCCGTGCTGATGGTACGAGAAGACCGCCACGATCTACCTGGTCGGACTCCACACCGCAGGCATCTTCCTGTGGTCAGCCCGACGATCCAAACGAAACGGCCTAGTGGCGGCGCCAGGCCATACGGATCGACTCGAAGCGCTGCGGCAGCGGCTTCCATCCCTCGATCTGGCCGAGGTAGTGGGCGTTGGCCTGGCGCGACCACCGCTTCCACGCCAGCAGCACCCCTTGAGGGGAGAGCGGCAGGCCGATCTGTTTGGTCGCCGGTCGTCGGGCCTGGGTGGTCCACGTGGTGTGGTGGCAGGTCACCAGCAGCGCATCGTGCTTACCGCCCTCGATGTGGCGCTGCACCAGCCGCTCACGGCGCTTGGTCCAGGTCTCAAGCACGCGTTGCAGGTCGGGGTCCAGGGGCAAGGTGTGGATCTGCTGGAACTTCGTACGGCGCACCGTCACATGGCCGCCCTTGAGGTCGACGTCGCCCACGCGCAGGTTCGCCAGCTCCCCACGGCGGGCCTCGGTCAGGCGCGTGATGCCGATCATCGCCGCCAGGCGCACCGTCTCGTCGGTGGCGTCCTCGGCGGCCGCCAGCGTCCACAGCTCACGCCACACCCACTCCGCGCGGTCGAGCTCCAGCACCTTGGGGAAAATCTCTGCCGAGTTGACCACCCTTGCACCCCTCCCTGACCTGCACCGATAGCCCTAAGCGTGCGGCTTGGCACACTTTATTCTGGCAGGTGGGCGGCGCCGCCGTGGGGTGATCGGGGCAGGCCGGGCGCGCGAGTTGACCCCCTGGTCAGACGTCGATGCGCACGACGTACAGAACGCCGTCCACGGGGCGCACTTCCTCGCGAATGTCGGGCACGAGGTCGGCGACGGTGACGATGTGGCCGCAGCCCGAGCACACGAATGCGAAGCCTGTTCCGCTGTCGCGGTAGGTGTTGCGCGGGCCGCAGCCTTCGGCGCAGGACAGGGGGCTGGGCGTGTAACTCATGCGGCGTCCTCGTCGGCCGGGTCGTTCTGTATGACCCAGTCGCGTGCCTGGTCCCAGGCGTCGGGGGCGCTGATCGCGTAGAGGCGCAGGGAGAAGCGCGTCCAGTCGTCGGAGGGGATGCCGTCGCCTGGGCCGCACCAGTCGGAGTCGCTGATGTGGCCGCGCAGGACGGCGGCGCGCTCGATGATGCTGGGGACGACGTCGGCGCGCAGCACGATGACGGTGTAGCGCTGCTGGCCCGACCAGATGCACCAGCGGCCCGAGAGGCAGAGCAGCGGGTCATCGCCGCCGATGTGGCGGGGGTCCAGGGGTACGTCGTACTGCTGGTAGTCGCCCACGGGGGCGGCGAACAGTTCGTCCTCCTGGAGCATGTTGGCCACCAGGTCGAGGTACTCCCAGGCGTCTGTGCGGCGTCCGGGCTCCATCAGTGTGCTGATCCGTGCGTCGGGGTGCTGCATGTCGGGGTGTCCGGCCATGCGGTAGACGTGGCAGACCAGTTCATCTGCCGGGACGGGCTTGTTCAGGTCGGCCAGTGCCCGGATGACGCCGGTGCGGGTGACGGGCGGTGCTTCGTACATGGGGTGCAGTCTCTCGGCTCGGGGGTGAACGAGAGGGCGGGCCGCGTGCCCTGCCTTCGGGAGCGGGTCTGCACCCCCTCGCTCATGTCTTAATACTACAGCGCAGGACCGCGAAGCGCGGGCGGTGCACAGTCGGTCAGGTCACAGCGGACGAACCCGACGCCGCGCGGCCCTAACTGTAGTGTTGAGCCATAAGCAAGAGAGCGAGAGAAGAGAGAACGACGTGTACGAGCAGCCCTCCGCCCGCGACCTCTACCTGGACGCCTGCGCCGAGCTGGACCGCATCGGCGAGCAGGAGCTGTCCAAGGTCTGGACCGAGATCCTGCTGGCCGCCACCTGCGAGACCAGCCCTGCCCGCCGCCGCTCGTACACCGTGGCAGCCCGCGCGTTGGCCGCTGCCGCTCTCTCTGAGCGCTACCGCCTGGCGATGCTCGAAGAGGTCCGCGCCGAGATGGACGAGTGCGGGGTGCCGCAGATGTTCGAGGACTGGGACCCCGAGCCGCCCAAGTAGCCGCCGTCACAGACAGGCGGCCCGACAAAACCACCCCTGCTCTGTAGTATTGAAACGTAAGCAAGTGAGACAGAGAGAAGAGACAGCGTCATGACGATCACCGAGACCGCCCCCATCCCCGCCGCCCGCCGCGAGCCCACCTGGAAGCTGCTCAACCAGTCCAACCAGCTCGCCTCCCCCAACTGGAACGCCGCCCGCGAGGCCGCAGGACTGACGTGGGAGCCCACCGTCTCGCGCATCCTGAAGTCCGACGCCCAGGGCCTGCCCGTCCTGGAAGGCATGGGCGAGGACGGCAAGCCCGTCTACGCCTACGAGAACGGCCACAAGCGCATCACCCGCGGCCCCGGCGGCGACAAGCTCGGCATCGTCGGTGAGTCCTACGGCGTCATCACCCACCGCGCGATCGGCGCCCTGATCGACCCGCTCCTTCAGGTGCCCGGCACGAGCTTTGAGCACCTGGTGGAACTCGAAGGCGGACGCCGCGTGTTCGCCCTGATCCGCGTCGGCGAAGAACGTCAGCTCGGAGGTGACTTCTCCCCCACCGTCCCCTTCATCGCGCTCCAGACCAGCCACGACGGGACCGGTGCGCTGCGCCTGTGGGGCACCTCCACCCGCCTGACGTGCACCAACCAGGCAAGCGCCTCGGAGGTGACCGCCCGCACCAAGGGCATGTCCGTGACGCTGCGCCACACCCAGCGCTGGGAGTTCAACGCCCGCAAGGTCACCGCGCTCGTGGAGATGGCGCGAGGCCAGTTCGACATGATCGCCCAGGTGTCCACCGAGCTGTCCTCGCTGAAGATCTCCCCCAAGGAGCGCGAGGCGTACGTGGCCGCGTACTTCCCGATGCCGCCCGTGGGCGAGCGCAACGACCGCTCGATCCGCGTCGTGGAGAAGAACCGCGACGCGCTGCGCGCCCTGCTGGAGTCCGAGACGAACGCGCCGATCGCCGACACCGCACTGGGCCTGGCCCAGGCCGCCGTGGAGTGGGCGGACTGGGAGCGCCGCTTCGACAGCACGGACTCCCTGCTGCACCGCAACGTGATCCGGCCCCAGCCCGCGAAGATCCGGGCGTGGAAGCTGGCGCGGAACGTGCGCTCGCTGTCGCTGGCCGCCTGAGCCGGGGTACGGGGGCGGCGCCGACGGTGCCCGCCCCGAAGCGCACCACCCTCACACGCGGCTGCGGGAGGCGCCTATCGGTTGAGTTCTGTGTGCGTGTCGGCCCCGGCGGTTCTTCTCTCCCGCCGGGGCCGCGCCCTGTCCGGGTACGGGAGGATTCCGCCTCCCATCCACCCTGTTGTAGTATTAAGACGTAAGCAAGAGAGGGGGAGCTGATGTCCAGCTTCTACAACGCGAACCGCGAGGGCTACACCTACAAGCCCCACGGACGCTGCCGGGCCTGCAACACCGAGCTGGTGGACGCCGAAGGACACTGCCGCACCGCGTTCCGCACGACCCGCGTGGTGCACGCGTACTGCAAGCCCTGCCACCAGGAGGCCGTGTTCTGCGGCTGCCCCCACCCCGAGGGCTGCGACTGCCGGTGGTGCGAGTGAGCGCCGATCTGCGCCTGTGGCGCCCCGAGGATTTCGAGGACACCCACGAGGACTGCGGCGCCCAGCCTGGCGAGTTCTGCCGACCCGGCTGCCCCAGCGGCTACACCCTCGCCATGCACCAGCAGGCGATCAAGGAGCGCGAGGAGCGCACCCGTGCCTGATCAACCCGACGCCCGCACCAAGCTGGTCAAGGACCGCCACACGATGTACGTCGAGACGCACGGCCACACCGTGACCACCGAGACCTACGACCAGCGGCACACCTACACCGTCCCGGCCGACCACGACCCGGTCGCCGCCCACCAGGCCACCGTGGCCCGCATGCGCCACCTGCACGGCTGGCGCATCGACTCCTGCACCGTGCACGACAGCTGGACCACTCACCGCCAGGACGAGGCCGGTGCCTGACTCCCTGTTCGCCGAGGAACTCGACGGCATCACCGCCCCCACCGCCCACGAGGCCCGCGACTGGCACGAGCAGATGCTCCAAGCGCGCGAGGAGATCCACGCAGAGAGCGCCTGGCTGCGCGCGGCCGAACACAACCACTTCACACCCGAGGAAGGCGGCTACTGATGCCCAAGCGCAGCGGAGACCCCCGCACCTGGCCCGAGGGCAGGGGCGCACTCGTCGAGCGCGGGGACCTGTGCCCCGTCGGCGCCCACGACCCCGACCCCACTCACGACGGCTACTGCGCGGGATGCCTGGAGATGCTCGACGCCCTCAACGACATGGGGCTGCTGTGAGTCCTACCGACCGCGAGGCCGGCGGGCACCCAGGGTCACGGACCCGCGGCCCTTCCCGCACGGCCGAGCGCGCACAACCCGCACGGTCAAGGCGGCGTTGACGGGGCAGCACTCGCCTCACCCAAGGGAGAAGAGCCCGTGATCACGCCGCTCGATGAGCACATCAATGACCCCGGCGACCCGCACGCAGCCGCCAAGTACGCCAAGCGCACCGAGCTGGCCAATCTGGTGACCACCGAGAAGCTGGAAGCGCTCCTGGCGCAGTTCGCCAAGAAGAGCGACCTGCCCGACGTGTCGGGCCTCGCCAAGAAGACGGACCTGGACGCCTACACGAAGCTGACCGCGCTTGCCGACTACGCGAAGAAGGCCGACCTCCCCGACGTGTCGGGTCTGGCGAAGAAGTCGGAGATCCCCGACGTCTCGGGGCTGGCCAAGCGCACCGAGCTGGACGCGTACGCCAAGGCCGCGAGCCTGGCCGACTACGCGAAGGTGAGCGCGCTGGCCGCCTACGCCAAGAGCGCGGATGTGAGCGCTCAGATCGTCAAGGCGCTCCAGTCACCGCTGGCGCATATCGCGGTCTCCGCGCCGCGTACGGCGCTGGTCGTGGACGAGTGGACGAACCTGGCCCTGACGAAGATCGCCGCGACCGACGGGTTCTCCCTCGTGAGCGCGGACGGCATCAAGGTCGACAAGGCAGGCATCTACCTCTTGGTCGGGGCTCTGCACGTCAACAACATGGACTCCCTGTGCAAGTACTACGGGCAGTGGTCCAAGAACGGCGTCGACCCGCTGGAGGGGCTCTACGGCGGGCAGGCCGCGAGCGCCGGTGAGGGCTACTCGGGGCTTGTCTCGCCGTCGTATCCGGTCCGGCTGGCCGCCGGTGACGTCCTGCGGCTCCAGGCGACGCAGCAGAAGCTGTCCAAGACGGGCCCGGCGCCCAAGGCGGTGCTGTACCAGGCGCAGGCCGCGGTGATCCGCCTGGCGGTCCTGGAGGAAGACCAGGCGGCTTAGCGGGTGAGCGGGCTCACGTCGGGGGGCCCGCTTTCCCTCACCCCGGATTGTAGTATTGAGTCGTAAGCAGGAGCGAGAGAAGCGAGCGAGACGATGAACGACCTGCACCACGCCGTGTTCGACGACTACACCGACTACGAAGAGATCGCCGAGCAGCTCCCCGAGGGCTCCCAGGTGAGCGTGCGCCCCGACTTCGGCTCGGGCCAGCCGGTGTGCGGCACGGTGCTGGGCCACGGCGAGAAGAACGGGCGGGCGCTGATCGACTACAGCTTCCACCGTGAGGGCCAGAGCCGCGAGCGCTGGGCGTACGTGAACCAGATCGACGCCGTCCTGCGGGTGGGACCCCGCGCCGAGTGAGGCGTCCGAGCGGACCCGACACCAGACGGTCTGAACTGTAGTATTAACTCGTACGCAAGAGGGGGCAAAGGAGCAGCGCATGCCGACCACCGAGATCGAGCTCATTCAGGCCGCCGCCGCCACATGCACCAGTTGCGGGGAGATTGCACCGCCGCAATACGACGATGACGACCTGGACTACGAGCTGGGCTGGCACGTGGTGCGCGAGCACTGCACCTGCGACCTGCTGTGCGCCGACTGCTACGACGACGCACGCGAGGACTGCGACGCGTTCATATACGACAACGCCGCCTGACTATCCCCCAACTGTAGTGTCGACACGTAACCGAGAGGCAGGACCATGACCCCCGACCAACTGAGCAAGGGCGACACCGTCTACCACCGCACCGAGCGCTACCTGGGCGACGTCACCGGCCACGCCACCGAACCGCTCACCGGCGAGCGCCTGGTCATGGTTCAGCCCCTGGGCTCCCCCGTCACCCGCCCCGTCGACCCGGCGCTCCTGGCCCACGTGGCCGACTGATGCGCGCCGAAGAGGACGGGGAGTGGTGGCACGTCGTCCTGGAGGACGGCCCGGAGCTGCTGACCTTCTGGCGCGGTTACGCCCCTGTCTCCTGCTGGTTCAACGGCTGGCTGGTCCCCGTGCGCTACCGGGATCGCGTCTTCGACCTGGACCTCTACCGCAGTGCGCGCCGGGAGGTCGTGCCCGACTTCTCGGCCGTCACCGCGGATCGCGCGGCGGCGTGCAGCGTCCCGATCCACCATTACCGCCGACCCGACGCCACCACCCCCGCACTGTAGTATTGAGACACAAGCGAGAAAGAGTGAACGATGCCCCACCAGACCGAAGAACACCCCCACTACGAGATCGCCGTCAGCGTCCACGGCGTCACCGTGGGCTATGCCGGCCACGAGGACGGGTTCACGGTCATGGAGACCCGCACGGCCACCGGCTTCTCCAGCGCGCTGGCCATGGCTCCACGTGTGGCCGCCGCACACGGGCTGGTCATCGACAAGGGCTGGGCCCTGCACACCGGCAGTGACGGAGTCCTCTACATGCTCACCTCCCCCTCGCCCGACCCCTGGAAGAACCGCCATGCCTGAGCTGACCTGGACCAAGCTGCCCCCCTCTCCCTTCGCCCGGCTGATAGCCCACACCCGTCACGGCGACGTCCACCTGTACGAGCAGGCCTGGAACTGGTCGGTGGGCGTGCCCGGTGGCGAGAACGGCCACGGCTTCATGATCGAGGTGTCCTTCCCCGAGAGTGCCCGTGCGCTGGCTGAACTCATCCACGACAGCGAGGAGCCGCCCATCGAGCACGCCGCATTGTCAGAGGCAGAGATCAGACTGTCTCGCGTGGCACGTCAGCAGCGCCACATCCAGCGCGCCACCCGGAAGGCAACCTGATGAACACCGACGACCTGCCCGCCCAGCGCGCGGCCGACTCCCAGCGCCAAGCCGCCGCGCTCGCCCTGCTGGAGCAGCACGCCGCGCAGAACCCGGTGCTCGCCCAGATCCTCGGCGACATCGACACGCTCCACATGGAGCAGCGCCTGACCGCCTCCGGGCTGCGGGCGGAGAGCGCCACGGCGCAGCGGGACGCCATGTTCGATGCCGCCTACGCCGAGACCGAGCGCCGCGTGAGGGCCGCGTGCGGCCCCCGCAGGTGCTCGTGTGGTCATACCGTCTCGCGGCACTCGCTGGAGTTCACCGAGGACGCCCGCATTCCCTGCACCATGTCGGGGTGCCGCTGCGGTGATCTGACGCTTGACCAGCGCTCTCCACGGTGATCCTCCGACAGACCGCCACCTGTAGCATCGGGTACGTAAGCCGTACCCGACTGCGACAGGACATCCTCATGAGCGACCCCGATCCGCCGTGGTTCGAGGCCGAGACACCGATGACGGTGCACGACATCAGCAAACGCCTTCACTGCCCGCTGGCCACCGCCCGCGACTGGGCGCGGCTGCGACTGTTCGGTGATCCCGTCTCCCCCTCCGCCCGGCGCACGGAGCTGTACCGCTACGCACCGCGCAAGGTGTATCTGACCGGGGTCCGCAAGGGGATCCTGGACATCGACGGCAGCCTGATCCAGGCGGTTCGGCGCGGCTCTCATCGGGTGCTCAAGGATGAGGCCAAGTTCGACGTGGACGGCATCGAGCTGAAGAACGCCGCCCAGGTGGCGGAGATGTTCGGCGTGCTGAAGCGCACCGTGGACACCTGGATCGACCGGCGCAAGACGCGCGGACTGCCGCGCGACTTCCCCACCCACGACGTACGCGAGAACGGGCACTCCTACTGGCGTCTGGACACGCTCACTCGGTGGGGCAAGGACACCGGACGGCTGGACGAGGAGGGCAATCCGATCCTCAAGAACAGCACCTGACTGTAGTAAAATAAACGTAGAAAGCGTGCCGCCTCACAGATCCCCATCCGGTAGCGACACGCCTTCTCACAACGAACGGAGCAGCATGACCGCCGAACCGTCCATCACCCAGGGTAAAGCCCCTGCCCGCAAGGCCCGCCCCATACCCGCGTCCGCCCACGAGCAGCCGCTCAGCGTGCACCAGGCGATCAACGCCGTGATGCGCGACATGGACCCCGTGGGCAAGAACGGCTTCAACAACTTCTCCAGCTACAAGTTCCGCAGCATCGACGACGTCATCGACGCCGCCAACGGCGCGTTCGTCCGCCACGGTCTGTTCATCGCACCCGAGGTGATCGACACGCGCTACGAGCTGCGCGGCGGGAAGAACAACACCGCGATCCTCACCATCCGCTACCGCATCTTCGGCCCCGCCGGTGATCATGTGGAAGCGGTCATGGTCGGCGAGGGCTCCGACGTGTCCGACAAGGCCGCGAACAAGGCGATGACCGCCGGGTTCAAATACCTCCTCACCGAGGTGTTCATGATCCCTTTCGCCGCCTCCGTCGACGGCGACAGCGACACCCCCGTGGGCGCCCCCGACCCGCTCTCGGGGTTCCTGGCACGCATGCGTGACCCGCACGTGTGGAATGACGCCAAGGCCCTGTCGCTGGTCGCCCAGGATGCTGAACTGGCAGGGGTCGCCGGTGAGCCCGTCCCGATGAAGGCAGGCGCAGACCCGCTGCCGCTGGGACACCTCATCTCCGCCCGCCGCCAGCAACTGAACGCTCAGCATCAGGAGCAGCAGGCCGCATGAACCACTTCTCCGCCGAGGCCGCCGCCGCCACCCTGGCGGCGGCCGAGGCCGCCCCCGAGGCCCGAGAGTTCGACGTGCGCACCTTCCAGCCGGTCCGTACAGATCATCTGGCCGTGGTCATCAAGGCGCTCGCCGAGCAGCAGCGCACCCTCGATGCCATCCTGGCCCGCCTGCCCGAAGGGGCCGCGGAGTGACCCCTTTCCCATCCAGGGGGCTGGCGATGAGCGCACGTTGCGACTCGCCTGCGTAACGCCAGCCTTCGACGCGGTCTCGTCAACGTGCGTGTACGGATGGGTCGTTCACGGCTCCTGAAGCGGGGGCAGGCTCTACGGTGGATGCACGCTGCGCCGGGAGGCCGCCATGGAACCGCACCCTGAGCCAGAGGCCGTCAGACCGCGCCCGGACTACCCGCCCAAGACGCCGCCCCCGCCCAAGAGCCCCCCGTCTCCTCCCCCGCCCCAGCCCGGCGTGGATCCGGAGTCTTTCCCGTTGCCGCAGCACGGGACGCGCACCGGCCGCACGGTCATGAAGAACCGGCCGGGCGTCGCCTGGACCCTGGAGGCCCAGCCCTGGGCGGGAGCCAAGGCGTACAAGGAGATCAGCACCAAGCTCATCAAGTGGAACCTCCGGGCCCCCGCAGGGCTGGAAGCCCTGGTCCGTCACATGGTGGCCACAGTCGTCGCCGACGGCGGCCGCCACGTGAGCGTGCACCTGGCCGAGCAAAGCCGCCAGCTCCTCATCCTGGCGATGAGCCATCAGGCCAAGGCCGGTGCGATCAGCGAAGACGTCGGGGCCCGGATGCTGGAGCTCGGCGCGGTGAGTTGCAGCACGGAGATGACCGCCGAAGGCCGCCAGGTGTGGGCCATCCTTGACCTCACCGGGCCGCCGGGGCGCACCCAGTAGTCTCGGCCCATGGAGATCGCCGCCGCCCGCGACAGGTGCCTCTGCGGCAACAGCGAGGTCCTCCAAGCGATGGCGTGCAACAACCTGAAGGGCCGCAGCTGATGAATACTCCCGGGCGCCCCCAGGCCCCATCCTTCACCTGCCCGTCCTGCGGCACTCTCTCGCGCCACCCCGAAGACGTGAAGCACGGCTACTGCGGCCGGTGCCATCGCTTCACGCGGGCCGAGGCCAATGCCGCCCGCGCGCTCGGCGGACTCGAGGATGCCCGCCGCCACGCCAACGGGCCCGCGATCGACGCGGGCGTCATCTCCATCCCCGAAGGACTCAACTCGCCGCCCACCGACGGTGACGACAACGGCTCCATGGCTCACCTTCTCGATGCGATGGCCGAGGGGACGCAGGAGGCTCCGGTACCCGAGGTCCGCTTCTACGAGGCAGACGGCCGGCATGGCTGAGTGCCAGTGCCTGTGCGTGGCCTCGCACCTGGGGGAATCTGCGTGCATGGGCAGCGCGGGCGCTGATTACGACGTGACGCTTCAGGTCGAGGGCTCTCTGCTGGCGCAGTGCCAGCCGGGCGTCAGCGACATTCGCGTACCGATGTGCCGCCCCTGCGCCTGGGCGGCCTGTTCGATGCATCCGCGGTTTGTGGCGATGCGTCATATCACGTCCCGCCCATACCCGGACAGTTGATCCGACTACGCCGGTAGGGTGGCGCGCATGCTCATCGCCAGCCTCAAGCCCAGAACGATGGGCGGCACCACCAACAGCGGACTCCTCGCGTACGCCCTTGAACGGGCCGGGCACCGCGTGGCCCTGTACGACGCAGACGAGTCGATGCAACTCTGGGCCTGGGGCCGGGACGTCGAGGGCTTCCCCTCGCCGGTGACGGTCGCCGCTGACGTGGACTTCGCCGAGGAGACCTACCCCGGCATGGACCACGACGCGATCAACCTGGTCGACGTCGGCCACGCGGAGAACCACGCGGACATCGTCGACTCCGTGCTGGAGGTCGCCGATCTGGTGATAGTGACGATGTCGCCCACCGGCACCGACTACGCCCGCCTGACCCGCCCGGAGCGCGGTACGTCCCTGTCGAAGATGATCCGCCGCTCGGCCGCGCTGCGCGAGAGCGGGGAGCCACCGACCACGGTCGTGCTGCTGAACCGCTGCCAGGCGGGGGCCGCGAGCCCCGACAAGTACCGCGACAAACTCCGTGCAGACGGCTGGACGGTCCTGACGTCGCGTATCCCGCGCCGTGAGGCGATCGCCTCCGCCGTGGGCTTCCCGTGCGACAAGCCCGAACGTCGTTTGCCGTTCGACGCGTTGGTCACCGAGCTGGACAAGGCGGGCTACCTCAAGTGACGACCGTGCCCAGCGGGTTCTCCAGCTCCACCGACATCGAGCACCACACCGCCAGCCACCCCGACCGTGCGAAGCCCTTCACGCCCAAGAACGTGCCCGAGCCGCGCGAGCGCCCCGAGGCCGAGGGGCCGCTCAGCGCGAAGGAACGTCAGCTCCTGGGCAAGTGCGAGTACGCCCGCGACCATGGCGCGATGGTCGACTGGGTCCGTGGCAAGGCCCTGGACGCGATCAACAAGGGCCGCCTGTACCGCGAGGGCGGGCGGACGTTCGTGCAGTACGTCGAGGAAGAGTGGGGGATCGGCAAGGACGACGCCTACCGGCTGATCGCTGAGTGGCCGCTCGCCTCCGCGATGTCGCAAATTTGCGACAAGCAGCCGCCCGCCTCACACGTGCGCGCCCTGGCCGATTACGCCAGCACAGCCGGAGTTGAGGCGACCGCCCATGACTACGCCGAGGCTGTGAGCCGCGCCCGCAACGCCGGGCAGAAGATCACCGCCCAGAAGCTCCGCAAGCACCTGGAGCAGAGCGCTGGCGCAGCGCCGGAACTCGCGGGCGTCGACTGGGCCCGCCCCGAGCTGGCCATCGAGCCGCCCCGGGTGCAGCGTGTCCCGGAACCCGAACCCGCGCACGAGCAGCCTCACGCCCGCACCTCGGGCCCCTCCCTGGTCGAACCTCAACAGGACGTCGAGGACGGCGAGATCGTCGAGGACGTTGAGGACGAGGAACGAGCCGATCAGTGGCAGCGACGGATCAACGGCGCGGTGCACGATGCCGCCGTCCGCACCGGTCGCACGCCGGTGGCGATCGCTGCAGATGTGGAGCGGTGGATCGAGCGCATAGGGCGCTGATCTCTGTGGCGTCCCGTCTGGACCATTAGGCATACTGGGGCGGTATAGAAATACCGATCAAGGGGTGGGGCATGACGACAAGCCACGAGCCCATACGCTCCATCGCCGAAGCCGCCTCCGCCAAGTTCGAGGGCCGCAACATGTCGGTGCGGCCCGGCGGCGCGGTCCACGCGGTGACCTACCGCTGGTGGTACGGGGAGAAGCTGCCCGTACCGGCCTGCCACGTCGGGACGTTCAGCGACACCAAGGACGCCCGCTCCACGTGGTCGCCCGTCGACTGCGGCCGAGCTGGTTGCCGGGAGCTGCGCGGGCGCACCGGCCGCCAGGCCCAGACCGCTCTGGCCCTGGAGCGGGCGCGGATCCGGCTGAAGTTCACCGACGGCACCACCCGCGAGGTCTCCGCGCTGGCCGCGCTGGACAACCCCGCCTACTGCCAGGTGCTGTACCGCATCGCCGACGCGCGTCTCAGGGACCTGCTGGCCGAGTACGAGGATGCGCACTCCCTTGCGGTGTACGCCGAGCAGATAGCAGCCCAACGGGCGCGCGCGCTGGATGAGGCGCAGGAACGCGGGTTCCTCTTCGACGTGGCCTGAGGCGCTGCACGGCGCAAGGGTCGTTGGTCCCTGGTGGCGGGTCTTTCGTCGCGGTTCCAGGCCCGCGGACTCTCCTATCGTGGTTGAGGTAGCAGCCATCCCACCGCAGGGAGCTCCACTCCCCCCACTCGCGAAGGAACTCCCGTGAAGAAGCACGCCCGCCCGATAGCCGCGCTTTCCCTGGCCGGTCTGGCCCTGGCCGCTGTGACCGCCTGCGGTAGCGCCGAAGCCGACGAGACGCCGTCCAAGGCGACCAAGAGCGCCTCCTCGGAGCCGACGAAGAACGCGGACGGGCTGCTAGAGGGCAAGGAACCGGCCGTGCCGGGCAAGTCCTACGCGCCGGGCGATGCCAAGCTGACCAAGGTCGGCCGCGAGGACGACGACGTGTGGGGCAAGAACGCCTACGTGGTCCACTACGCGATCACCAACCACGGCGAGGGCCCCGGCGACTACCAGGTGTCGGTGGAGTTCCTGGACAAGGACGGCGACGTGCTGGGGTCCACGGGTGTGGGCACGGAGAAGCTCGGTGAGGGCAAGACGTCCAAGGGCGGAACGGTGCCGCTGAAGGAAGAGCTGACCAACGGGAAGCTGTCCGACATCAAGGACGCGCGGATCACCGAGGTGACGCGCATGGAGAGCGGACGCAACCAGTAGCGTGGCGCGGCGGCGGGCTGAGGCAGCCGCCCGCCGGTAGAACGTAGGAAACCCCCCGGAGCTGAAGGCCGGGGGGTTTCGTCGTGCGCCGGTGGCTACCGCAGGGGCTTGGCGGGGGGCGTCGTGAGGAAGCCCCGTTTGGGGCGCTCCGTGCTCTGCACGGTGTTGGCCGGTGTGTCGAGCCAGAGCCAGGTGGCGTCGTCGTCGACGGTCAGTCCGTAGCGGGTGAAGTGCGCGCTGCCCGCTGTACGCCAGGTGGCGTGTGCGTCCACGACTTCCGCCCACAGGTTGCGTTCGCCGTAGACCGCGACCGCGTCACGGGCGTACCAGGCGCCGTAGTTGACGATGGCCACCGATGTGCCCGCCGCGTCCCACAGCTGTACCTGCCGGTCTTCCCCCTCTCCTCGGTGGGCGAAGGAGATGTCCGGGACGTGCAGCCCGATGGCGAAGTCGACCTGCCAGTCCCAGCCGAAGATCTGATCTGGGTGGATCAAGGACGCCTCGTGGTGCGCGTCCTGCGCCGGATGCAGATCGCTGTTCGGCCGGTGCTGGCGCGCCCACATGTACCAGGCAGCGCCGATGAACCGCCCCGAGGCCACCGTGTTGTTGACCCGCATCTTCAGCAGCCCGCCACGGGCGTAGCTGGTGTTGTACGGGGTGAGGATGACCGCCTCGTCGGCCGCCTGATGGCGCCACGCGGTCGGGATCTCCCGCACGGCACAGGTGGCGATGACGGACTCGGGGGGTGCCGAGGTCTTCCAGCCTTCGAGGCCGTCGCCCTGCACGAGCGTCGGCGAATACCCGGCGGCCCGGAGGTTTTCGGCCCCCCACGCGGCAAGGTCTGGGTCGTACTCGATGCTGGTGACGTTGTCGGAGCCGGTGCGCTCGCAGAGCAGGGCGGTGTCGTAGCCGGATGCGGTGCCGATGTGCAGCACCCGCTGGCCTTGCTCCAGGCCGAGCGCGTTGAGTTTGCGGAAGACGATGTCCGGGGCGGAGATCGAGGACGAGTAGTCGCCCTTGGCGGGCCCGTCCATTGGGGTGCGTCCGTCGTCCATCTGCACGACGAGCGAGTGGTGGTTGTCCCACACGGCCCTGCGCCAGGCGTCCTCGTCCTGGTCGCGGTCGATGACCTGGTGCAGCCCGTCTGCGTCGGTGGTCTGGGACCAGAAGCGGGCGGGGGCGAAGGCTTCGCGGTCGACCGCATGGAAGGCAGGCCGAAGCCATGGGGAGGCGAAACTCCCCATGGCTTCGAGCTCTTGTGCGGCGATGTTGCGCCAGTCCACGAGTGCCCCGCTCTACTTCGGGCGCTCGCCGTCGGGGGACGGCGGCTCGGGCGGCGGCGTCCACGGCTTGTCGTCGGGCTCTCCGCCGTGCTTGCCGGACATGCTCACGATGTGGTTGATCACGTCTGATTCTCCTTACGGGTCGGGGACTTGCTGTTGCGCGGCGGGAGGGGGCCGGGGTGCGGATCAGGCCCTGGTGTGGGGGGAGTACTCATGGTGCTCCTTTCGGCGATCGGGTGGGGCCCGCGCCGGGCCGCCCGCAGGGGAGACTCGGGGTGGGATCACAGGCCCGGCACGGGAGTTCAGGGGTTGTTCACCACGGCGAAGAGAGCCGCGGCGAACGCGACGACCACCAGCGCGACGAGAGTGGTGGTGATGACCGCCTCGACGACGGTGGAGCGGCGGGGACGGCGCACGCGCCAGCGGTCCCAGCGCGTGTGCGGCAACGGGCCTCTCATGCCGGGGCGCTGCGGTCAGGACAGGAGCACATGGGGTGGCCCGTGGAGTCGCAGTGCGCGCACGGTCTCAGGTGCAGGCGCGTGTCGTAGGCCACGGTCTTGGCCTCGGCGGTGCACCACATGGAGCGCATGCGCGCTTGGGGGACGCCGGGCAGGCGGATCGCAGGGACGTCACGCTCGGGCATCACGCGCTCGCCTCCCGACCGGCCAGAGTCGTTTCGCGGATGCGGTAGAACCCGGCGAACTGACGCACGCAGCGGGCCAGGGCCTGGCAGTGCTCATACGCATCGACGTGGCTGAAGGTGTCGGTGTGCAGGCTGGCGGTGAGCAGCTGGCCGGCAGTCTCGTAGTGCGGCAGGTGGGCGCCCTCGCTCGGGCCCAGCTCGGTGTCGATGAGCAGCATCAGGTAGCCGCCCAGGCTGGCGCTGTAGCGGTCGATGTCGCGGCGCGGCGGCAGGTCGAGGCGGATGGTGTGGCGGGGGATCGCCCATTCCAGGGCGGCGTCCAGGGTGGCGAAGTCGATGGGGGGCCGGGTGCTGGTGCTCACAGTTCGCCTCCCTCGGCTTCGAGGGTGGCGAGGTGGTCGAGGGCGTCGCGTAACTGGGTGGGGTCGATGAAGAGGCGGGCGGCTTTCGGGGGCCGGTACCAGTGGTGGTTGACGCCTTCGGTGGCTTCCAGGGGTGGGATGACGACGTGGGAGCCTTCGCCGAGCGCTGTGGTGCCGGGCATGTTCCAGCCGTGGGATCCCGTGACGGGGATCAGGACGTACATGCGGGGTTCGGGGCCGCGGGGGTCCAGGAATGCGGGGCTGGAGCGGTGGCCGCGTTCGGCGAGGAGGTGCAGGGCCTGGACGCCGGTTTCCTGGGGGACGCGGATGACGTCGAACCAGACTCCCGCGCGCACGAGGTCGGGGGAGAACTGGGGCAGCCAGGTGGCGCGCACAGGCAGGGGGCGGGACATAGAAATGGTCTCCTCACACGCTCCGGCGGGGGCAGTGAGGAGACCATTCCAGTCAGGTGGGGACAGTGCGGGGACAGGTTGTCCACAGGCAGTTCTGACGCGCCCCCTTGACAATCTGTTAAGGGTTCATTACGCCCTGCCACTGCGCGAAGTGGGTGAGCTCCTCCGACGGTGACCGGTCCTGGCGCACGAGCGCGGCAGTGGTCTCTCGCGCACTGGGGTGGAAACGCGTGTGGTTGGGGGCGATGAGGCGGGCCTGCTTCAGGTCGCCGAACGCGCCGCGCACATCGCCCTCGGCCAAGCGGGCGTGCGCGGTGTCGATGTGGTGGTGCGAGGCCCGCTCCCCCACCGTCGAAGACGGCGGCGTCCACACACGGCCGTCGGTGCCCCACTCCCGCAGGCGGGCCACGGCCTGCTCGGTGTCGCAGGCATCGATCAGCGCATGCACCCGGTGGATCTTGATGTTGGTGGGACCGAAGCTCATCTCGTAGGCGTCGGAGTCGACGTCGCCCGCCCAGGCAGAGATCGACTCGGCCTCTTCCAGATAGCCCTCTGCCGCATCCCGGTTTCCGGAACGGGCCTCCACGACGGCGAGCTTCAGCGCGATCGCCCCGTCCAGGGCAAGCGCTTCAGCGCTGTAGGCGCGCTCGGGCATCAGGCGCTCCAGCTCGGGGCGCAGGCCGTCCAGGAGCTTGCGCGCGGGCTGGTAGGCGCCGGTGCGCAGCATCGCCCCGGCCACCAGGTAGGAGGCGGTGACCTGCATCAACGGGTCACCGGAGCGGTCGGCCGCCCACCGCACGCGCTCCAAAGCGGTGTTGGACAGGTCGTGGTGACCCATCTTGTGCGCGAGGCTGTTGACCGCCCGGTAGGAGCGGGCCAGGTGCCCGTACGCGGTCCGGGTGGTGTCCTCGTTGTGCCCGGCCAACGCGATGTGGGTGAGTTCGGAGACGACCGGCACCAGCAGCGGCCCCATGGGCGCGTACTTCGCATCGCGGCGCAGCGCCGCGATCTGGTCGACCTCCGAGCCCAGCACGGCCAGCGAGCGTGGCCCTGTCACCAGATCGTCCGGGGAGTCGTAGCAGAGCAGGAGACGGCGCAGCTCGGGAACGACCGCCTGAATGCGGTCCTCGGCTTCCGGACTGCCGTAATAGGGCTGGCCGGTCAGAACCTCGGGCCCGATGTGCAGGGCGCGGGCCAGGTCGAGGAGGAGCCGCGCGGACGCCTTGCGGGACCCGGCCTCGATCTTCTTCAGGTAGGAGTCGGAGATGTTGACGCGCTGAGCGAGCTGCGCGGCCGACAGCCCGCGCATCTTGCGGGCGGTCTTGAGGCGCTTGGCTACTGACTGCTGTTCCATCACCGGCGGTTTCCCCCTCGTGGTACGGGCATGCCGTCGAGCGTACGGCGTGAACTGGTCACGGCGGGAGGGGGATTGTGTGAACGCTAGCGGTGTGCGGTCGCCGTTTCCGTCCGGAGGCCGGCGGATCTCGTACTGGAATCCCGCCCGTCATCGGATCGTGGAATGCGCCTGCCGGTGCGCCCCCGCCGCACGTCAGAATGGCTCGCGAAGCGGCGCAGCAGGGGACGTGCACACCCCTTACCCAACGCTCTCAGGCGCCGGGCTGCGCCGCTTCACTTCAGCTACTCGGGACCGTTGTCGCGGACGTTGGTCATATCGTCGGCGGCGATCGCCTCACCGGTGATCTGGGGATCGCGCCACCGGTTGCCCTCGATGACGACGGCCGGGGCGTGCGTGGTCGCGAACACGTTGGTGCCCTGGTGGCGGGCGGAGTGGTTCTCGCGCATCACCACGTTCACGTGGGGCTGCACGGAGCCCGGGTACGGCGTCGGCGTCCCGGCGGCGTTGTAGTAGTTCAGGGTCTGGTCGATGGAGACCGCGGCGTACAGGCAGTCGGGGCCGCCGGTGTCCTGGAGGGTGTTGTTGTCGATGACCAGGTCCACGCACGGCCAGTTCGTCTCGCGCAGCGTGTGCACGAGGATCGGGGCCTTGGCGCCTTCGTCGATGCGCCCGTACTTGGGGTGGTCGTGGCGGGAAATGATCGTGTTGCCCGTGATGGTGGCGCCCTGCCAGGCGAACAGGCGGATGCCGGTGCCCAGGTAGTCGGTGATGGTGTTGCCGGTGACGGTGATGTCCTTGAACGGGGGAACGTCCTGCTCCCCCGCCTTCTTGGCGCCGCCGTGTGAGCCGACCGCGACCGCCGGGGGGCCTTGCGTCGCCGAGGGGCCGAACCAGCAGTCCAGGACCTTGAGCCCTTCGGTCGTGGTCTGGTCGAAGGCGCCCGTGCCGCCGCCGCCCGCGTGCGCGTGGTCGAGCTGGATGACCTCGATGTAGGGCCAGCCGTGCGAGCCCCAACAGGTGCCCGCCCACTCCCCCTCGGTCTTCTCCTTGGGGACGATCCAGCCCTCGAACCGCACACGCTGCACGGTCAGGTTGCGATTGCCGGTCGAGTCGAGGACGTGGTTGGCGTTCTGATCGAGCACCGTGAGGTCGCGGATGGTGCCGTTGTCGGTGTGCGAGAGGACGAACGTCACCGACTCGATGCCCATCGAGCGCGCCCACTGCCCGTTGGCGTCGATCGTGCCGCCCTGGATGGTCCAGCCCTGCGGCCCCTGGAACCCCTCGGTCGTGGTGTCCGTCGACGGCAGGGAGCCGATCATCGGGCCCGACCCGAAGCGGCGCAGCACCGCGTTGGGGGCCAGGTCGATCAAGACGTTGTCGGCGACGCGCACCATGGGGCCGCCCGGGTTCTGCGGCGACCACCGCATCAGGAACACCCCCTCCGGGACGCGGACTCGGCCGCCGCCGCGTGCGGCGATGGAGTCGATGGCGTCCTGGATGGCCTTGCTGTTGTTCTCCGCCGTCTCCGGGGTCCCGCTCGCATCGGCGACGGCCCCGAAGTCGACGATGGACACGTCCGGCTCGGGCTCGGGCAGATCCTCGGCGGCCTCGGTGAAGTTGACCATCGAGTTGGGGAAGGGGCAGAACGTCATCCCCGTGGGCCGCCACTGCATGCTGTTCACGAGCTGGGGGTCACCGGAGTACACGCGGTACATGTGCCGCGTGTGGATCACCCGGGTCTGGCGGGGTTCGATCCACGTGGACGCGTCGATCGAGAAGCTCTCCTTGGCCGTGTACTCCCGCGCGGCCGTCGTGCTCACACACTCATTGACCGGGCCCCAGCCGGGCTCCGGGTCCGAGTCGAACCAGACCTTTGCGTTGCTGCCGCCGTGGCCCTTCTCGGGCATGCGCACGTAGGTGCGGAACATCATGATGATGTGCGCCCACATACGCACACCGGTCCGATTGGTAATCGACAAGTCGTCATAGGCGGCCACCATCAACTGCCCCTGCGAGAGCGTGCCGGTGGTGGGCGAGGTCTGGTAGCCGTCGCGCCAGATGATGTACGACTCCTGCGGATGCACCCACAGACCCTGCTGCGTATCGAGCATCAGGCCGTTGTCGTCCGCGATGTCCGAGGGGTAGGGCCAGTCCAGGGGGCGTGGGGTGCGGATCTGGAGATCGCCCCGGCTGTCGACCCCGAACGCGGGGCCGGTGCAGATCGTGTTGACCATGGTTCAGTTCCCTGTCTCGGGCGAGCCCTGCCCGGTGGGCTTGGGCTGGGCCAGGAAGCCCAGCGCGCGCACCGTGCAGATCAGATCGATGTAGGAGCCCGCCCCGGCGGGCCAGTCGTAGCCCACCTGTACCCACGCACCCACGGCCCGGTAAAGGCTCCCCGTCCCCCCAGGCGGCACCACGAGCTGGAAGGGGATGGTCATCGCCCAGTACAACTGCCCGTTGAAGCTGACGCGGTCGCCGGTGACCCGGTCCCATTTCGAGCCCTCGGCGGGCGGCGGCACCTCCCGCGCCCACGCCAGCGTTTCCACCCAGCCGTTGTTGGCCAATCCGCGGTGGACGCCCTTCATCAGGCAGGTGCCGTTGACGACCAGCTCGGCGCCGGGGTCCTCGTTCTTCACGTCCCACCGGTAGGTCCCCGACAGCCAGTACCGGTTCGAGCCCGACACACGCGGCCCGGAGATCATGAGGCGTTCGTCATCGGGTGCACGCTGGACGGGTCGCATCGCGCGGAGCTGGTAGTCGTGGCTCCACATGCCGCCGCCGTCGTCCAGGCGCAGCCCGTTGGCGACGTTCTGGGGACTCTTCAGCGGCCAGCGGGCGTTGACCGGTCCCTTGACGTCCAGCACGCCGTCTTTGACGGCCAGGCCCTTGCCGTAGCAGTTCAACGCCATCTTCAGTGGCCTCCCTCGATCGCGAACCCGGCCGCACGTACGGTCCAGCCGGTCATCTCCAGTGGCACGCCGGTGTGGTTGGCGACCTCCAGCGCGGCGGAGGCGCTGACGCTCTCGCCCGGCCCGCAGGCCATGGGCTCCAGCGCGATGCTCTGCCACACGGCGTCGACCGGCCCCTCCAGCGCGGCCAGCGTGTGCGTCGCCCCCGCCATCAGGGGCCCCGACGAGTCACTGAAGGTCACATCCCAGTGGCCGGCCGCCACGACGTCCGGGGCTGGCGTCGCGTGGATGGCCAGCGACCACGACAGCGACACGACCGCCGTGCGAGTTCCGGGATTGGTCCACGCGAAGCTGAGCGCCTGGGCCTGGTGCTTCTGGCCGTCCGCGATCTTCACGGCGACGGGCGCGTCCCACCGCTGGCGCAGGGGGTGCAGCAGCGGCGCCTGGTAGACGTACAGGCCGTCATCGTCCCAGCGCAGCCCGTTCGCGGAGAACTTCGTCGGGTAGGGCCACTCGCGCACCGTGGCGCGCACGTGCAGGTCGCCCTCGTCGTCGGTGGTGAACTCACGGCCGATCGATACCGGGTCAGCCATCGTTGTCCCCCCTGAGCGTGGTGCCGGTGAACACCAGACGGCGTGCCGTTTGCTGCACCGTCACCGCCTTCTTGGTCGCGTTGTGCAGCCACAGACGGCCCGTGACGTCCTTGCGCGCGAAGCCCTCCACGCGCAGCGGGAAGGACACCGCAGCGCTGAAGGTCACATCCCCCGGGTCGATTGAGCCGACCGCGATCAGCGGCCCGTCTTCGGGTACCGACCCCGCGCCCACAGCTCCACGCAGGCGCACGAGCCCGGTGTTGCTGCTCGATGTCATGAGCACCTGGACCGCGAACAGGCCCTCGGCCACCAGCGGGGCGCCGCCCTCGTTGACGGCCTGGACCGCCAGCGAGGCCAACGTCACCGTCGCCCCTGCCTCCACCACCTGCGTCAGGGCAGTGTTCTCCCCTGCACCCCACTCCACTTCGGGCGGCGGGTCCGACCACAGCCCACGGTTGGGATCCAGGTAGATCCCGCGTCGCAGCGGCGGGCGGACGGGGGCCTGCCCGTCCACCCGCAGGCGCAGCTCGTTGTCCGGACCGGTGCCCATCGACGGCTGCAAGCAGTCGTTTCGCGCGGGCAGCGCCTGCACCTGCGGCAGCACGGGCGCGCTCATGCCGCGTCGTCCAGGCGCAGCACGGTGACGAAACCGTTGGAGAGGTTGTCCGGGCGGCTCTCGGCAACGTTCTCCTTCTTGAAGAGCACCTGGATGGTGTCCCCTGCGGCCAGGAGGAACGGAGCGATGTACGTAACGTTGAACTGGCCCCCGTCGGTGGCCGACACCCACCCGTAGGTGTTCTGGCCTCCGACCTTCATGCTCATCTCGATCTTCGGCATCTTGGTCATCGCCGTCACCGCGGATCCCTTGACCTGAGCTGAGGTGTTGACCTGGTACAGCCCTGCCTTCGTCACGGTGATGAGAGAGCCCGCCACGGTGAAATCGGCGCTCATCTTGACCACGTCCAGCTCCGCTGGAGCAGCGGTGCCCGTGGGGATGTCCATCTTCTTCATCTGCGCCGAGGCGTAGACGAGCTTCCCGGTGCCGCCGCCGAACTGCTGGTGAATGACCGCCTCCAAGCGGTCAGCCAGCTTCTTGTAGTACGGCGGCCAGTCGTCGCCCTTGTCCTCGGCGGTGAGGTACGGGATCTGGAACTCGGGGGTGACCTGCATGCCTAGCGGCTCCATTCGTCGACCATTTGAGCAAGGGTCTTGCCCGTGTGAGCGGCAGCGATCTGCCCGAGGGCCCTTCCGCTCTCACCCGTGACGATCTGCGCCAGCGTGGGGATGGCATGCCCGGATGCGGCGGGTCCGCGTACGCCGCTGAACTGCATATGGCGGTAGATGAGCTGAGCTTCCGCCGGTGAGCCGTTGGCCAGGGACGCATTGGCGTAGAGCGTCAACGTCTCCCCCGGAGCGAGGACTTCGCACACCGGCCAGACGCCGGTGCCGCCCCACTGCTGGGAGGCGGGCAGCTTCCCGTGACGGAACCCGAACGCCACCTCGGGCGTGGAGTCCTCGTAGCGGGAGGGCTCCATGTGCAGAGACAACAGACCCCTGTTGCTGGCCGTGCTCTGGGTCTCCCACTGCATGAGCCAGTGCCCTGCCACCATGTATGGCCGGTCGCTGTAGGGGTTGGTGAACGTCACCGCGGGCTCGGGCAACCGGTGGGAACTCCACGCGGCCACGCGCACGATGGCCGTCGACGGCCCTGCTTGTGCGACCACGTCCACGACCTCCGGAGCCGTTGCCACCCGCATCCCGGCCGCGTCGATGTAGAGCCCGGAGTCCGGCCCCACGCTCGCCGGCCGTTCGGCTTGCGTGGGCCCGAGCAGGACGAGCTGCTTGCCGTCGAGGTCGAATTCCTCGCCGATGCACCCGATAGCCATCGGTTCAGTTCGCCTGACGGAGGCGGTTGGTATTCGTAATGGGGCTCATGCCCTCTCCTCTTACTGGGGGACTTGTTCGGGGGTTCCGGTGTCCCAGGTGACGCCGTCGAGGTCGAACCACCGGGGGAACTTGCGGGCGTCGTCGGCGATTGCGGGGTCTTGGGCGAATTCGCCGGACGTCTCGCCGTAGAAGCTGTGGTCGTGTCCGCCTGCCGGGTTGACCTGGTGGGCGTGGCTGGCGTTGTTGCTGTCGGTGGTCTTGTCGCCGTATCTGTGCTGGTGGTTGGTGTCTTGCGCTGCGGTCTTTCCGTGCCCGTGGCTGGCGATAGAGCTGGTGCGTCCTGAGATCTGGACGCGGACTTTGTGGGGGTCGATGGTGACGCCGGGCCGTGCGCGAACGTAGATGGAGCCGCCGTATCCGATTTCGCAGCGCCCGAGGGGGTCGAAGCCTTCCCATTCGCAGCCGACCGCGAAGGTGATCTGGGGGCGTTCGGGGAGTCCGGAGGAGGGGTCGGGGCGTACGGGCAGGTAGGCGTTGGGGAGTTGCCCGATGAGGATGCCGTCCATCGAGTTGCGGTTGACGAAGATCCGGCCGGTGAGGTGGCAGCGCGTGCCGATGCGGGTCACGGTGAGCCCGCCGGTCGCGCCGGTGAGGCCGATGGCCGCTGAGACGGGGGTGGTGGCTTCCTTGAGGGCTGCGACCTCTTCCGGGGTCACGAGCGGGGGGAAGATCTGCCAGCGTTTGCCGTCGCTGGTCTCGATGTTGAGGACGCCTTCGCGCTCCGGGTCGGGGGCGATGATGAAGCCGCCCCCGGACGGTGCGCCTTCGGGGTCTTCGAGGTCGTCCAGGCGGGCATCGAGCCGTCCCAGGCGCTCGGGCAGGGCGGAGCGGTCGGGGGTGCCGGACAGGGAGCGGGTGCGAGCCATCAGTGCGCCTCCTGCTCTGTGGTGTCGTCGACGGGGTCCTCCACGCGGATGGAGACGGGTTCGGCGGAGAGCTGCACGTTCTCGCCGGTGGCGTCGAAGACGACGTGGACGTCGGTGATGCGCATCGGGGTGTTGACGGGGCGCAGCCAGGTGTCGTCCAGGGCGATGGTCATGCGCGAGCCGGGGATGAGTTCCTCGATCGCCACGGGGGTAGCCGGGGAGAGGTGCGCGGAGGACATGCGCATGAACTCGGGCACCTTGGCGCGCTGGTAGCCGCGCTGGGCGGTGGCCGCCAGCTCGGGTGCAAGGCGCGTGCCCGAGAGAGCGTGGAGCTGCCAGACCAGGCCGCGCCAGCCTTCCTCGATCTTCCCGATGGTGGCGACGTTGGCCTTGTTGGACTCATCGGAAGGGGTCACCTGGTTCTGCGGGTACGGCACGCTCCACTGCTCGCCCCAGGTGTTCTTGGAGACGTCGGCGGCAACGCCCTGCATGCCCTGAGCCTTGGCGGTGACCATCGTGGCCGCCGCGTACCCGTCCGACTCGATCGTGGGCCCCTCGCCGGTGAAGTCGCGCTCGGAGAAGCGCAGCACGCGGCCGGCCAGTGAGCCTCCGCCTTCGGGGCCGACCAGGATGGTGCGGTTCACGCAGCAGATGTCGATGTGGTCGCGCGCCAGCGCCTCCACTCCGGTCCACGCGGTCTCGGTCCAGGCTTGACCGCGGCGGGTGGCGAGGATCCCTGCGGGGGCGGTGCGTACGTAGGCCAGCACGTTGGGGTCGGACTGTTCCAGGGCGGAGGAGATGAGCCAGAACGCCAGCTCGGTGGCATCGAGGGCGGCGGCGCCGGTGAAGCGGAAATCGGTGGGCACGGGCAGGACCTTGAGCCAGGCCAGGAAGTCTTCGCCGTAGACCTCGAAGGTGTCGCGGGTCTCGGTGTAGCGGATGAAGGGGCCGCACCACACGGGCTGTTCGTCCTGGTCGCGGAAGACGGCCAGCTCGTAGGCCCACTCGGGGCGGTCCACCATGGCGTCGTCCAGCGCGCGGGCCAGGGCGCCGCAGACGGGCTTGGCCAGGGTGATGCGGCACAGCGAAGGCGCGTCCAGCGTGCGGGTCCACTCCACCTTGATCGGGTGGGTGATGACGCCGACGACGCCGCCGACGGCGGGGCCGCCTCGGTAGTACAGGACGATCGTGTACTCCTCGGCGCAGCGGATCCTGCGGGCGCGGGGGTGGATGCCCTCGGAGGGGTCGATGCTCACGACGCCTCCAGGCGGGGGGAGGCGAGCACGGTGAGGGTGGCGGTGATGGCCATGGGGTCGGTGACCGCGCCGCGTTCGGCGAGCGCGACGATGCACCAGGCGTCCGCCCCGGAGAACGTGGGCAGCTCCCTGAGGGGCCTGCCGCCTTCGTTGTAGACGGGCACGTCATCGACGGTGGAGCCGTCCGCGCAGCGCTTGGACATGGTGCCGGTGCGGCCGTCCATCGTCAGGGTGGTGCCTGCGCCGAGGTAGGGGACGCCGAACGTGGCGATCTTGTCGCAGTCGTCGAGCTTGTCGACCTCGCACGTGCCGCCGGGCGCCGAGCGGTAGATGGAGATCGACAGCTTGCGCAGCGGCTTGGCGCCGGTGGTGATGACGATCGTCGGCGTGAGGCGGGCACGCTCGGGCACGGCGCCGGTGTGCACGCGCAAGGAGGCGGAGGCCGGGGACATGGTGGCGATACACGCGGAGGGGTCCACGGGGATCGGCAGCGTCACCGGGGGCCGCGGGTGGGGCTGGTAGGGATCGGGGTCGCACTGGGCGCCCGGCGGCGGGGAGGGGGCCAGCGCCACCAGCGTCGCCTGTCCGACCGTGAGCATGGCGGGCGGGGCGGCGGTGAAGCCCACGGAGGGGTACACGAACGCGGCGAGCTTCGGGGCGGTCGCGGTGAACGGCACCACACCGGCCTGCCCCTTGACTTCGGAGAGGACCGTGCCGCTGGAGTCGAGCCAGGTGAGCACCGCGACGGCCTGGGACGCGGGGGTGACCATCTCGGAGGAGAAGGTCACGTCGTGCCCGCTGAGGACGGGCCATCCGGCGAGCGTGGGATGGCGGTAGATGACCCGCGATGTGGCGCCGAGCCCGTTGGCGGTGACGCGCCCCTCCTTGACGGCCAGGGTGCCGGGGCCGGTGATGGCCCAGCCCAGCGTGTTGGTGCCCGTGCCCGTCGTCTGGTCCGGCTGCAAGATGTTGGAGCGCACCCGGTTGCACGCCTCGGGGCCGGTGCACAGGCCCGAGGTCGAGGGCACCCACTGCACGCATTCGTCGGTGACGGTCTTGGTGCAGTCGATCGGGTTGCCGGGTACTCCGGGCTGGTGCGCGGTCCAGCCCTGGCAGGGCCACAGCGTCTCGGTGATGAAGCCCAGTTGAGTGGCCAGGGTGATGGGCGGCCCGTACAGCCAGGGCCGCCCGGCGGCGAGGGTGAACGTCAGCTCGGCGATCCGCGCGCCGCTGGCGGTGCATCCGACCCCGGCGGCCCGGATGACGGGGTCGGTCTCGAAGGACAGCAGCCCGACGTCGTACAGGGTCCGCCAGGCGCTCTCATCGCTGGCGCAGTAGGCCAGCAGGTGTGCGGCAGTGCCGCCGCAGGCCCCGGTGCCGAACGTGGTGTCCTGGTCGGCGTTCTCCAGCGCGAAGGCCAGCCACGACAGACCGAACGACATGCCTGCCTCGGAGGTGGCCAGCGCGGTGGCGCGTACGCCGATCTCCCGGTGCGCCGCCCGGAGCCTGCCCAGGGAGGCCCCGGCGTGCGCCAGCTCGGTCAGGGTGCGGCTGCGGGTGGGTGAGGTGAGCCCGGTGAACTCCAGCCCGTACAGGCCCAGGAACTCGCGGGAGGCGGGCACCGCTTCGTCCCACCACGGGGCGGTGGGCAGCTCCCGTGCACGCCAGCCGGGTTCGGGGGTGGGGCAGGGAGGACAGACCAGGACGTTCCCCATCCCGGCCTGCTGGGCGAGCTGGTAGGTGAGCTGGTTGTCGATGATGGCCGTCGTGCCCAGGTCCAAGTAGCCGTTGTACGCCATGTGTTGGGGTCCTCCCTTCGGGGTTGGTGTGGGGTCAGAAACTCGCGCGGGCCAGACGGCCGGCGACCGCGAGGGCGACGGCTTCGGGGTCGCGGGCGGGGGTGACGATCTGCACGTTGCCGATCAGGGGGTTGCCGCTGCCTGCGCCCTTGTTGCGGCCCTTGTCCTGGTCGAGGAAGGAGGCGGCCCCGGAGGCGTAGAGGAGTTCGCGGGCGCGCTGGGGGCGGGTGAGGGGGATGACGACCTCGGGTCCGGCCTCGCCGATCAGGGCGCGGGTGGGGCCGGTGACGATGCCGCCGCGCGCGAAGGGCAGGAACTTCTTGAGGGGGCCCGGGATCGTGGACTTGATCATCGAGGCGATCTTGGAGCCGATGTTGCCCATGGCCTTGACCACGTTGCCGGGCAGGTTCCGGGCGAAGCTGACGACCTGGCCGCCGATGCGCTTGGCCGCCTGCCACGCCTTGGTGAACACGGCGCCGACCTTGGAGGCCAGGCTCCCCAGCGCGGAAACGATCTTGCCGGGGATGCCGCGCGCGAGCGAGACGACAGCGGAGATCCCGGACGTCGTGGCGCTGCGCGCGGCGGCAAAGACGCTGCGGAAGAACGAGCCCATCGACCCGAGCAGCGAGCGGACCGCGCCGAGCGCCCGGCCGGGCAGTTGGGCGAAGAACGAGACGGTGGCCGAGACCCCGGAGGAGACGATCGAGCGGACCCCGGAGAACATGCCCGAGAAGAACGAGGCGATCCCGCCTGCCAGCCACGCTAGCGCGCCCAGGATCCGCCCCGGCAGTGCGGCGAAGAAGCCGACGACGGCGCCGAGCCCAGCACCCACGGCGCCCGCGACCGCCGAGAGGATGCCGCCCAGGGTGCCGGGCAGCCCGGAGAAGAACGAGACCGTGGCCTGGGCCGCGATGACGATCCCCCGCCAGGCGGCGACGAAGGCGCCGATCACGGCCATGCCGACGCCTTGGAGGAACCCGAAGACGGTCTGGACGACGTTGCGGAAGCCCTCGAAGCGCTGGTAGGCCAGCACGAGCGCGGCGACGAGGGCGATGACGCCGACCACGATCAAGCCGATCGGGGAGGCGGCGAAGACGAAGTTGAGCGTGGCCCAGACCAGTTGGACGCCCACGATGATCGTGCGCAGCAGCGCGAACGCCTTGACGGCGGCCATGATCCCCAGCGCGATCGGCAGCAGCGGGGCGGCGAACTGGATGAGCTGGGCGGCGATCGGGACGATCACGGACAGGAACGCGGCCGCGACGGTGACCAGCGGGGACAGGGCGGCCAGAACGGCGCCGAGGGCGGCTCCGACCTGCGGCAGGATCGGCCCGAGGGTGACGAACGCGTCCGAGAGGGCGGTGCCGAAGGCGAGCAGCCCGGGGCCCATGGCGGTGATCGCGTCGCCGATCCCCTTGATCGCGGCAGCGACGCCGGGACCAAGGGCGATCGCCAACTGGCCGACCAGGGGCGCGATCTGCCCAAGAGAGGAGATCAACTGCGAGAATACGGGCCCAAGGGCCACGCCGACCTGCTGGAGCCCCCGGAACAGGGAGACCAGGGAGGACTGGCCCTCCCCCGACTTGAGGAAGCGCTCGACCTCCTTGAGGACGGAGCCCACGGTCAGCAACAGGTCCCCGGAGGCCGCGCGCGCCGCGCTGAACACCGCGTTGAAGATCCCGCCGAGGCTGCCGAGGATCGTGCCCAGGGACTTGAATGCGGTGAGCGCGTTGTTGACCCAGCCCAGCGCCTGTCCGGACTGGGACACCTTCGTCATCCACGTGCCGAACTTCGTGGTGACGTCCTCGATGCCCATCCCCAGGCGGCGGCCGAAGGTGTCCGAGACGACCCCGGCCAGGTCCATGAACCCGGTGATGAGCGGCTTGGTGCCGTCCGCCAAGCCCTTGACGGCCTTGCGGGCGCCCTCGGTGATCGAGGACACGTTCTGCATGCCGCGCGAGGACTTGATGTAGTTGATCGCCGCAGCCCCGGCGCGCCCCCACTCGGTGGCGATGCCCGTCGCGGCCGACTTGACCTGCGACATCACCCCCGACGTGCCGCGCAAGGCTGCCGATAGCTGGGTGTAGATGGCCGCCGAGGCGGACTTCTTCATCGCGTCGAACTGCCCTTGCAGGGGCCTGAACGCCTGCTTCACCCCGTCCGCCGCGAGCGCGAGCGCGCCCAGGGCGGCCCCGGCACCAGCGAGGCTCGCGGGGGCGGCGGCGATGATCCCGAACAGGGGCGCCAGCGATGCGGTGAAGGCGACGATCTGCCCGGAGGTGACGGCGGCCTGGGCGCCGAGCATGACGATCGCCAGGCCCATCGCGAAGATCTTCGCCGAGGGCAGGAACCGGGTCAGGCCCCGGAGGGAGCGCGTGAGTTGACTCGTGTCACCGCGCACAGGAACGGTGACGGGGCTGGGACGCATCGTCCTCAGCCGGGCGTTGAGGAGCGCGGTGTCGGGGTCCAGGCGTACGGGGACGCTGGGCCGCATCGCCGATAGGCGGGTGCGCAGGCTGGCGACGTCGGGGTCCAGGCCGACCTTGACGGTCAGGGACGCGGTGACCTGGCGCAGCTTGCGGCGGAAGTTCGCCCAGTCCGCTTCCAGCTTCACCGCAACCTTGTGGTCGCGCAGTTCACGGCGCAGGGTGCGCTTGAACTTGGAGACGTCGGCGTTGACGTCGACCATCGTCTCGGCGAGCGCCATTTACGGTGCCTCCCCTTGCGTGGTGCGGGCGGGGAAGGACTCGGAGGAGGCGGCGTTGAAAGCCGCGGCGGCCTCATCGGAGGTGAAGGTGCGGTACTTGGAGCCGGGCACCTGGGGCGCCCCCCTGTCGGTGCGGTCGCCCGTGAGGGGCGGAGGCGGGGCGTTGGTGTCGGCCGCGTTGGCGTACTCGGCCTGGATACGGCGCACGGCGGCTTCGTCCTGGGCGCCTTCCAGCGCCATGGCGTACATCGCGCCGAGCACGCGCCGCAGGGGCGCGGTGAGGGGGTCGATGCTGGTGCGCCGCGTGCAGTACGCCTCGAAGTCGATCCACTGCCCGCCGACGAGGTGGCCGGCCAGGCGTACGGCGGTGGGCCAGGGGCAGCCCGCTACGGTCTCGGCGACCTGGCAGGCCATGCGGTGCAGGTCGGCCTGGTCGACGTCTTCGAGCTCCTGGTCCATGAGGGCGTAGGAGAGCTGGAGGTCCTCGTCCAGGAGGCGGGCGATGTCGCCCCAGTCGCCGCGTGCCAGCGCGTTGATCCACCAGCCGGTCTCGACGTCGGGGACCAGGATCTGGTGTTCGCCCAGGAGCAGTAGGAAGGGCGTGTCGGCGGGACCGCCCTTCCAGTACGGTGCGCCCTGGTCGGGCGCGGCTGCTCCGGTGCGTGCCATGGGGTTACTCGGCCCCCGCTGCGGTGTCGCTCAGCGTCTTGCGGGCGGCGCGCGGCCGGGCGGGCTTGCGGGAGCCCGTGGGGGTGCGTACGGCGCGGCGTTGGGCGCGCGAGCCACGGGACTCACGGGACTCGCGGACTTGGTCGACTTCCTCGGCCATGTGCGGGGCCCAGAACTCCATGACGGCCTCGAAGATTTCGGCCATCACGTCGTCGTCCAGCGCGTCCTCGCGGTCGCGGTAGCGGCGCTCCAGGTAGATGCGGTCCCCGTCGCCGAAGCAGGCGTCCATGAAGCTGCCGATCGCGTACTGCTCGTCGGCCATCGTCGCCGCCGAGGAGAGGGAGGCGATGAGGCGGGACCACATGCGGGACTTGGGGCACTGCGCGGTCAGGGGCTGCTCGTCGAGGTCGAACTCGAAGGGCGGGGCCATCTCCTGGGGTGCGGTGTCGCTGGTGGTGAATTGCAGCGCCATGTGGGGTTCCTTGCGGACTCGAGGTTTTGATTGAAAACCGAACGATTGCGGGGTTCAGCGCAACTTGCGCACCGGCCACGGGGAGGAGCGGCGCAGCGCGGTCACGAGGTAGTGGTGGGCGCGCGAGCCGCGCACCGACTTGGCGAAGACGAATCCGCGGGCGCCCTTGGGCTTGAACCGCAGGTACTTGCCGCGCTTGGGCCGGATCGGGGTGCCCTTGGGCCCGTAGATGCCGGTGCCTTCCTCCTGGTAGATCGCGTAATCGAGCGTTGAGCCGATGCGGGCGTGGACGCGCTGGCGGCCGGGCTGGGCGAAGACGGTGACCTTGATGGACGCCTTCAGGACCCCGGAGTCGCCGGGGGCGAGCGCGCGGGCGTTCTGCTGGGTCAGCCGGGCCACGCGCGTGACTTCGCGGACGACGGGCCCGCCGCTGCCGTAGAGCAGGCGGTTGATCTCGGCGTGGTTGAGGCGTACTTCACCCATCGCGCTCCTCCCCCGCCTGCTGTTCGGGAGGGTCGGGCAGGAGGGTGACCAGCCCTTCGCGGAGCAGGGCGTCCAGGAAGCCGGTCTGCTCCACCCGCAGGACGGTGCCGGGCTCGGGGCTGCCGCCGTAGCGGCGCTGTACCTGGATCCACACGGCGCTCACCAGGCCCCCCGCTTGACGGGCTCGGGGTCGGGCACGGTGATAAGCCGGTTCATGCGCGGGGTGCCGGTGACGATCGCGCGCAGCTCACCGCCCGCGCAGTTGCCCGACGACAGCGGCGTCCAGGTCGTCGTGCGCTTCCACCAGGTGCCCAGCTCGGGCGGCAGCGTGCAGCACATCACCGCCCGCCGCATCACCTCCGCATCGGCGAGGAACTGCTGCGCCTCCCAGTTCAGGACGTCGGCGGGCGGGGCCAGGCCGTCGTCGGTGAGGTAGATGCACCGGTAGACGGCGAAGGCGAACTCCGCTTCCACCAGCGGGTTGGCGCACGGCTGCGCCCCCGACGCGCTGCGGTTGTCGTTGTCCGTGGCGCGGATCTCCACGACGCGTGCGTACAGGCGCCCGTCCGAGCCGTCCTCACACGTACACTCCCCGCACCCGTCGGCCACCAGGAGGTCGGAGTGGTGGCGCATCGCGCACACGCACAGCGGCATCCCCTCCTGTCGGAACTGCTGGCACAGGCACGCGGTCAGCATCGAGAGGATGCGGCCGATGGTGGAAAGGCTCTTCACCGGCCCCAGCTCCCGAAGTCGCTCGGGCCGGTGCGCTGGCGCGGCATCTTCGGACCGTCCGGCGACCAGGAGCTGGCGCGGCGCATGACCTTGTGGGGGTTCACGGCCTTGATCCACATGTCCACTTCGGGGATGCCGGTCAGGCCCTCGGTGTAGAAGCCCTCCGCGTCGAAGCTCCAGGTGACGCCGTCGCGCACGACGCTGGTCACGCGCGAGGGCAGACGGCAGTTGTCGCCCGCACACAGACGCGACAACTCGCACGCCAGCAAGCCGACCGCGCGGCGGCCGGCCTGGCTGAGCGGCTTGCCGCGCTCGTAGGTGACCGCCCACGTGCCCGGCTCGGTGAGGTCGCGTTCCAGGTGCTGGCAGGAGGGCCAGGAGCCGCCGTCCGTGCGGAGCAGGGAGCGCCGGTCGTAGACCGCGTACGTGGAGGGGTCCAGGGTCTTGCCGTCGACCATCACGGAGATCACGCGGTGGACGGGGCCGGGCAGGATGACGGTGGGCAGCTCGCTGCCGCACTGGCAGCCGTCGCCCTTCTGGCAGGTCAGGTTGTAGAACTGGCCGCCGATGAGCGCGGGCATCCACTGGGGGCCCTGAGCGCCTGCGCACCGGTCGCAGGGGTCGCACGGGCACGGCACGTGGCAGGGGCGCAGGGTGCGCGGGCACGCACCGAACTGCCTGCCGGTGAGCGCCCAGAGGACCTCCGTCGCCGTGGCGACGGAGGTCTCCCATACCCCGTCGGGCAGCCGCTCGACGGGGCAGCAGGTGCGGTCGGCGGACCAGCCGCAGGGCTCGGCCATGCTCACGCCTTCGGGGTGGCCTTGACGGTGGCGGCGTCGGAGTCGGTGACGTTCGGCGGGATGCCGTTGGCGACCACCGACACCGTGTACTCGGTCCCGGCGGTGGCCTTGGTCAGCACGACGGTGGCGACGTGGGAGGCGATGGCCACCGCGCCCAGGGTCGGGCCGGTGGGCTTGACGGTGACGGTGTAGCCCTTGTCGCCCTTGGAGGAGTCGACGACGGTCCCGGCCGGGACCGCCCAGGTGACGGTGAAGCCGTCTGCCTTGATGGCGGACGCCTTGAGGTCGGTGACCTCGCCCTTGGTGGGCCAGCCCTGGTACGCCTCGACCGCCTTGAGGCGGGCGTCGAGATTGGCCAGGTCGTTGTTGAGGGGGGTGTCCCAGCTCTTGGCGCCCTTGGCGGGCAGCTTGAACGGTTCGATGGCAGCCATCAGGCCGTACCTCCGTAGGTGTCGTCGCCGTAGCCGCCTTCGCCGTAGCCCTTGGCGGACGGCGCGGGCTCGGTCGGGGTGATGTCGACGGTTCCGGCGTCGGAGTCCGTCTTGGTGGTGCCGTCGCCCTTGGCGGTCACCGAGACCGTGTAGGCGGTGTCTGCCGCGATCTGGCCGGTGACCTTGACGAACGGCTTGGCCGGGGTGGTGAAGTCGACGGCGCTGACGGTGGGCTCGCCGGGGATGATGCTGACGACGTAGCCCTTGTCGCCCTTGCTGGCGTCGACGCCCGCGATGGCGGGCCACTCCACGTCGAACTCCGTGGTGGTGGCCGTGCCCTTGCCGACCGGGGCGGGCGTGGGCAGCTTGGCCGGGGCAACGACGGTGCCCGCGACCTCGTTGGAGGGGGGCGAGTCGGTGGTGTCGTCCACGGCGATGACGCGCCACAGGTAGTCGCCCGCCGTCAGCGGGCCCGGATCCTTCAGCTCACGGTCTGTGGCGGCGGCCGAGTCGGCGACCTTCGTCCAGGAGCCACCGGTCTTGGGCTTGCGCTCCAGACGGAACTTGGTGACGTTCTTCCCGTCGTGCGTGTACGTGATGGTGGCCCCGGCCACGGTGGGCGGCGACGTCTTGAGGGCGGCACCGGTGGGCGCGGCGGGTGCGACCTTGCCGGTGGTGAACGTCGCGGTGGCCGCCGTGCCCTTCTGCCCGGCACGCATCGGCGTAACGGTCACCGTGTACGCGGTGTTCGGTGTGAGCCCGCTGGCGTTGTACGGCGGCGATGTGACGATGGGCATCAGAAGCCCTCCCCGGGGGTGTTAGGGGTCTGCTCGGCTGGCGTGGGGGGCTGGGGTGAGGGCTGGGCGATCTCGCCACCCGCCTCGGATTCCGTGACGCTGACGTCGTAGGAATCCGCGGTGGGCACCGCGTCCCACTGGATCTGCGCGCTGACATCCCGGATCGGGGAGACGCGCAGCCCAGTGGGGGCGGTCAGCTCTTGAGAGGGTTTGCGACAGCCGCCACCGTGACGCCCGCGACGGTGGCCGAGGCGTTCTTACGGCCCGGCTCGGTGTAGACGTGGTCCACAGACGCCTTGTTGTCCTTGACCTTGCCGACGCCGCTGGTGCCGTCGCCGAAGTCGAAGATCGCCGGGGTGTCGTCGGGAGCGGTTCCGGCCCAGGCGAAGGTGAACTTCATCTTGTCCGAGGCGTCGACGGTTGCCGTCAGCGTCGCGCCACCGGGCGCGGGCAGCTCGAAGGCGCCGCACTGCGGGTTCGGCGGAGCAATGCTCGTATGCCGGATGAGGCGCACCTCGTCGGGAGCCATCGGCGCCAGCAGCGCGGACGGTGTGACGCCGTCCGTGCCGGGGACGACCTTGTGCGGGCCAACTCCCCAGTTCGATCCGGCCTGCGCGTTGCCCTTGAACGTGAAGTTCACGCTGGACGCGCCGATCTCCAGATCGCCCATGATCCCGGACGTCAGCCAGGGGGTCAGGATGTAGCCGTGGGCGCTGGTGGCGTTGGGGTCGTCGCAGATGTTCGCGCCCTGCAGGCCGGTCCAGACCTCAAGGGCGAAGCCAGCCCTGTCACTTGGCTTCACGCTCTCGCGCCAGCCGACGACGTCGCCCTTGCCGTCGAGCTCCAGCGCGTTGGCCGGGTTGATCAGCCCGATGAGCCCCGGGTCGACGCGGCAGAACTCGATCTCGACACCGATGTACTTGATGTAGTCGGGGATCTTCAGGTAGACGCATCGCTGGCCCTGGGCGTTGGTCTGCTCGATCTCCTCGCCCTCGCCGATCTCGGCGGTGTACTTCACGGTGATGAAACCGTCCGAGACGGCCTGGGAGCCTGCCCCGTAGATCGGGCGCCCGCAGCCGTCCACCCGCGTGAGGCGGATGCGCTCTCCGAGCACTGGTGTAAAGCACTTGGTAGCCATCAGGCGTCCTTCTTCGCGGTGGGGGTGATTTCGACGAGGTAGGAGTCCGCGCCGGGCACCCGGTCCCAGTCGATGAGCGCGGTGGTGACGCCGGGGGCGCCGACCACGTGCACGTTGGTGGGGGCGGGCAGCAGGTCGGGCTTGGGGCTCTCGTCGATGACGGGCACCGCGAAGAGCGGGCAGTCCAAGGTGACGAGGATCGTGCGCTCCGCCACGGCGTAGGCCAGGTTCGAGGCGGGGTCGAAGTAGCCGGACGTACCGGGATGCTGGCCGGGCTCGACCTCGACCTTCGAGCGGCGCACGACGGCCTGACCGGTGGCGTACAGCCACGCCACACCCGGCGCGTCCGCGTCGTCGTCCTCGCCCTGGTCGGCAGGCGTGTAGCCAGAGCCGAACACCCAGGAGGCCCCCAACGGGGAACGGTGGCGCGGCCCTTCGGGGACAGCCAGCCACGCGGAAACGGCCGGCGCGGCCATCCGCCGCGGTGCGTGGATGAGCCCGGCGGCCACCGTCGACTCGCCCAGGGCCTCTTCGAGCAGGGCCACACCGGCGGTCAGGGAGACGGGGGTGGTGGAGAGCTTGACGGCCTTGGAGCTGTCCAGGCGGGGCAGGATGCCTGCCTTGCCCTGCCACAACGCGCGCTCCACCAAGCGTTCTTCAGCCGCCGCGAGGCGGGCGCGGGCGCGCTGGGCGGCGTTGTCGAAGCCGATGCGGTCGCAGGAGATCCCGGCGTTGATCGCGAAGGGGAACGCGGTGTCCCAGTGCGGCCGGTCCAGGCGCTTGACGCCGTTGTCCTGCTCGGCGGTGGGGTCTTCGGGGTTGCACAGGGCCCAGTAGCCGCCATCTGCGCAGTCGTCGGTGGTCCACGTCGCGTACGCGTGGCGCAGGCGCGGGGTCTCCAGCACGGTGGCGGCCGAGTAGAGGCCGTAGCGGCGCTGGGTGGGCACCGGCTGATCGGTGAGGATCTCTAGCGGTGCCAGGCCGGTGGTGGGTGTGCTCACGGGGTTGCCCTCCCTTCGTCGGGCTGGCCCCCCGGCCCCGCGCTCAGGTGACTTGAGTTGCGCGGGGCCGGGGGACGATCAGTGGTCCGAGAGGGTCAGACGGCCGGGCAGGTGACGCCCATGGCGGGAACGGCTCCGCCGGTGGTGGCGCCGTCCGCGCACAGGTCGATCTTGATGAGGCGCGAGACGCCGCACTTGCGGCCCAGGAGGTGGGCCTCCTCGGTGAACAGGCTGATGAACTTGTTGCCGGGGATCGCCGGGACGACCGGCGGGCCGGTCTGTGCGGCGCGGCCGAGCAGGTTCACGCTGTCGTAGATCGAGTCCAGGCTGATGATGTCCTGGCGCGCGGAGACGTAGGCGCCTGCGGTGTAGATCAGGATCTGGAGCGTGGTCGGCCAGGTCAGCACGCTGTCGCTGTCCAGGTCCTGCCAGTCGTAGACGTACTGGACGCGGGCGTGACGGTCGGTGAACCACTTGTTGATCCGCTGGTCCGACACGTCGAGCAGGTCGACGCCCTGGCGCTTGGCCAGGTCGGAGCGGATGACGCCGTGGACCCAGTGCGGCATGACGACTTCGAGGGCCGCGGTGCGCCCCATGCGGTTGGCGTTGCGGATCTGCTCGATCTGGAACTCCAGCGCACCGAGCAGTCCGGCCGTGGCGCCGGGACCGTAGTTCACCGTGCCGTCGTCGCCGCCGGTGGACTTGTACTCGATGGTCTTGTCGGCGCCCTTGACCATCGCGGCGATCGTGTCGTGGTTGATCTTGTGCTCGTGGGCGACCAGGAGGCGCTGGGTCCAGTCGCGGACCTGCTCGGGCCAGCTGTGGTTGCGCAGGATGTCGGCCTTGATGCACATGCCGCGCGGGCGCAGCCGCAGCTCGGCCCAGTCCGGGCACGGGAGTTCGGCGCACGGCTTGACGGCGGGACGCTTGTCGGGGTCGCAGACCTCTTCGTCGGTCCAGTCCCACGTCATGTCGTCGAGCTTCTTGTAGACGTCCGCGAAGTTGGGGGTCTTGGGCCAGCGGATGCCGCCGTGGCGGACCGTGATCGTGGGGACGTCGAGCATGCCTTCCCGGGTGGCCAGGTCGGGGCAGAACTCCCACAGCGTGTCGCTGGGGCTGCACCAGACGTCGCCCTGGGCGACGGTGCCGGTGGCGCAGGCTGCGACCAGGGAGCCGCCCGGCAGGCGCCGTTCGTCGGCCGCGTAGTCCAGGACGCGGTGGTCCTGCTCGTTGCGGGCGACCAGGTTGCTCTCGCGTGTCAGGTTGAACTGGGCGATGTTCACGCCGCCGGTGTCGGCGTTGGAGCGCCCGATGCGGGCCAGGCCCTGCATGCGGCGGGTCGCGGCGTCGATGAGCTGGTCGAACGTCAGCTCCTGGCCGGTGGAGTAGCCGGGGATGTCGGCGCTGGCGGTCAGCGACCAGTTCGAACCGCGCTGGGCGCCCGTGCGGTCCGACTGCAACGCGCCGAAGTTCGTGGTGGCCGGGCGGCGCGAGGCGGCGACCGTGGCCGGTGCGCCCTCTGTGATCGACGATGCGTCGTTGGGGACGGCCTCGCCGGTGGCTCCGGTTCCCTCGGCGCCAGCGCCCGCCTCGCCCACGGTGGAGGCGGCCTCGGCGGCGGGCTCGGCGCCCTCGCCCTCGCTCTCGGCGGTGTCGCTCTGGGGGTTGAGGCGGCCGTGGAGATCGGCGATCTTCTGCTGGCGGGCCTCTTCGGCCTGCGTGATCTCGCTGCCGCGTGTGCGGGCGGCCTCGACGATCTCGGTCACCAGCTCCAGGTTGGTGACGTCCTCGTCCGAGCGGGACTCCGCATCCACGATCTCGCGTCCGGCTTCGAGTCCGGTCTCCACGAGGGCGGCGACCTCTTCGGCGCCGTGGGAAGCGATGGCCTCGTTGATGAGTTCGGTGCGCTGGGAGGCGTCGGCCTCGGCAAGGCGCTGGAGAAGAGAGTTGAGCTGTTCGCGGTTCATCGCGAGAGATCCGTTCGGGCGTCGCTTCTCAACCACCCCTCACGGGGGTGTGGTTGCGACCCCGGCCAGACGCCAGTCGGGTCTCCTCGCACCCCGGCCGGAAGCCAGTCGGGCGCGCCTGAAGTTGTACGGCAGATCCGGGCCGGTCACCGCTCACATTTCGAGGGGGGGGTTCGAGCCGTGAGCGGCGGGGTGGGTCGACCGGCCCGGACGACCGTCGTAACGCTGAGCATAGCGCTAGTCGCCGTCAGTGACCTTATGTTCGTAGTAAGTCCCCGCACCCCACCGTGCACGTGACGCGTCCGCTTCCACCCACGTCACGAAATCACGGCGACTTTCGCCGTCCTCGAAGTGCTGCCCCTCGGGCAGCTCGTGACGCCACACCACCGCCCCCGTCGGGGCCTTCGCCGACCCGTCCCACCCGCTCGGGCTGAACCCGCCGCCACCGCTACCGCAGCACATACCGCTCTCCGTTCCTGACCTTCATTCAGCGCCTGCCTGCAAGGCGCTTGGCATTCCACTCGGCGATCGCGGCCTGGGCCTTGGCAACGGTGTCGGGCTTGACGTTGCCGCCGCCGCGCGCCCACCGCTTGCACGTGTTCACGGCCGCCGCGATCGCGTGACTCTCGCTCATGCCCTTGCGCTTGAGGTGTTTGGCGATCCGCTTGATGTAGCGCGGCAGTCCCCCGGCCTTCTCGACCCAGTTCTTGCGCTTGAACTGCCCGGTGCCGTCCCCGGCGAGGAACTGCTCGGCCTCGCTCAGGTCGTCGTCGGTGAAGTCCTCGAAGACGCCTGCCGCTTCGTCCTCGGACAGCTCCTCGGCAGCCTCGTCGTCGGCGCGGTCGGGGATGTCGGACTGCGTCACCGGAAGAGGGTCCTCGTCCTCGTCCGCGTCGAGGCGGGCGAAGGCGTGCACGGCTGCATCCCGGCGCGACTTCCGGCTGGGCACCACGGCCTTCCCCATGGCCCGCGTGGTGAACGCGTGCACGGCGGCCTCCGCGCGCACCTTGCCGAAACGCTCGCGCAGCGAGGCGGTGAAGGCCTCGCCGGCCGTCTGGGCGGCTTCCTCGGAGCGCAGGGGGGTGTTGAGGGTGGCGAGGGCGGCGGCCAGGCGCTGGGTGAGGTCACCGATGGCTCGCATGGTCTCCTCACCGCCCGGAGGGACGGGGATGGCGTCGCTGTGCAGGGTCTCGAAGGCGTCGCCCTCGTCGATGACTCCGGCGGCGACCAGGGAGACGGGCTTGTCGTCTTCGAGGTAGACGCTCGCGCGCAGGACGGGGAAGGCGGGCCGGTTGACCGCGAGGGCGGCCACCAGGTCCAGGCCCTGGCCGTTGTCGCGCCAGTCGCCCGACAGCGGGGCGCGGCGCAGGGTCGCGATCTGCTCGGCGCTGGCGCCGGGGGTAAGGCTGCCCGCGACCCAGATGCCGTGTTCGTCTTCGCCGGTGCGCACGATGGCGGCGCCGTAGCCGGTGTCGGAGTAGAACGCCATGGTCTCCGAGGCGGTGAGCCCGTGCTCCGCGTGGCTCGTGCCTGCGGTGAGAGTGCCCACGCGCAGATAGTCGCCCTCAGCGGTGAGAACGGAGCCGACCTCGAACTCCCGGTACGCGCTCGGGCTCTTAGGGGCGTAGATGTACTGGCCGGGGAAGCTCATGTGCGGCCGGTTCCACTCCGCGAGGTGCCCGAAGACCTGGCCCTGGGGGGTGACGTGCATGCCGGTGGGCTTGTCGAACCGCGGATCCTCGAACCACGCGGAGGGCGGGGCCAGGGGGATGGCGGAGGCGATGAGGGAGGCGCGCTGCACTTCCTCGGCGCTGGGCTTGAACGCCTGGCGCTTCTTGCGCTCGGGGTCGTCGGTGATCAGGTCGTCGTCGATGCCGGGCGGCTCGTCCACGGCTTCCTCGTCGCCGTCGCCGTCCGCCACCGGCACCACGGTGTGCTGCTCGCCCTCGGGGTGCTCGTCCTCTGGGAGTTCGAGGTCTCGCTCCTCGCCCCCGTCGGGGGTGACGGTCTCGTCGGTGAGGATGCCCCCGCCCACGGGAGCTGGCTCGCCGGTGTCGGCGTCCTCTTCCTCGGGGTCGGGGTCGCCCGCCAGGCGTGTGGGCTTGTCGACAATGCGGATTTTCGCATGCGTGTCGAAGGCGGGCTGACCCACCAGCGTGGCCCCCGACAGGCGCCACGAGCGGGCGACTTCCACGGGCTGCTCGGGGTTGGAGTCATCGAGCTCCATCAGCGCCTTGTCCAGGTCGACGGAGACCCAGCCGAGGTATCCGCGGTGCACCTTGTCGGCGACCTTCACCGCGTCGGGGTCGAGGCCGTCGAAGGTGCCCTGCCCGTGCAGGACGCCGTCCTTGATCCAGGCTCGGCGCAGGACGGCCATGCCCTGGATGGCGCCCTCGTGGCGCTGGGACAAGGTGGGCTGGAAGAGCAGCGGCAGCGGGAGCTCGCGGGTATCGAGCTGGCCGGTGGCAGCCAGGCGGCGCATGTCGGCGCTGTTGGCGCCGATCGGGGCCAGGGGGCCTTCCCACCAGATGTCATCCGGCGTCCGGCTGCCTTCGGCTACGGGTGTGGTCATGGTGGCTCCGGATGCGGTGAGCGGGGCGGGAGTCAGGCGGATCGAGCACCGGCAGTTGAAGGTGTTGCCGGGGCTGGCGGACGTGGGATCGCCGGGGAACATCAGGCGCTCGCCGTCGACGATGAACGGCTCGGTGACCGAGACGGTCTGCCCGTTGGCGTGCACGTGCGCGGGCCGAGTGCGGTCGTCGAGGTGCGCGCGCCACGTCTTCAACACGGGCGTCTCGCGGTGGCGGACGATCGCGGCCGCCAGCGTGCCCGCGTTGTGCGCGGAGCGCATCTCGGATGCGGTCAGCGCCTCAAGCCAGCGAGCGTGGGCGTCGTCTTCGAGCAGCACCGTCCACTGCTGTGGGGGCGCCCCGGCGAGGTGCTGGTAGACGTTCTGCGCCCAGTGCGAGCCCTGCATGCGCGCCACCGCGTCAGCCGCCCAGGCGCGCGCCTGCGGGTCCAGGTCCGCCAATCCGCCGGCTCCGCTGAGGTACGCCTCGTAGAGGAACGGTTCGAGGTGGGCGGGGACGGCGGGGAAGGTGTCGGGCCAGCCCGCCAGACCTTGCGTCGCGAGCGCTGTGCGGGCGGCCCGCAGGAAAGCGCTCAGGGCGCGGCGCAGGGCGGTGGTCGCGCGCTCGATGAGCCCGGGAAGGGAGTTCATCGCAGGATCCCGGCCTCGGTGAGGTGGCGGCGCAGCATGGCCGGTTCGTGGGCCTGCTGGGAGGTGATGAGGTGGCGGGTGTAGCGGTCGACGGCCGCGACGCCCTCGGCGTTGGCGTACTCCCCCAGGTGCAGCCAGGCGCCGTCCAGGAGGCGGGAGAGGTCGGTCTGGGCGCGGATGTGGGTGTGCATCGTCCAGACCGGGACCTGGGGCAACTGGGCGGTGCGGCCGGGTGTCATGCGGCGTCCGGCGACTTCCAGGGCGCGGCGTACGGCGAAGTCCGCGGCTGCCATCAGCCCGTCCCCCGAGGTGCCGGTGGGCGGTGCGGTGGGCCGCTGGGTGGTGGGTTGCTCGGTGGGCAGTTCGCGGCGGTTCTCGATCGCGGGGCGGGCGTTGGCCCCGGGAGCGCTCTGGCGCTGCCCGTCTGGCGCACCCCGGGAACTGGTGGCACCGGCGCCGGTGGTGATGCCCAGGGCGGGCAGGACGGCGGCGGCCATCTGCGGGTTCTCCGCCAGCTTCCACAGCAGGCGCTCGCGCTTCTCCTGGTCGCCGGGCTTGTCCTGGTCGCCGAACCCGGACTCGCGGCGCAGTGATTCTCCGGAGAGTTCGCCCCGGTCGTAGAGGAGTACCGCGTCGTCGGACTGGTCGGGGCGCAGCGTGAGTTCGGTGGTGTCGGCGTAGATGACGAACGTGTCGGCGTCCCTGCGTCCGTCATCGAGCATCAGGGGGCGCAGGTAGCGGTCGGTGAGGGGGTGCGTGATCAGCGACAGCAGCGGGTTGACGTGGAGGGCGACGGCCTCCTCTGAGATCTGCCAGCTCGTCCAGTGATTTGAGTCTTCCTGGCCCAGGATGACGGCCGGGGGGACGTCCATGCCGATGGCGACCTTGCGCTGAGCCTGCACCAGGAGTTCGGAGGACCGTTCATCGAACTTAGAGGAGATGTCGATGTGCTGGATGTTCTTGATGTCCTCGCCGCGTGCCCGGATGAGGATGGGCACGACGGCGCTGGCGCGGTCGCGGTCGGTGATCGCGGGGACCATGTTCTCGATGAGTTCGTCCATGAACTCGTCGTTGTCCTCGCGCACCGTCCCCTCTTCATCCACGGGCGCGGTCTCGGCGCCGGTCAGGGACGCTTCCTGGGGGACGGCCAGGATGCCGTTACCGGCTAGGCGGGAGTCGATCGTGGCGTTCACGTGCGCGGTCAGCCCGCACAGGATGCGCAGGTCGGCCAGTAGCGGCTGGACCGGAGAGTCGGCCAGCCACGGCCTCTCCGGGTCCGGCCGCCACATCCGGCACACGAAGCTCGTCCCGTTCTCCAGGTCGACCCACTCGTGGGGGCCGATCTGGATGCGCAAGGGCGAGTCGGAGCCGGTGCCGAGCTGCTGGATCGCGGACTTGGAGACGGTGCGCCACACCTCGGCCTTGGTGGCCGGGTCGGCGTAGGCGATCAGGTACCACTCGCCGGGCACGGTGGCATGGATGGCCATCTGCGCCAGCAGCTCGGACTGCCCGGACGCGCCGCCCGCCCAGGACGCCAGATAGCGGTCGATGAGCGCCTGGTCGTCGACCGGGTCGGGTGTGCCGTCCCCGCGCGGGTCGATCCTGCCGAGCTTCAGCGTCGCCTGGGAGCAGGCGTTGGACAGCCACCGCACGCCCTGGCGCAGCTCGCCGCAGGAGCGGTAGTAGCCCCACGCGTTCTGCTGCCACTGCTGCTGGGCCGGGAGGAGCCCCGAGAGCTGGGAGCGGGACTGCCCCCGGCGCTTGGAATCCGCGGTGGTGCGCCTGGGTTCGCGCAGCAGCTCGGCGGAGGAGATCAGGGAGGCGCCGCGCAGCGGCAGAAAACGCGACAGCGGCATGCCCGCTCCCCTCATGTCGGGTCAGACGTCAGCGGGCGAAGCTGGAGTTCAGGGCCCCGACCAGCCAGCTGGTCGCCAGCACGGAGATCGCCGCATAGCCGAACTCGCCGACGCTGCTAGGCCAGTCGCCGATCCAGTACACGAGGACGTACGCGAGCAGGGCGATCCAGAAACCGATGCACCAGGCGCAGGAGACCAGCGCGAACACGCCACGCTCACCGGGCAAGCGCATGGTGTCCGGTGCGGCGGTCGGCGCGGTGTCCGTGTCGCCGTCGCTGCTGCCGCTGCCGTACATCGGCGAGACCTTGGCCTGGTCACGGCGGTAGGCGGCCAGCGCACGTGCGGCGAGCTTGTCGCGCAGCGGGTGCGTGATGTTGTCCGTGGTCACCAGGCGCGTGATTCGCGCGACGGCGAAGACGAGGAGGACGAATACCGTAAGTGAGAGAGGCACGTCAACAACGTACGCTTTGTGATCACTTGAGTGATCCTTCGCTTAACGGAAAGTGATCACAAGTCGTATGCGTGGACGCCCTACCGGGGTAGCGATGGGGGCCATGAAGGAGATCGCCGAGACCACCCGCCGCCGCTTCCTCGCCTCCCTGGCCCTGCCGATCATCGCCCTGACCCAGCCGCTCGGCGCGGCCAAGGAGAAGCTGCCGCCCGCGCTTGCCTGGCGCAAGGGCGGAGCCCCGCGCGGCAACCTTCTGCACGACGACTGAACGTCCGGACGCGCACCGGGAACTCACGCTCCCGGCACTGGAGCTGACGAGGTTTCCCCTCAACTCGACCGCTATTGCGCTTAGTTGATTTGCGGACTTGCTTCTGCGACGTTCACCACCAGGCTATTTACCGAACGTTTACCGGCTGATGCAAATGTCGCGTTGCGGGACAGCAGGAACAACGGGGGCAAAAGTGCACGAGGGTAACGGATCAATCCAGTCTGCCTGAATGGGAGAAACTGTGAGAAACCGATCCAAAGGCAAGAGACAAGCGCGCAGAGCACTGATCGCGGTTCCGATCGCAGCGATCTCGGTGGTTGCGCTTGCGGGCTCCGCCAACGCCCACTACGTCTACGAACGAGCCGAGCTGTGGGTCAGCGGTAACGGCAAGCACTGCATGACCAACAGGAGCGAGGTGTCCAACGGCACAGATAACCGGGGGTACGCCAAGGGTGACGTGACCTCGTGGATGGACCTGAACGCCATCCCCACGGACTGCCAGCACCAGTACAAGCGCCCGGCCGGCCACCTGCGCGAGGGCATCGCGATGTACAAGTGGAACGGCAGCGACTGGTACAAGTGCAAATGGACCAGTGAGTGGTTCTCCAACACGAGCATGGCGTACAAGTACGTGCTCGAATGGCCCGCCAAGGACCTGTCCTGGGGGTGCGGCGAGGGCTGGTACGGCACGATGAACTTCGCCACCATGACCTACAACGCGGAATCCATCTTCCCCAACGGCGTCCCGGGGCTCTGGTCAGGCGCACACTCGGGCCTGAAGGGAATGTCGGATGAGCCGCCGCCGCCCCCGCCGGATTGGGTCAACGACGACGGTGTGGCCACTCCCGAGGCAACACCGGACAAGGTCGGCGTAGTCGACTCGGAGGGGCGCGTAGTCATCGGGGACGATGGCAAGCCAGTCAAGGTGGATACGGCTCCCGAACCGCCTACGGACGCCAACACCACTTATGGTGGCAAGCGTTCGACATCTACAGATGGGGAGGGGAACGTCACGGAGACGTCCACGATCGAGCCGACCAGCCCCGTCGCCAGCGCCTCAACTCTGTAGCCAGCGGAGGATCATGCCACCGAACGAGAGCGACCGTGCACACGCAGCAGCGGTAGCCCATTACCTGGCTCGCCGGATCATTGGTGTCGCAGCGATCGGCTTCTTGGCCTACGCCATCTTCATCATCGTGATCACACGCGGCTTCGGAGCACAGCCGTTCCTGGGGATGCTGTTGATGGGGTTCATCGCCAGCGGCACAGCCTGGCTCTGGATGAGGCTCTCCGACGGGAAATGATCCCGGCATGCACGTGAGGAGCCTCCACCCAGACTGGGTGGGGGCTCCTCGGCACTTCATGAGTTGGCCAGAAATTGCGTTCACGTCATGAACCTAACCCGCTAGCCTGGCAATGTGAATGAGAGATGGGCGGACCTGCACCCCGGCGGCCTCGTCGAAGCCGCGAGCGTGATGGGGCTGACGAAGCAAGCCGCCGCCCGCGCGCTGAAGCGCGGTCCCGCACACCTGCTGATCGCCGAGCTGGCCATGGGGCCGCTCTACGACCTGGACGCAGTGGAGGCATGGAACATGAACCGCAAGAAGACACCGGGCCCGCGCCTGGCCGACAGCCTGCGCAGCGCGACTCAGGCCATGCAGGGCATGGCCGACGCGCACGACGCCTACGAGCGATCACAGACCACCGTGACCGTGGAGCGCACCGATCAACAGCCCACCCAGGCAGCGGAGATTGAGCGCTAGTCCCACCATCCGTGAAGCCCGCACCCCTGGGCAGCGTGCCCTTCTACCTGCTATCGCCGACGCATCCGGACGCAGCCCTGAAGGCCGGGTCACCCGTGATAAGGCCGGGCAGTACCTTTACGCCGGGGTCTGCTTTCTCCAGCACCCCGTAAGTGGAGCGCGGGTCCATCTGGTCGAGGCCACTCCCGGGGGCGCGCACCCAGTACCCCCCGTCTCGATCCATGAACTCCACGTACTTGACTTCAACACCCGGATTATCAGGCAACTTGCCAAGATCAGCACGAACCGTCTTTGAGTACCGCAGCGCTTTCTCTTCGACGATCATGTCCGAACAGGGTCCGATGACCGACATGGTCTGCTCGAACTGGACGACATCCACATGCCCCACCCCGACGGCTGGTTCGACGTATGCCCAGAAGACCAGGCGTACCGATTCCACTGGGTCCTGAGACCTGTTCCGCAGGTGCACAGTGAATTCGTTCTCGCTGTCGATCTCCGTCCAGGCGGCTACCTGGCTTGCCTGGTCGCGTGTCTGGCGAGCGGCGTCCTCTCGGGACTGGTCGAGTTGATCTTTCGAGACCGCTGCGCCGTAGTAGGTCGCGATGGCGGTGAACAGCAGCGTGCCGATACCTGCGATGACCCCGGCCACCGTTCCCCAGGTAGCCCAGTCGATGCGTCGCAGTCTCCCGCCGCGTGACTGCTCCCCGCCGTCCCGCACTCGCGCCCTCACGCGGTCGGGCGACGGACGACGCCTCGCCAGCCTCAGCCGCTCTCCCCTCAGGTTGCGACCTCCGGGCATGCGCTCCCCCTCGCCTCATGCACCACGCCAACTGTCCTGCGCACAATCGAAGTTAGCGCCAGACTGGCTCAATGGATGGCGATCGTTCTAGTCCTGGCCGCCTCCGTAGGAGCGGCGGTTGATCCTGCGGCCCTGCCCGGCCACGCGGCCGGCGATCTGGTCCCGGGAGCCGGTGGGGCTGCTGACGGACTTCGCGGAGTTCGGCGGGCCCAGCAACTCGTATGCCAGCAGTACGGATGCGTCGATGCGACCTGGTGACCAGGACGAGTCGGGCTGGTAGGTGCGCCATTCCATGACCAGCTCGGGCAGCAGGTCGGCGAGGCGGATGCGGTCTTCGCGGAGCTGACCGGCGACGGGCTCGGCCCGCAGGATCTTTCCCTGTCGGGCCGAGCGCAGCTCGATGAGTGGCGGGATCTTCGTGTACGGGTTCCTCGGCCGGTCCTCGTCGTCCTGGTGCTGCTCGTTGTGTTCGCGGCGCAGCTTGTCCCAGGCGCCCTTGACGGCCAGCTCGGCCTGGTCGCCGCCGAAGTTCTTCTCGATGACGATGATCGAGGCGTTCGTCTCGGCCGCCAGGACGCAGGCGGCGCGGGACCAGGCGTCGGAGGACATGTGCGCGGTGCGGTCGTGCGTCCAGTACAGGCGTTTGTCGGTGCCGATGTAGCCGCCGATGATGCCCGCGGAGTCCCGGCCGCCGCCCGAGGGGTCGACCGCGACGCCGATTCGGCGGGCGCCGGGCAGGCCGGTGAGGTGGGTCTGGGCCCGCATGAGTTCGGAGGAGACCAGGGCGCCTTCTACGGGCTGGGGGTTGCCCTGGTAGAGGGCGCCCCAGTCGAAGGGGCTGGAGCCGCGCTTCTTGCGCTGCCAGTGCGCAAGGAGCGCGGCGCGGTCGCGGGTGGGGACCTTGGGGTGGGACAGCGGGTCGCCGTCCTGCCTGCCCAGCGGGTCGGGGCCGGTCAGGGACTGGTCGGCGATGGCGGGCATGTGGATGACCGTCCAGTCGCCGCCCTCTTCCACGCGCCGCTCATCCTTCAGGAGGCGTCCGGCCAGATCGTCTTCGTGCCAGCGGGTGAGGATCAGAAGCGTGGGTGCTCCGGGAGCCAGGCGCGAGACGAGGTCGGCGGAGTAGGAGTTGGCCACGCGCTTGCGGCCGGTCGGGGAGTCGGCCTCCTGGCGGTTCTTGTGGGGGTCGTCGATGACCAGGAAGTCGCAGGGGTGTCCGGCCAGGGAGCCGCCGATGCCCGCGCAGCGCACTCCCCCGCCCGTGGTCAGGCGCCAGTCCGCGACGGATGAGCGGTCTTTGTCGAGGTACAGGTCGAAGTCGGCGCCGTAGGCCCGGATGAGCTTGCGGATCGCGCGCCCGCGTTCCTCGGCCAGCTCGGCGCCGTAGGACACGATGATGACGTGATCGGTGGGGTGCAGGATCAGCCACCAGAACACCCCCCACACCGCCGCCGCCGTGCTCTTGCCGACCTGCGGCGGGCAGGTGATGAGGATCTTCGCCCCGGCCTCGGTGCGGCAGCGCATCAGCGCCCGGCCGATCACCTTGGCGTGGGGGCGCGGCTTGAAGCTGGCGTCGCAGGAGCGGGCCAGCGTGACCGGGTCGGAAATGCGGTGCAGGAAGCGCAGACGTTCGACGGACGTCTCGGTGCTCACGCGTCCTCGTCGTCCGTGTCGTAGTCGATGGTCACCGGATCGTCGGGGCCCACATCGAGCTGGGCGACCAGGCGCGTGACCTCCGCGCGCAGTTCGGTATCGGATGCGGGGACGGCGGTGACCTTCACGGCCGGGCCGTCCTCGATGCCGCCGATGTTCAGTCGGGTGCCTTCGACGGCGGGGCGCAGCACCGAGTACAGCTTGATGAGTTCGTTGGTCGTGTACTCGCGCTCCTGCTGGAGACCCTTGACGAGCTGGCGCACAGCCAAGCCGGTGGCGGCGACCATCTGCTTGGCGTGGGAGCGGCGGGCCGCGTCGAGGGCGTCGGCTTCCTTGCGGCGCGTTTCGACGTCGTACGCCTTGGCGCGCTCGTGCCAGTGCATGCGGTAGGCGAGCTGCTGCATGTAGGCGACCGAGCGCGTCAACTCCGCTGCGAGCGTTCGCACCTTCCGGTCGCGCATCTTCAGGTACGCCTCGAAGCGCCGGAAGTTGGCGTCCGACTCGCGTGGCTGCTGGTCCCAGGGGTCACGCGCGGGGTCGAGTGTGAGCGGGGTCTTATCGGCGGGCATGATTGTTTTCCCTGGTCAAAGCGGTGTTGACGATAGAATGCGCGGTATGAACCCTGCTGTCGCCGATGCGGCTTCCACCCCTGCGCTGACCATTCGCCAGCCGTACGCCGGGCTGGTCATGGCGGGCATCAAGGACGTCGAGAACCGCTCGTGGCAGTGCGCCTACCGGGGGCCGCTGGCGATCCATGCGGGGTTGCAGCGCGCCACGTTTCCCGAGGACGTGTCGGTCGCCCGCTTCACGCGCTTCAACGGCGTCCGCGAGCGGCTGGATGAGGTGTACGGGGCGATGCTGGGGTGGGTGACGCTGGTCGACATCGTCACCGGCCACGACTCGCGGTGGGCGATCGAGGACATGTACCACTGGGTCCTTGCAGAGCCGGTGCTGCTCGATGACGCGCGGCCGATGCGGGGCAGGCAGGGGCTGTGGACGTATCACGCAGCCCCCTGACCGGCGCTCTGGGCGGGCGGCGTGTACTCGAAGCTGCGCGTGGACAGGAAGCGCACGTCCAGGCCGCGTGCGCGCATCTGTGACTTGGGCCCCACGGCGAGAGACTTGCGGCCTTCGGTGACGTTGCGCCAGCGCCGCGACTTGGCGCAGGAGGCGTGGATGGCCGGGTGCGCCGAGGTGATGCGGAAGCGGTACCCCTCGCGCCACAGCTTGGCCCCGAGCCACTCGGACAGGTAGGCGCCGATGCCCAGGCCCTGATAGTCGGGCAGGCACACGATGCGGTGCGCCATCTTCAGCGTCTTGGTCTTGGGGTGGGGGAAGTGCACGTACGACGCGAAGGCGACGCACTCCCCCGCCGCCGTGTAGGCGCCGTAGCAGCGCGCGGCGGGGCTGAGGGCGGCGCTCAGATAGTGGTGGCGTGCAAAGCGGGGCCACGTCTTGCGGCCGTCGATGGCGTGAAGGGTGAGGTCGAGCCGGGGGCGGGGTCGAACCGACCTCCAGGCGAAGTCCGCGGCGGCCACGTCCAGGACCCAGTCGGGCTGGAGCCAGTCGGTGACGTCGTAGTGGCAGGTGACGGCGACCAGTTGGCGGCCGGTGCGCCGCACCGTCTTGGCGGCCGTGTGGGAGGCGACCTTGGCGACCTGGCGGTCCACGGTCGAGGTCCATTCGTCGACCACGGCCACCTCCCCCGGTTCGGTGGTGGCCAGGCGCAGGGCGACGTCCGCGCGGAAGCCCTCGCCGCCCGAGAGGGTGTGGCGCGGGCGCATCCAGGTGGGCGGGGAGGACAGGCCGACCGAACAGAGCAGGGCGGTGATGTCCTTGATGGACATCTGGGCGGGGAAGTTGTCGACCAGCGCCCGGCCGTCCCAGGGAAGCTGCACGGCCATCTGGGCGGGCCACACGTGGCGGGCGGCCGTCGACTTGCCCGCACCGGAGGGGCCGACGATCAGGCCGACCTGCCAGGGCTTGTCGTCGATGGGCAGCGGCACCGACCAGCGGGTGACGGCCTTCTCGGCAGGCGGTACGTCGAACATCGAGGACAGTTGCGCGGTGCGGGCGGTGGTCGGTGTCGCGCACTCGACTGCGAACTCGACCGTCTTCACGCCGACATCACCGCACGGCAGTTCAGGCCCTCGGCCTGGAAGCGCTCCAGCAGCGCGACCTGCTGTTCCTCGTCGGTGGTGGAGATGATGACGCCCCACACCATCGAGAGGTCTTCCTCCTCTGCGTCGCCGCCAGGCCCGAGGCCGGCACTTTCCGCGTCGAGTTCGGCGCGGGTGAGGTCTTCCAGGAGGTCGTCCAGGGCGACGTCGGTGTAGCCGGTGGCTTCGAGGCCGCGCTCGCTGTCGCGGTATTCCTGGAGGACGGAGGCCAGCAGGGCTTTGTCGTAGCCGCCTGCGTCGTGGCTGGCGTTGTGGCGCAGGCGGAAGCGCCCGGCGTCCTCATCGTTCAAGTCGACGAACAGGGCAGGCACTTCGGAGGCGCCGAGATTCTGGAGGGACAGGAGGCGGCCGTGCCCGGCGATCACATAGCCCGAGGACTTCTGGACGACGACGACGTCAGCGAAGGAGAAGTCCTCGATCGAGCCGCTGATCTCGTCGATGTCGTGGAGCTTGGCGTTGCGCGGGTGGGGCTTGATGGAGTCGATGGGCACCATCAAGTGCTCTAGGCCCGGGGCGTAGTTGACCTTCGGTGCGCCGTTGTCGGTCATCGGTCATCGCCGGTGATGGGGCGGGGGCGGGTGCCGATCTTGCGCAGTGGGGTCTGGGCCTCGACCAGGAGGTTGCGGACGAGTCCGTAGCTGTAGCAGGGGGTGGTGTTGACGAGTTGGCGGATGCTCTTGCCGGACTCGTACTTGGTGCGCAGTTCCTTGGCGAGGCGCTCACGGGCGGGGCCGCGCAGCATGAGGCGTGACATGTGACCGATCGTCACCCATGTGATCACTCAAAGTGTTGATCGGTCACGGTGAGTTGGAGGCTGCCGGGGGTGCGCCCCTGCGCTCCCCCGGCGTCCCCCGCGCAGCTACGCGTCCAGAGCGGCGCGGACCATGCAGTCTTTGGCCTCCATCAACTTGCGCATGCCTGTGGTGCGTTCAGGTCCGGACTCGACCTGCCCCAGCAGGAGCTTGCCCAGGCTGTAGAAGTGCGCCGAGACGCTCTGCAAGCGCTCGGGCAGATGGTCGTAGGTGAAGTAGAGGCGGTGCATGCGCTCGGCGGGGTCTTCCTGGTGAAACGTGGTTGCCATGCCAACTGACCTTGCCAGGCGCGTGGCTGGATGGCTGTCCCCCGTGGGCGTGAAGCGGCCCCGCCCGGTTGGAGCGCCGGGCGGGGCCGCACACGCGCGATACAACCCCTTGTCCGCACGGCCGGGGACGTCCCGCACACCACGAGGGGCGACGGCGGAGTCCCGGCTTGTTCGTACTGACCGGCGGTGGCGCAGCAACTACCGGCCAGTACTCCGCGCACCGTACCAGGCACGCAGTGTCACGACGGGAGTTGCGGAGTGTCGCCGTCGTGGCGCCGCTGCTCGCCCTTCATCCGGTCGGCCGCCTGTCTGCGGTGCCCCTGGCGCAGCTCCTCGAACTGCACCCACTGCGCACGGGCGTCCACCTCCGGGCGCATCGCCGCCAGCGCCGTCGCCATCGCGCGCGCGGCCTCGCGCTCCACCCTTCGCCGCAGCATCAGGTACGAGCCGAGCGCGCCCCCCGCGAACGCGCACGAGAACGCGATGACCCACATGGCCGCCCAGTCGCTGCTGCTCATTGCTGGCCCGCCTTCGTCGCATGCCGAAGGGCGTCGCGCAGCATGCGCAGCAGCAGCGTGTGGGTGGCGGCGCGCTGCATGAACCCCTGCAAGCGGTGCGCGAATTCACGGGCGGTGTCCTCGTCGGAGAGTTCCATCCACCCGAGCCGGTAGGTGCCGAGCCTGCCGACCTTGAGGTCGATGGGCATCTTCACGTGGCGGGCTGGCAGCACCTTGTGCGGCGGCGCGATGCGCATCACCGGCAGCGCCACCGCCTGTTCCTGGCCGTCCCTGTCGATCACGCGGCTGCCTCCCTCGGCTCGTTGACGCACTTCACCCAGATGTCGGCCAGCAGCCCGCCGGTCGGGGTGAGCCGCGCGCCGCATACTTCGGCGTGCTCGATCATCACCAGCCCGCAATCGGTCGGATCCGCGCCCAGGCGCACGATCCCATGGACCAGGTGGCGCCAGACGATCGGCGGCAGCAGCATCGACTCGTGCTTGCCCGGGTGCAGGACCACCTGCGTGCCGTCCACGCACGCGTGCGTGTGGGTGTGATGCCCGCACGCGGCGCACCGCGTGAGCATGCACCGGGAGGGCGAGGGCGGAGAGGTCAGACTCATCGGCGGGTGATCCCTTGCAGCTCTTCAGGGTGGACCGTCTGCACGTGCGCGGCCATGGCGGGTCTGCCGCCCTGGACCGGCATGCCGCAGCGCGGCCGGTTGCAGGACCAGACCCAGCCGTCGGAGGCGTCGTCGGGATCGATTCCGGCCTTGGCGATCTCCTCGGCCGGGGACGACTGCATATAGAGCCAGCCCGACCGCGTGTATCTCTCCTCCATGCACGTCCCCTCCTGGAAGCGCTGTACGTGTGCCTGGCAGCGCCGACCACGACGGGCGACGTCCAGTACGAACAACGCCCTCGCAACCCGGCAGGTGCGCGCCGGCCGTTTCCGTGGGAGCCTCACGCCGACATCACCGTCATGAGCGCCGGGTCGTTCTGGAGAGCGTGGTGGATACCGGTGGTGATCTCGTTCACGTACACCAGCGGCCAGTTCGCCCGGTCCAGCAACGGATATGAGTTCACGGGCGCCTCTCGGACTATGGCACCCGATAGCGAGGGGTGACCGGCGGATATGGGGGGGGTGTTTATCGAACGTTGATCGGGGCGGTGTTACATGCAATGGGCACTGTTCCCGCCACTATCCCTGGCGGGAACAGTGCTTGTCCGGTTGAGCTATCAGCGCTGAGTCATACCGTGGATATGCGCCCAGGCGAGCGTGTCGAGCTGGGGTCGCACGGTGGCGTAGTCGATAGCGGCGGCCGGGTCTCCATATGCGGGGTCGTCGTGCGGCTTGACCCACCAGCGGGGTCCCGGCCCGGATTCGGTCTGGATGATCGAGATGAGGGTTCCGGAGATGTCGCGGGCCTGGACCTGCCTTACGAACTGATCGTCGAATTCGGGCATCGCGTCGATCTCTACGACCAGCGCGGCACCCAGACGACCGTGGGGCACGAATGCGTGAGCGGTGAAGTCCTCAGGAAACGTCAGGGGGCTGTTCGCTCCTGGCCCGGATCGCAGCTGCTCGGCGTAGGCGTCCAACTCGGGCCAGTCGGTAAAATGTTCGGCCTGAGCGTGCAGGCGTACGGACGGCAAGCCGCCGGTCGGCAGGCCCGGGGTCGGCTGCCAGTCCAGGACGTACGCGGTGACGGGCAGGGGCATGCGGTCGTGGTGGTTGATATTTAACGTGAGGAGGCAGCGCAGCAGTTGGTCAATGTCGCTGCCTGCCTCGACTGGGAACGTCGGCATATTCGCCACGGCAAGTCGAACCTCTCTGTTCGGCGGACAGGGACAATCTGTGTCGCTAGGCGCACCTGGGATGCGTGAACGGGGCGCTATTCACCCGCACGGTATGCAAAGCGTGTTGGCATGACGCAGTTGCATTTACACTCCACCGGTTCGGGTCTCCTGCGGGGAGTCGCGCCGACCCGGGGGCCGCTGGGTGGTGATACTGGCGCGGCGGGCAGCGGTATTGCAGGTGAGGCAGGGGCCTTCGCCCGAGCCGGGTGCCGGGTCGACCGCACCGTGAGGGTGGACGGAACAGCAGGTTGAGGCGGGGCGCCCCCACAGCGCGCGCACAGCGTTCTGGGCGCTCTTCAGTGAGGCGCTCAGGTGCTGGGCCTGGGCTCGGCCGGGGGTTGCGCGCAGCGCGTTCCACGAGGCGTCTACGGCCGTCATGGCGCGGTCGGCGTCGGCCCACTGGACCGGGGTGGGACCAGAGCTGTTCAAGGGGTGTCCTCCGGTTCGAAGAGGGCGAGTTGTTCGGGCGGCGCGGACGGTGGATGCACGACCGTCAGGTGGGCCTGCAAGCCTGCTGCTCCGTTCTGGATGAAGATGGGGCAGCCGCGCAGGGGGCAGACGCGTATGGGGTGCTCGGGTGCGGGGTCGCTGGGGACCAGGGCGAGGCTCACGCGGCCCCCCTGTCTTCGAGGCCACGCGGGCGGTGGCGGCGCTGTGTCGGCAGCAGTTGGGCAAGTTCGCGCTGGAGGGCGAGGCGGCGGCGGTAGACGGGCCCGTCATCAGTGCAGCCCTCCGAGCACTGGTGCTCCGCCTGCCACACATCGATCTCGGTGAGCGCCTTGCGCAGGGCGTCGGCATCGCGGGGAATCTCGGGTTCTTCACCCTGGTCGCCCGTATCTACCTGAGCTTGATCAACTACCTCAGCCCCGGTCGTGCAAGAGACGTGCAGACGTGTCGTCGCGTCACGTGACGCTACTTCGGTTGTCACGTGACGCCACTTCGCGTTGTCACGTGACGCTACTTCTGGATCGGCCCCGGGATCGGAAGTGGCGTCACGTGACGCTGCTTCCGCGTCGGAGCCAGTCTGAGAAGTGGTGTCACGTGACGCTAGTTTCCCGCCCTGCTTCTTCTCGCCCCGCTTCGGAGATCCGGCCGCTCGCCAGTCGCGCATGTCCTGGGAGCGGCGGTCGGTGCGCAGCATCAGCAGGGCGCGTTCCCAGTCGGGTTTGTCGCCCAGCGGGACCAGCAGGCGGTAGCCGTTGATCTGGCCCTTCTCGCTGAATTGAAGGTCGATGAGCCCCGCGGCCTTGGCGGCGCGGTAGTAGAGGCGCACGGTCTCCGGAGTGGCGTGCAGGAAGTCCGCGACCTTCTTCTGCGAGGGGAAGAACCGGCGCGGGCACTGGCCGTCTGAGTCGCAGACGTCGCCGAGGTAGAGCAGAAAGCCGTTGAAGTTGCCGGGGAAGGCGCCCCACGCCCCGCCGCGCGGGATCTGCTGGACCCACTTCGTGCGCAGGCTGATGCGCCAGGTCAGACGTACGTCGTCAGCGGCACTCACCAGGCATCACCCCATGAAGCCGCACGGGCACAAAGCGTGTGCACCGAGGGCTGGCTTCGGGTGCGCGCCGACGAGCGGCGCAGCGGTGAGCTGGGCATACCGCAACACTAACGTCGCACCCGTTAGCTATGCAAACGGCTCGCACGGTCTACTGTCCTACCGCTACAGTTGCCCTCACGAGCGGACAGCCACGGCATCCGAGAGGATTAGTAGTATGGGCACCATGACGCCTTCAGAAGCCATCACGGGCGAGGTCAGCGCCGTCGAGGAGACGCGGCGCTTCAACCTCTCCATCACGACCGCCCTGGGCGCCGCCGACATCTCCCGCCAGAAGCTGGCCGACGGCATCGGCATGTCCCGCCCCTCACTGAGCCAGCGCCTTCTGGGCAACCAGGACTGGCAGCTGAGCGAGATGGTCAAGGTCGGCAACATCTTCGGAGTCCACTACAAGCGGATGCTTGGCAACGAGGACCCCCACGCGCGAGACGAGCGCCTCTGGCTGAACGACATCAACCCGCTGGAGGTGCGCGATCGACTCGACAAACTTGCTGGTCAGAGCTTGATCGCTACTACGCCACCGTAGGGAGGGGTTGACGGGGGGTGAGATAAGCCACCGGTCAAGATTCGTCCAAACCAGGAATACACGGCGGGCCCCGCGCCACTCATACACGCGGGCCCCGCGCCGCTCACACGCGGCGGAAGCGGAACACCCCCGCGTCCAGGTCACCGCGAAGCCCCGTACGCAGTCCGTGGTGCAGCAGCAGCGCGCCCCGGTGGGCATCCCCCGTCTCCTGGCAGACGTACGCCGCCGTGGGGTCGAGCCCCCGCAGCCGCACCCGGGGCGGCTCCTCCCCGTACGCCTGCGCCCGCAGCCACGCGAGGACCACGACCTCGTCGCCGTGGACGTACTGCACCGCGCTCAGCGGCTCCGACGGCGGGCGCAGCCGGTAGAGGTCCCCGAGCTGCACCACGGGCCTGATCTCCTTGTAGAGGCCCACCCAGTCGGCCGCTTCGGCGAGCTCGTCCGCGCTCCACTCCATGAGGTCTCCGCCGATGCCGAGCACCCCCGCCATGGCGCTCACGAAGCGGAAGCGCAACGTACTGACCCGGTCGTTGAGCTGGGTGTTCGGGCTGTCCGTCACCCAGGCGGCCATGATCCGCGCCGGGTGCAGCTGACTGAAGCCGTCCTGGATGGCGAGCCGGTCCAGGGGGTCGGTGTTGTCGGAGGTCCACACCTGGTCCGTGCGGGAGAGGATTCCCAGGTCGATCCGGCCACCGCCGCCCGAGCAGGACTCGAAGGCGACGGAGGGGTGTGCGGCCCGCAGCCGGTCCAACAGGCCGTAGAGGGCGTGCACATGGGCGTTCCAGATCCCCTGCGGGTAGTCCTCGCCCGGCCAGCCCGGGTCGGTGAAGCAGCGGTTGAAGTCCCACTTGACGTAGTCGATGGGCGCGCTGGAGAGCAGCGTGTCGAGCTGCTGCCACAGGTACTCCTGGACGTCCGCGCGGGCGAGGTTGAGCACGAGCTGGTTGCGGAACTCCGTGCGCGTACGCCCGGGTTGGTGCTGCACCCAGTCGGGGTGCGCACGGTAGAGATCGCTGTCCGGGTTGACCATCTCGGGTTCGACCCAGATCCCGAACCCCATGCCCAGCGCGTGCACGTCGTCGGCGAGCGGCCCCAGGCCGCCGGGGAAGCGGTCCGGGTTGGGCGTCCAGTCGCCGAGTCCGGCCCGGTCGCTGACGCGCCGCCCGAACCACGCGTCGTCCACCACGAACAGCTCGACACCCATGGCCGCCGCCCGCCCGGCGAGCGCCCGCTGCTGTTCCTCGGAGATGTCGAACCGGGTGGCCTCCCAGGAGTTGTAGAGCACGGGCCGGGGCGTTCCGGCGTCCGGGATCACGTGCGCGCGCTGGTAGGCGTGCCAGGCCCGGCTCGCCCCGCCGAAACCGCCGTCGCTCCACAGCCCCGCGAAGACCGGCGTCACCGTCCGCGCACCCGGCGCGAGCAGCTCCTGCCCGGAGTCGTCGTGCCCCCGCCCACCGGTGATCTGCACAGCCCCGTCCGGCAGTTGGGCCACCCCGATCCGCCAAGACCCCGACCAGGCGAGCGCGCAGCTGTGCACCTCGCCCCGCTCCTCGGTGGCCCCTTCCGCATCCAGCGCGACCCAGGGCAGGTGCTGGTGCCCGGTGTGCCCCCGGCGGCTGCCGATCACCTTCTCGCCGTACGTGATCTCCGACCGCACGAGCCGTGACTCGCCCGCCCAGCGCCCGTGCAGCTGCGAGAGCCGCCACCGCTCGCGGGAGGGCAGCGTCCAGGTCGCGGAGTCGGCGCGGAGCAGTTCGACGGCGGGCGCGTCGGCGGGCCCTTCATGGCGCAGGACGGCGAACCGCTCGATGACGTCCCCACGCGTCCGGTAGACGAGCGCAACCCCCAACTGGTGTACGGGGTCGATGAATTGGATCCGCAGCTCGTCGCGCTCGACCACGGCCTCCGTATACCGCCACTCGCTGCCGCGCACCCCGGCGCCCCGCACGGAGAGCGCGGGACGCACGAAGCGCCGCCCGCCCTCGACGGGATACTCCTCGTGCCCGTCGAGCCGCGACTCGAAGGACCGCTCCGCGGGCAGCGGCTCCGCCGCGAGCGCCTCGGCGTCGGCGAGCGCGACGCGCGGCCCCCAGTGCAGATGCAGCAGCTCATCGTCGCCCGTGAGCCGCAGCGCATAACTGCTGGTGGGACCCGACAGAAGCCACGTACGACCGTCTTCGCCGACCTCGATCATCAATCCCCCACAGACACCGACACGGATCCGAAACGAGACGAACAGACACGCACACCTCGACCCATCATCGAGGCGCGTGATCTGTGAGGCAACGCTCATGCACCAGCGGTGATTGCCTCAGGAACCCATGTCGTATGGTCGAAGCCGCACCCCCACCGGCGAGTCGCGCCGGCGGCAGGACGGGAGGAGCCCCCGTGACGCAGGAAGTCCCGCCGACGAAGCTGACCGAGCCCGAGCCCGAGCTCGCCGGAGTCCGCAACTTCCGTGATGTGGGCGGACTTCCGACCGTGGACGGCCGACGGGTCCGGCCGGGCCGGCTCTTCCGCAGCGGCCACCTCGCGCACGCCACGGCGGCCGACGCCGCGTTCCTCTCCACCCTGGGCCTGCACACGATCTACGACTTCCGCAACGCGGCCGACCAGCGGCTCGAAGGCCCCGACGTCGAGCTGCCGGGCGTGCGCAACGTGAACCTGCCGCTGACCGACCCGGCCCACGGCGCCGAGTTCTGGACGATGGTGCGCGACGGCGATCTGGACCAGCTGCGCGCGGCGCTCTCCGACGGGCAGGCCGCGGGGCGTCTCTCCGACACGTACCGCGAGATCATCAGGGACCGCACCGCCGAGCACAGCCGCGTGCTGCACGAGCTGGCCGCCGACAGCGTGCCCGCCCTGATGCACTGCGCCGCGGGCAAGGACCGCGCGGGCCTCTCCATAGCCGTCACGCTCCTCGCCGTCGGCGTCGAGCGCGACGCCATCGAGGCGGACTACCTGGAGTCGAACGCCACCCACCGCCGCTACAAGGTGCGCCGCGGCGACGACTCCCCGAACGCCATGTCCCCCGAGGTCATGCAGCTGCTCAGCCCGCTCTTCGAGGCCCGCACCGAGTATCTGACCGCCGCCTTCGAGACGATCGACCAGATCTGGGGCGACACGGAGACCTACCTCGCCGACGGCCTCAAGGTGACCCCGCAGATCCGCGAGCGGCTGCGCGAGCACCTCCTGGACTGAGCGGCCCCGCCGCCGGTGTCACTGGCGGTGTCACTGGTTCTGCGCGCCCAGCGAGAACAGCAGGTAGATGAAGGCCGCGAAGAGGTGCCCGACGGCCACATAGATGATCAGCCGGACCCAGAGCCCGCGGGGCAGCTTCTCCTCCATCGACATCGCCTTCTTGGCGGGCGCGGGCACAGGGGCCGACGCGCTCTCCGCCTGGTCGGGCTGCTGCGCTTCAGGTTCCGTCATCGCGGGTCTCCCAGGGTGGGGCTGTGCGGGGTCCCGCCGAGGCACAGCGCGGTGGCGGGACTCTGCAGCAGGGTGTGGACGAAGAGAAGGTCGGCGCCCTGGTGGTCGGCGGCCGCGATCCGGTGCGGGGTCAGCGAGTCGAAGTGCGCGCTGTCCCCGGGCTCCAGCGTGTACGCGGTGTCGCCAAGACGGAGCCGCAGGCGCCCCTGGAGGACGTACAGCCACTCCTCGCCGGGGTGGACGCGCACGATGTCGCCCTGCGCCCCGTGCGGCACGTGCACCCGCAGCGCCTGCATGCCACGGGCCTGCGCGCCCGCCTGCCAGTAGGTCCAGCCGCCCGCCCGCGTCGGCTCCATGTCCGCGGCGCGGACGATCGCGTCCCGGTCCGCGGGCGTCTCGCCGAGGAGCTCCGAGACCGTCGTACCGTAGGTGCGGGCGAGTGCCAGCAGCAGGGGCAGGGACGGCTGGCGCTGCCCGGTCTCCAAGCGGGAGAGGTGGGCGGGCGAGAGCCCGGCGTTGCGGGCCGCGGCCTCCAGGGTCAGCGCGGCGCGACGCCGCAGCTCACGCAGTTGCGGGGCGACGGCCGGCAGGGCTTCGGCAGCCTCCGGGTCGAGCGGTTGGGGCTCGGCGTTGCTCATACCTCGATTGAGCCAGCCTCTTGCCCCCGAGGCAACTTTCTTGCCTCAGGGGCAAAAACTGTCCGGCCCGGTGCGCCTCAGCGGTTCGCGACCGCCTGCTTCACCAGCGTCTTACCGAAGTCCCACATCAGCCCGCCGCCGCTGTGCGCCTCGTCCATCACCGCGGTGAAGGCCTCCACGAACCGGTCGACCTCCGGCTCCCCGATGGTCAGCGGCGGGATCAGCTTGATGACCTCCAGATGGTCGCCGGAGACCTGGGTGAGGATGCGGTGCTTCTGGAGCAGCGGCACGACCACCATCTGCGCGAAGAGCCCCTTGCGCGCCGCCTGGAGCATCGTCCAACGGCTGCGCAGCTTGAGCGACTTGGGGCGCCCGAACTCGATGCCGACCATCAGGCCACGGCCGCGCACCTCGCTCAGGAGCTCGTAGCGGTCCACGAGCGCGCCGAGCCGCGACGCCAGGAGCTCGCCGGTCGCGCGGGCGTTCGCGACGATCTCCTCGTCCTCCATGACGGACAGGACCGCGAGCCCGGCCGCCATGGCCTGTGCGTTGGACCCGAAGCTCGCCGAGTGCACGAGCACCCGGTCCATGGAAGAGAAGACCTTCTTGAAGATCCAGTCCTTGCCGAGGGTCGCGCCCACCGGCACATACCCGCCCGACAGGGCCTTCGCGACGCACACCAGGTCCGGCTCGACGCCCTCCTCGTGCTGGTAGGCGTAGAAGTCGCCGGTCCTGCCGAGGCCCGTCTGCACCTCGTCGGCGATCAGGAGCGCCTTGTGCTGGTGGAGCAGCTCCTGGGCGGCGCGCAGATAGCCGGGGGGCGTCGCGTTCACCCCCTTGCCCTGGACGGGTTCGAGGATGAGCCCGGCCACGTCGCCCTTCTTCAGCTCCTTGCGCAGGGCGTCCAGATCACCGAGCGGGATCGCCGTGTCAGGGAGCAGCGGGGCGAACCCGTCCCGGAAGCCGGACTCGCCGTTGACGGAGAGCGAGCCCGTCGTCAGGCCGTGGAAGGCGTGCGCGCAGTACAGCACCCTGGGCCTGCCCGTCGCGTACCGCGCGAACTTCAGCGCGGTCTCCACGGCCTCGGTGCCGCTGTTGCCGAAGAACACCCGGTCCAGGTGCGGACTGTGGGTGAGCAGCTTCTCGGCGAGGAGTCCGGGCAGCGGCTGGCAGTCGAAGCGCGTCAGATCGGCGAGCGAGGCGTCGAGGACGTCGTGCAGCGCCTTGCGTACGACGGGGTGGTGGCGGCCGAGGCCCATCACGCCGAAGCCCGCCAGCATGTCGAGGTAGTCGTTGCCGTCCGCGTCCCAGAAGTAGGCGCCCTCGGCCCGCTCGTAGACCTTGTCGAAGCCGATGGTGTGCAGCATGCGCGGCAGCTGGTGGTTCAGGTGCCGCGCGTGCAGTTCGTAGCGCTCGGCGCCCCGCTCGGCGAGGAGTCTGCCGAGGTCGAACTCCTTGGTCATGCTGTGTGCTCCTTGGCTGCCAGGGTGGCGCTGATCCGCCCCGCGATCTCGACCGGGGTGAGCCCGAGGTCGGCGAGCACCTCGCCGCGCTTGGCGTGCGCGAGGAACTGCTCGGGGATGCCGAACCGCCTTACGGGTACGTCGACTTCGGCCTCGCCGAGCGCGAGGGCGACCGCGGAGCCGACCCCGGCCGCCCTGCTGTTGTCCTCGACGACCCCCACGACACGGTGCCGCGCGGCGAGGGCGGGCAGCTCGGCGTCGACCGGCTTGACCCAGCGCGGATCGACCACGGTGCACTCAAGGCCCCGCTCCCGCAGCAGTTCCGCGGCCTGCAGACAGACGGGCGCCATCACGCCGACCGCGACCAACAGCACGTCCGCGTCGTCGCCTTGACGGTCCTGGCTCAGGACGTCCATGCCGCCGATCCGGTCGACGGCGGGAATCGCGGGCCCCACCGACTCCTTGGGGAAGCGAAGGAGCGTGGGCGCGTCGTCCACGGCGACCGCCTCGCGCAGCTGCGTACGCAGTTGGTCGGCGTCGCGCGGCGCGGCGATCCGCAGGCCCGGTACGACCTGGAGTATCGACATGTCCCACATCCCGTTGTGCGACGCGCCGTCGACGCCGGTCACCCCGGCCCGGTCCAGCACGAAGGTGACCCCGCACTCGTGCAGCGCGACGTCCATCAGGAGCTGGTCGAAGGCCCGGTTGAGGAACGTGGCGTAGACGGCGACGACGGGGTGCAGTCCCCCGGTCGCGAGCCCGGCCGCCGACACCGTGGCGTGCTGCTCCGCGATGCCGACGTCCCACACGCGGTCGGGGTAGGCCGCGGCGAACTTGGTCAGACCGACCGGGTGCAGCATGGCCGCGGTGATGGCGACCACGTCGTCCCGCTCGGCCCCGATGCGTACGATCTCGTCGCCGAACACCGAGGTCCAGGAAGGCCCGTTGGACGGAGCGAGGGGTTCGCAGGTCAGCGGGTCCATCACGCCGACCGTATGAAAACGGTCGGCCTCGTCCGCGAGCGCGGGCTCGTAGCCGCGCCCCTTCTCGGTGAGGCAGTGGATGAGGACGGGCCCGTGGAAGCGTTTCGCACGTCGCAGCGCCGACTCGACGGCCCCGGTGTCGTGCCCGTCGATCGGCCCGACGTACTTGAGCCCCAGGTCCTCGAACATGCCCTGCGGTGCGAAGGCGTCCTTGAACCCCTTCTTGGCGCCGTGCAGCGACTCGTACAGCGTGTGCCCGACGACGGGTGTGCGCTGGAGTATGTCCTTGCCCCAGGCCAGGACCCGTTCGTAGCTGTCGGTGGTGCGCAGCGTGGCGAGGTGGTTGGCCAGGCCGCCGATGGTGGGGGCGTACGAACGCTCATTGTCGTTGACGACGATGATCAGCGGCCGGTCCTTCGCGGCCGCGATGTTGTTGAGCGCCTCCCACGCCATGCCGCCGGTGAGCGCGCCGTCACCGATGACGGCGACGACATGGCCCCGCTCCCCCAGGACCTGGCGCGCCTTGGCCAGGCCGTCGGCCCAGCCGAGCGCGGTCGAGGCGTGACTGTTCTCGACGATGTCGTGCTCGGACTCCGCGCGCGAGGGATAGCCGGAGAGGCCACCCTTGCCGCGCAGCTTGGAGAAGTCCTGACGGCCGGTCAGGAGCTTGTGTACGTAGCTCTGGTGGCCGGTGTCCCACACGATGCGGTCGAGCGGCGACTCGAAGACCCGGTGGAGGGCGATGGAGAGTTCCACCACCCCCAGGTTGGGCCCGAGGTGACCTCCGGTCCTCGCGACCGCGTGCACCAGGAACTCCCGGACCTCCTCGGCCAGTTCGACGAGCTCGGCCTCGGTCAGCGCCTTCAGGTCGCGCGGTCCCCGAATGGTTTCCAGAATGGTCATGCTCGGGCCCCCTCTCCGGTTCTTCTCAGCTCACGGTGACGTCGGGCACCCCTGAGGTGACGCCGTCGTCCTCCATCTGTGCGGCGATCTTCATCGCCTCTTCGATGAGCGTCTGGACGATCTTCGACTCGGGGACGGTCTTGATGACCTCGCCCTTGACGAAGATCTGCCCCTTGCCGTTGCCGGACGCGACGCCGAGATCCGCCTCGCGGGCCTCCCCCGGCCCGTTCACGACACACCCCATGACCGCCACCCGCAGCGGCACCTCCATGCCGTCGAGGCCCGCCGTGACCTCGTCGGCCAGCTTGTACACATCCACCTGGGCCCGCCCGCAGGACGGGCAGGAGACGATCTCCAGGCGCCGCTGCCTGAGGTTCAGGGACTCCAGGATCTGGATGCCGACCTTGACCTCCTCGGCGGGCGGCGCGGACAGTGAGACCCGGATGGTGTCGCCGATGCCCTCACTCAGCAAGGCCCCGAAGGCCACTGCGGATTTGACCGTGCCCTGGAACGCGGGGCCCGCCTCCGTCACGCCGAGGTGCAGCGGGTAGTCGCAGGCGGCGGCCAGTTGCCGGTAGGCGTTGACCATGACCACCGGGTCGTTGTGCTTGACCGAGATCTTGATGTCGCTGAAGCCGTGCTCCTCGAAGAGCGACGCCTCCCACAGGGCCGACTCGACCAGGGCTTCGGGGGTGGCCTTCCCGTACTTCTTGAGCAGGCGCGCGTCCAGGGAGCCCGCGTTGACCCCGATGCGGATCGGCGTACCCGCGTCGTTCGCGGCCCGCGCGATCTCGCGCACCTTGTCGTCGAACTGCTTGATGTTGCCGGGATTCACCCGCACCGCTGCGCATCCGGCGTCGATCGCCGCGAACACGTACTTCGGCTGGAAGTGGATGTCCGCGATCACCGGGATCTGCGACTTGCGCGCGATCGTGGACAGCGCGTCCGCGTCGTCCTGCGTCGGGCACGCGACCCGCACGATCTGGCAGCCGGACGCGGTCAGCTCCGCGATCTGCTGCAGCGTCGCCCCGATGTCGGACGTACGCGTCGTCGTCATCGACTGCACCGACACCGGTGCGCCGCCCCCCACGGCCACCGGCCCGACCTCGATGCGCCGCGAGAGGCGGCGCTCCGCGATCGGCCGGACCGGCAGCTCAGGAAGGCCCAGTGCGACAGGCGTTCCAGGGGTCATCACGTCACCCGCGGTTTCCGGAGACCGTCTCGCGGGCGGCGCGGATGGACTCCTTGAGGGAACCCATGGTGGCGAGGACGGCGGTCGGCTCGTAGCCGCAGTGCGCCATGCAGTTGGCGCACCGCGGGTCCTTGCCGCGGCCGTACTTGCTCCAGTCGGTCTCCTCGATGAGTTCCTTGTACGTGGGGACGTACCCGTCGCTCATCAGGTAGCAGGGGCGCTGCCAACCGAAGAGCGAGTAGTTCGGGATCGCCCACGCGGTGCACGGGAAGTCCGCCTTGCCCTCGAGGAAGTCGAGGAACAGCGGCGAGTGGTTCAGGCGCCAGCGCCGCCTGTTGCCGCCCGCGAAGGCCTTCTTGAAGAGTTCGCGGGTCTGCTCGACGCCCAGGAAGTGCTCCTGGTCCGGCGCCTTCTCGTAGGCGTAGGCGGGCGACAGCATCATCTCGTCGACTTCCAGCTCGTCGTTGAGGAAGTTGAGGACCTCGATGATGTTCTGCGGCGTGTCGTTGCTGAAGAACGTGGAGTTGGTGGTCACCCGGAAGCCGCGTTTCTTGGCTTCCTTGATGGCCTCCACCGCCTCGTCGAACACGCCCTCCTTCGCGACGGATTCGTCGTGCCGCTCCCGCATTCCGTCGATGTGCACGGCGAACGCGAAGTACGGCGAAGGCGTGAACTTCTCCAGCTTCTTGCGCAGCAGCATGGCGTTGGTGCAGAGGAAGACGTACTTCTTCTTCGCCACCAACTGCCGCACGATCTCGTCCATGTGAGGGTGCATCAGCGGTTCACCACCGGCGATGGACACCATCGGCGCACCGGATTCGAGCACGGCGCCCACGGCCTGGGCCACCGGCATGCGCTGCTTGAGCACTCCGGCCGGGTGCTGGATCTTTCCGCATCCCTCGCACGCGAGGTTGCACGCGAAGAGCGGCTCCAACTCGACGATCAGCGGGAACTTCTCCCGCTTGCGGAGCTTCTGTTCAAAGAGATACGTCGCGACCTTGACGGTCTGGCGCAGCGGCATGGCCATCTGGCTCACCTCCGAGGGAGCAAAGAAGAACGGTGCCATTCGAAAAATGCAGGTAGCACGGCACGAAGAACACGGAAGGCCGATATTCCACCGCGCACCGTGCCGATGCGGACGAGTTCGTGCTGTGGGGCGTCCACGACCACCCGGACGGCGGCAACCGGCCGGGCTCCCGCCCGCAGCGCGCTGTGCAGCGTCGCGGCGGACTCCATGTCCACCGCGACGGCGCCCGTGGCGAGCAGGCCGGTGCGTTCGTGTCCGCGGACGACATGGTCGGAGCCGATGAGCGGGCCGGTGTGCACGGTGCGGCCGGGCAGGGCCCGCGCCAGCTCCTTGACCAGCAGTTCGGTGCCGACGCAGGGCGCCGTGTGGCCGTGTGCGTCGCGCGTCTCCTCGGCGACGACGAGGTCGCCGGGGTGCATGCCGGGGGCGAGCCCGGCACAGAAGCCGGTGGCCACGACGGCGGCGTGGCGCAGCGGTTCCTTGCCGAGGGCGCCGGTGACGGCGCGCTCGGCGTTCTTGGGGCCCATCCCCGTACGGAGCACGGTGAACTCCCCGTGCGCGCCCATGCGGTCGCCCGTGCGCAGGGCGAGGCGCTCGATGCCGAGCGCGCAGGCGATCAGCAGCGGGGCGGGGCCGGGTGCGGCCGGGGTCCGGTCCATCACCCTCCCTTGACGGAGAGGCCCGCGAACGGCTCCCCGTTGACGTACCGACCGAGGGCGGTGAGCGGGAACACCTGCCGGTAGAGGTGGTAGTTGATGGAGAAGTCCCAGGGGAAGCCGGTGCCGGTGAAGTACGGCTCGTCCCAGGAGCCGTCGTCCCGCTGCGCCTGCGCGAGCCAGAGCACGCCACGCTCCACGGCCTTGGACTCGCTCTCGCCGGCCGCGAGCAGCGCGAGCAGCGCCCAGGCGGTCTGCGACGCGGTGGAGACTCCGTGGCCCCGCCACTCCTCGTAGCGGTAGGAGCGCAGGTCCTCGCCCCAGCCGCCGTCGTCGTTCTGCACCGACTCCAGCCAGTCGACGGCGCGGCGCAGCGCGGGGTGCGAGCCCGGCAGGCCCGCCGCGGTGAGCGCGGGCACCACCGACCCTGTCCCGTATACGTAGTTGACGCCCCAGCGGCCGAACCACGAGCCGTCCGGCTCCTGTTCGGCGAGCAGCCACTCGATGCCGCGCCGGGTGCGCGGATCGTGCGCCTTGCCCTCGATGGCGAGCATCTCGACGACGTGCCCGGTGACATCCGCCGACGGCGGGTCGATGACCTCGCCGAAGTCGCAGAACGGCAGCCGGTTGGGGAAGGGGCTCGTGTTGTCGGCGTCGAAGGCGGCCCAGGCGCCGTTCTTGGACTGCATGCCCAGGTTCCAGCGCACACCGCGGTCGATCGCGCCCTCCATGCGGGCACGGTCGGGGTGGTCGACACGGCGCAGCGCCAGGATGACCTCGGCGGTGTCGTCGATGTCGGGATAGTTGTCGTTGTGGAACTCGAACGCCCAGCCGCCGGGGGCGAGATGGGGTCTGCGTACGGACCAGTCGCCGGGCCTCGAGATCTCCTCGCCCAGCATCCAGTCGGCCGCCTTGACCAGCTGCGGGTGATCGGCGGGCACGCCCGCGTCGGCGAGCGCGATGGTCGCCAGGCAGGTGTCCCAGACCGGCGACTGACACGCCTCGATCATCCGGGAGCCGTCCTCGCGCCAGATCGCGAACCGGTCGAGCGATGCGAGACCCGCCTTGAGGACCGGGTGTTCCAGGTCGTAGCCGAGGAGGTGCAGTGCGATCACGGAGTAGACGGCGGGCGGCTGGATGCCGCCCCAGCAGCCGTCGTTCTCCTGGCGTTCGATGATCCAGCGGGCGGCACTGTTCATCGCCGCCCTGCGCACTTTGCGCGGGGCGATCTTGTGGTAAAGGTGCAGCGCCTTGTCGAGGCGCTGGAAGAGTCCGTCCCAACTCCCCACGGGCGCGAGGGGCTTGCTCGGGTTCGGTACGCGCGCGTCACTGTGCAGCTCGTCAAGGGGGAAGGGCGCGGGCCGGACGGGGCGCTTGGCGGAGACGACCGTGAGGGGCACGATCGTCTGCCGGGCCCAGCACCCGAAGTCGTAAATATTGAGGGGTAGCCACTTGGGGAAGTAAATGAGCTCCGGCGGGAGTTGGGGGAGGTCGTCCCACTTCCACCAGCCGAAGAGCGCGAGCCAGATACGGGTGAAGACCCGGCTCTCGGCGATGCCGCCCTGGTCGCGGATCCAGGCGGAGGCCTTCGCCATGTGCGGGTCACCCGGGGCGTCGCCCGCCAGACGCAGCGCGACGTACGCCTCGATGGTGGTGGAGAGTTCACCGGGGCCGCCGTAGAAAGTGGCCCAGGTGCCGTCCGCGCGCTGTTCGCCACGGATGAAGAGCGCGGCGGCGCGGGTGGTCTTCTCGTCCCGGATCCCCAGGAACTGACGGAGCAGCAGGTCCTCGGCGTCCATCGTCACGTTCGTGTCGAGGTCGCCCTTCCACCAGCCCTGGGCATCCTGCTGAGCGAGCAGAAAATCGGTGGAGCGCTGTATGGCGCGCGCGGCGGCGTCGAGCGGCCTCGCCGTCGCGGCGGTCGGGTCGAGTGGCTGGCTGGCCGAGGCTGCGCGGGGCGTCACCGCTCCGGTGCTTCCGTCGGTCGTCGCTGTCATGGCTTCCCCTTCGTGCAGTCGTCTTCTCTGCTGTGGGTCCGCCGTCGGCCGACGCGCTGGGCGCCGGCCGGCGACTGCGAGTCATATGCGCTCGATAGTGATCATCTCTTCCGTACGACGACGAAATCGGCGAGCGCGACGAGCTGTGCCCGCACCCGGTCCGGCATCTGGATGGTGTCGAGGGCCTCGATGGCGATGGTGTGCTGGCGCCTGGCCTCTTCGGCGGTCCACTCACGGCCGCCCGCCTGCTCGATCAGGGCGGCGCGTGCGGCGAACTCCTCCTCGGAGAAGCTGTCGAAGTCGTTGCTCTTGGCGTCCGCCGCGAGGAGCTCGCCGAGCTGCTCGGACGCGGGTCCGCCCGCGGCGAGCGCGGCCACGACGGGCAGCGACTTCTTGCGCTGGCGAAGGTCGCTCCAGGTCTGCTTGCCGGTGGACTCCGGGTCGCCCCAGATGCCGAGCAGATCGTCCACGGCCTGGAAGGCGAGGCCGAGGTGGTAGCCGTACTTCTCCAGGGTGTCGGCGGTGCGGTCGTCCGCGCCGCCGAGGACGGCGCCGATGGAGACCGCGCAGGCGAGCAGGGCGCCGGTCTTGTTGCCCTCCATCTCCAGGCACTCCTCGACGGTGACCCGCTCGCGGTGCTCGTAGGAGATGTCCTGCGCCTGGCCGTCGATCAGGGCACGGGTCGCGGTGGTCAGGCGGCGCGTGGCGCGGCCCGCCTCGACGGTGCCGATCTCCAGGAGGATCTCGTTGGCGAGCGCGAAGAGGGCGTCGCCGACGAGGATGGCCTGGGCCGGGCCGTGCACCTTCCACACCGTGTCGCGGTGGCGGCGCTGCTCGTCGCCGTCCATCAGATCGTCGTGCAGCAACGAGAAGTTGTGCACCAGTTCCACGGCGACGGCTCCGGGCACGCCCACCTCGGGCGCGGCGCCCGCCGCCTCGGCGGAGAGCAGGGCGAGCGCGGGGCGCACGGCCTTGCCGCCGTCGCCGTCCGACGGGTTGCCCTCGGCGTCGATCCAGCCGAAGTGGTAGGCGGCGACGGTGTCCATGGGCGGCGCGAGGCGGTCCACGGCGGACCGCAGCACCGGGGTGGCCAGCGTCCTTCCGCGCTCGAGCAGTGAGGTCACGTCCACCGTGTCGGCAGCCGATTCGGCCGAGGGCACAGTCGGCACAGTCTCTCCTCTTGTTCCGGTGCTGGATTCCTGGGGACCTGACCCCAGAAGGGCTGGCTTCACGCGGCCTCCTCGACGTCGAAAAGGTGGCCGCGGGGGCGGTCGAGCGCACGGAGAGCCGCGTCGGCGGCACTGATGCCGCTGCGGACGGCGCTCTCCATGGTCGCGGGCCACCCGGTAGCGGTCCACGCCCCGGCCAGGTACAGGCCGGGAGCCTTGGTGCGGGCACCGGGCCGCAGCCGGCCCACGCCGGGAGTCGGCGCGAACGTGGCCGTGCGCTCCCGGGTCACGAAGAAGTCCCGTACCTCGGCGCCGCGTGCGGCGGGCAGCAGCCGCTCGAGCTCCGGCAGATAGCGCTCGCGCAGCGTGGCGACGGGCGCGTCGATCTCGTCCTGGGCGGCGGACTGGGACAGCGCGAGGTACTGGCCCTCGGTGAGCCCGGAGGCGTCGGTGCGGTCGAAGACCCACTGCACCGGCGAGCCGATGGCCGCGAAGAAGGGCCGCTTGAGCACCTTGCGGTCGTACACGACGTGGATGTTCAGGATGGGCGCGGTGTCGATGGCGAGCAGCCGGTCGGGGTCGTCGATGGCGCCGTCCGGGAGCAGGTCGTGGGTCTCGTGCTGCGGCACGGCGAGCACGACGGTGTCCGCATGGATTTCCTCGCCGGGAACTTCGACCTGCCAACCCCCGTTGTCCGTACGGGAGATGGAGGTGACTCGTGTCCTCAGTTCGGTTCGCACGCCCGCGGAGTCGAGCGCCTTGCGGGCGAGCGTGTCATGGAGATCACCGAGGGGCACATGCGCCCAGCCGATGTCGGCGGCGCCCGGCCGTGAGAGCAGCCCGGTCTTGAAGACCATCGCGGCCAGACCCAGCGAGGAGTCCCCCGCGACGGCGTTCAGCGTGGCCACGCCGACGAGGTCCCACAGGGCCTCGATCGCGCGCGCCGACTGGCCGTGCGCCGTGAGCCAGCTGCCGAAGTCCTGGCCGTCCAGCTCGGGGTCGGCCGGGTCGAGTCCCTTGAGGGCGAGCGCGGCGCGCCCGACGTTGGCGCGCTCGGCGAGCGACAGATGCGGATACGTGGCGAGGCTCGCCGCCAGGTGCAGCGGCACGGGCAGCGCGGTGCGCCGAAGGCGTCCGAGGCGACCCCGGTCGGCGTCGAGTACGGGCACGTCGAGACGTTCCTGCAAGGGCGCAAGGGCCGTGCCGTCGACGCGGTCGAGGAACCAGCGGTAGGCGTTGCAGCAGCGCAGATAGACGTGCTGGCCGTTGTCGACGGTCAGCTCGCCGCGCTTGAAGGAGAAGGCGAGCCCGCCCAGGCGCGGCCGGCCTTCGAGCAGCGTCACGCGCAGCCCCGCGTCGGCGAGGGACAGGGCCGCGGTGATGCCTGCGAGACCCCCGCCGACCACCACGGCCGCCCCCCGGCCCGCATTGCCGTCGGCCTCCCCGGCCGATCGCGCGTCGTCCTCGCTCATGCTCTCTCCCCCTCGGCCGTTGCAGTCTGGGACGCCGGGGCGGAGCGGAGGGTTGCGCACCGGTTGCGGGAGGTTGCCCTACGTTCACCGCATTCGCCGTGGATGCCCATCAAGTACGCCTCCTGACGGTCTGTCGGGAGATGGTGCGCGCGTCGAGACCGGAGAGACCGCGCACGGCGACGTACGCCTTTTCGCGGCCCGGCAGCGAGACTCGGCCGCGCAGGACCGCCTCGGGGTCCCGCTCGATGCGGTCGAGGAGCCGCCGGTAGATGCCCGCCATGGCGGCGACACAGGCCCCGCTGCGCCGGTCGAGCATGGGCAGGAGGCGGTATCCCTCGGCGAACAGCGCCCGCGCCCTGCGCACCTCGAAGTGCACGAGCCCGGCGAAGTCGGAACCGGCGGGCGGCTGCGGGCCCGAGAACCCGGCGGAGCAGCCGAACTTGGCGAGGTCGTCGGCCGGCAGGTAGGTGCGCCCGCCCTCCGCGTCCTCGCGAACGTCACGCAGGATGTTGGTGAGTTGGAGCGCGAGGCCGAGCGTGTCGGCATACTCCGGCGCGCGCTCGGCATTGAGCGCCCCCCGTTCGGTACCGAACACGCCGAGCGAGAGCCGCCCGATGGCTCCCGCCACACACCGGCAGTAGACCTTGAGGTCCTCCCACGTCTCGTACGTCTCACCGCGGACGTCCATCAGGACGCCGTCGATCAGTTCGTCGAGCCCGTCGAGCGGGATGGGGAAGCGCGTCGCGGCATGCGTGAGCGCGACCGCCACCGGGTCGGTGTCGTCCTCGTCCACCTCGCCCTTGCGGATCCGGTCGAGAAGCGCCCGGGTCTCGTCGAGGCGCTCGGCCTTGACGTCGGGCGCGAGCGCGCCGTCGCCGATGTCGTCCACGCGCCTCGAAAGGGCGTAGAGCGCCGACATGGCGCGGCGCTCGGGCATGGGCAGCAGCCTGATGCCGTACGCGAAATTGCGTGCCTGCTGTCCGGTCACGGCCTCGCAGTAGCTGTATGCGGCGAGTACCGGCGCGGACACGTTCGGGCCTGACTCCACGGTCCGGCTCACCCCTCTCCTCGCAGAACCGCCCCCACCTCGCGCAGCAATCGCGGCTTGGTGGGCTTGGGCGGTCCAGGAAGTACGTCGTATCCGGCAGCGGCGATCGCGTGGACCGCCGCCCTCCCCCCAGCCACGAAGCCCGCAAGCAGCACCTTCAGCCTGCCGGTGACGCTACCCACCAGGGGGGTGCCTTCATTCAGGAGGCAGCGGGCGCGTTCTGCTTCGTATGCAACCAGTGCGCGCACCGACGCGCCTGCTGTCGGTGCGGCCAGATCCCGCTCCTGGACATGAAACCGCTTCATGTCGTCGGCGGGCAGGTAAATGCGGTCCCGTCCCAGATCCTCGGCGACGTCCTGAAGGTGCTCGACGATCTGGAGGGCGGTGCACACCGCGTCCGAGCGGCGGATGCGCTCCGGGGTCGCGGTGCCGGTGATGCCGAGCACGAGACGCCCCACGGGGTTCGCGGACAGCTCGCAGTAGGCGACGAGGTCGTCGTACGTCTCGTAGCGCGTGACCAGCTGGTCCTGGCGGTTGGCCGCGATCAGGCCGAGGAAGGGCTCGGGCGTCAGGCCGCAGCGTCGCACGGTGGGCTGGAGCGCGCGCATCAGGGGGTGCTTCGGGGTGGAGTCGAAGACCCGGTGCAGGTCGGCCTCGAAGGCGTCCAGGAGAGCCAGCCGGTCCTCGGCCGCCTCGGGGTCCACGCCCAGGTGGCGGGCGTCCGCGCCGCCGGGGGCCAGGTCGCCGTCGCCGATGTCGTCCACCAGGCGGGCGTAGCCGTACACGGCCATGAGGTCGCCGCGCCAGGCGCGGGGCAGGAAGAAGGGCGCCACAGGAAAGTTCTCGTCCGCGGCCTTCGCGAGGACGGCGGATGCATCGCGTAGCTGGAGATCATCCGTAGCCATTGCCGTCACATCTCCCGTTCTACACTGCCGACCCAATACATCCCATTTCGGACACGCCGCCCGGCCCGCCGCGAGGCGGACCATGTCATGAGCCGGGGCGCCGCACGATATCGCCCCACTTGCCGCGAATCAGCACCGCTACAGCTTACGTTGTACAACGCAGCCTGCATCGTCGGGGTGTTCCGCGCATCACAACAACACACCGATTGGCGTCAATCTTCCCTGGGCCAGAGAGACTTGGGAGAACAACGGGGCAGTCGAAGACTCAGGACGCGACAGGGCCCCGCCGGGTTGACTCCGGCGGGGCCCTGCCGCATTCGTACGTACGGACGGGCTACTTGCCCGTGAACTTCTCGTACTCCTTGATGACCTCGTCGGTCGGCCCGTCCATGCGCAGCTCACCGCGTTCGAGCCACAGCACGCGGTCGCAGGTGTCACGGATGGACTTGTTGTTGTGGCTGACCAGGAAGACCGTGCCGGCCTCCTTGCGGAGCTCGCGGATGCGGGCCTCCGAGCGCTTCTGGAACTTCCGGTCGCCGGTGGCCAGGGCCTCGTCGATCATCAGTACGTCGTGGTCCTTGGCGGCGGCGATCGAGAAGCGCAGACGGGCCGCCATGCCGGAGGAGTAGGTGCGCATCGGCAGGGTGATGAAGTCGCCCTTCTCGTTGATGCCCGAGAAGTCGACGATGTCCTGGTAGCGCTCCCTGATCTGCTCGCGGGTCATGCCCATCGCGAGCCCGCCGAGTATGACGTTGCGCTCGCCCGTCAGGTCGTTCATCAGGGCCGCGTTCACGCCGAGCAGCGAGGGCTGGCCGTCGGTGTAGACCTTGCCCTGCTCGGCGGGCAGCAGGCCCGCGATGGCGCGGAGCAGGGTCGACTTGCCGGAGCCGTTCGAGCCGATCAGGCCGATGGCCTCGCCGCGGTAGGAGGTGAAGCTGACGCCGCGCACGGCGTGCACCTTGCGTACGCCCCGCTCCTCGCCGCGCTTGAACATGCGGCTCAGCGCGGAGGTGGCGCTGCCCTTGCCGGTCTTCGCGCCGTTCACGCGGTAGACGATGTGCAGCTCGTCCGCGATGACGGTGGGGATGTGCCCCTTGTCGGTGATCGTGTCTTCGATCTTGTCTTCGTCAGCCACGGCCGTAACGCTCCTCAGCCTTCCAGAAGTACACGAAGCCGACTACGCCGAACAGGATCGCCCAGCCGGCGGCGATGAACCACACGTGGTCCGGCAGGTACGACTTGCCGTAGTCGTCGATCATGGCGAAGCGGATCAGGTCCATGTAGACGGCGGCGGGGTTCCACTGGAGCACGTCCCCGACCCAGCTGGGCACGCCCTCCTTGCCCTCGAGCATCGCGGGGATGCTGAACATGACGCCCGAGGCGTACATCCACGTCCGCATCACGAACGGCATCAGCTGCGCCAGGTCGGGCGTCTTGCTGCCCATCCTGGCGAAGATCAGCGCCAGGCCCATGTTGAAGACGAACTGCAGGAGCAGCGCGGGCAGGACCAGGAACCAGGACAGGGCGGGGAAGATCCCGAACGCGCACATGATGATGACGAGCACGATCATCGAGAACAGCAGCTGCTGGAGCTGCTGGAGCGCGAAGGAGATCGGCAGCGAGGCCCGCGGGAAGTGCAGCGCCCTGACCAGGCCGAGGTTGCCGGAGATCGCCCGCACGCCCGCCATGACCGAGCTCTGCGTGAACGTGAAGACGAAGACGCCGGTCACCAGGAACGGCACGTAGATGTGGTGCGGGATGCCGTCCCTGGCGCCGAGCAGCAGTCCGAAGATGAAGAAGTAGACCGCGGCGTTCAGGAGCGGCGTCGCCACCTGCCACAGCTGGCCGAGCTTGGCCTGGCTGTACTGGGCGGTCAGCTTCGCCTGTGAGAAGGCGAGGATGAAGTGGCGCCGTCCCCAGAGCTGGTGGACGTACTCGAAAAGTCCGGGTCGTGCGCCGCTGACGGTCAGACCGTACTTGGCGGCGAGATCGGCCCGGGAGAGCCCGTCATCGGGCGACGGAGTCGCGCTCACCGCGACTCCGCCGTCATGCGTTGTCTCACTCACGAGTGGAAACTTTCGTCTTCAGATGCGCAGCCGGTCGGGCGTAGGCATGGGCCAGGGACCGGGGTATGGCCCAGATGTTCTCAGACCCGAGCTTGTCAGATGACAGGAGGTCGGCCCAGTCGGGTCAGCCGCCATACCGTACGCCACCTCATCGGTTTGCGAGGTCCGCAGGGCGTCGTCCAGCCCTCCTTGAACCCGCCGAACCAGGCCTTGAGCGCCGGGCCCGAAGGCCGCCTGGCCAGGGTCAGGAGCATCCACACGCCGAGGTAGACCGGGACCAGGAGCGCGGGCAGATTCCGGCGGGCGAGCCAGACACGGTTGCGGGCGACCATCCGGTGGTAGACCGCGTGCCGCGAGGGGGCGGTCGTCGGGTGGAAGAGCACCATGTCGGCGCGGTAGTCGATCATCCAGCCCGCGTCCAGCGCACGCCAGGCGAGGTCGGTCTCCTCGTGGGCGTAGAAGAACTCGCCGGGCAGGGCGCCGACCTCCGCCATGACCCGCGTACGGACGGCGTTGCCGCCGCCCAGGAAGGTCGTCACGCGCGAGGAGCGCATCGGGTCGGCCGCGCGCAGCCGCGGGACGTGGCGGCGCTGGGTCTCCCCCGTGTCCGGGTCGGCGATGCGGAAGCTGATGATGCCGAGCTTCGGGTCGGCCTCGAAGGCCTCGCGGCACAGCTGGGCCGTGTCCATGTTCGCGAGGAGGCCGTCGTCGTCGAGGAAGAGAAGGATGTCGACGTCGGTGCCGCCGGGGCCGAAGGCCTCGATGCCGACGTTGCGACCGCCCGGGATGCCCAGGTTCTCGGGCAGCTCGACGGTGCGTACGCCTTCGGGGACCTCGGGCACGGGGGCGCCGTTGCCGACGACCACCACCTCGACCGGGTCGCCGTCCTGCTTGGCGACCGAGTCGAGCAGGGCGCGCAGCTCCTGCGGCCGGTTGCCCATGGTGATGATGACCGCGCCGACCTTCAGGGGCCGGCTCCCCGCCGCACTCACTTGAGCCTGCTGGAGGCGAGGATGGACACGAGGTGCAGCAGGGTCTGGAGCAGTGCGATGCCCGCGAGGACGGCGACACCGATCCGCGAGAAGAGCAGGTCGCCGCGGACCGAGTCCACGATCGCGAGGACCAGGATCAGCAGCGACGCCTCGATGCCGAGCACGAGCCGGTGGAACTTCAGCGCGCCCGCGGCCTTGCGGGCCAGGGCCATGCCGGAGGAGCGCGGCTCGGAGGCCGACTCCTTGACCGGCGCGAGGCCCTGCTGGTGCCGGGCGACACCGACGAGGTCGGTCTCCGCCTTGATCAGGATGGCGCCGAGCGCGGCGAGCGTGCCGAGGAAGGCCCACAGCCAGTCGATCCGGCCCGAGCCCCAGAGGTCGGCGGCGCGCAGACCGAAGCCGACCAGGACCGCGGCGTCGCACAGGTAGGCGGCGACCCGGTCCAGGTAGACCCCGGCCATGGAGTACTGCTTGCGCCAGCGGGCGATCTCGCCGTCGACGCAGTCGAGCAGGAGATACAGCTGGACCATGATCACGCCGAGCACGGCGCCCGTGATCCCCGGCACCAGAAGCGCCGGGGCGGCGAGGGCGCCGGCCACGGTCATCAGATACGTGAGCTGGTTGGGCGTGATCCTGGTGTTCACCAGGTAGCGGTCGCAGCGCAGCGAGATCTCTCGCATGTACAGGCGTCCCGCCCAGTGCTCACCGCTGCGCCGGTCCTTCACCCCTGCGGGGTGAACGACGGGGCGGAGTTCAGCTACCGATGGCCTTGGCATAGTCGGCGTATGCGTCCTTGATCTGGTCGGAATTCAGATTGAGGTGCTCGAGGATCGTGTAGCGCCCGGGGCGCGTCTGCGGGGCGTACTCCACGACCTGGACGAACTCGTCCACGGTGAAGCCGATCTCCTCAGGCGTCACGGGGAGGCCGTGCCTGCGCAGCACCTCCACCATGTAGGCGGACTCCTCCTTGGCTCCGCGCAGGAACATCGCGAAGGCCGCGCCCAGGCCGCACTGCTCGCCGTGGCTGGCGGCGCGCTTGGGGAAGAGGAGGTCGAAGGCGTGGTTGATCTCGTGGCAGGCGCCGGACGCCGGGCGGGAGTCGCCCGACACGGACATCGCGATGCCGGTGAGGACCAGACCCTCGGCGAGGACCTGCAGGAAGGCGTCGTCGCCGACACCGCCGGGGTGGCGCAGAACGGCTTCGCCGGCCTGGCGCGCCATGGCGGCCGCGAGCCCGTCGATGTCCTCGCCGCGCACGCGCGCCGCGAGTTCCCAGTCCGCGATCGCGGAGATGTTGGACAGGGCGTCGCCGATGCCGGAGCGCACGAAGCGCACGGGCGCCTCACGGATCACGTCGAGGTCGATGACGACCGCGATGGGGTTCGGCACTCCGTACGAGCCGCGGCCCGCGTCGTTGTCGAGCGTGGCGACCGGCGAGCACAGGCCGTCGTGCGACAGGTTCGTCGCGACGGCGACCAGCGGCGCGCCGACCCGCGCGGCGGCGAACTTGGCGCAGTCGATGATCTTGCCGCCGCCGAGGCCGACGACCGCGTCGTAGCGGCCCTTCTTGATGGCGTCGGCGAGCTTGATGGCGTCGTCGAGCGTGCCGCCGCCCACCTCGAACCATTCGGCGGTGGGCAGTGACGGTTCGAGCCGCTGGCGCAGGACCGCGCCGGAGCCGCCGCTGATGGCGATGGCGAGCTTGCCGGTTGACGAGCAGATCCGCTGGTCGGCCAGGACCCCGGCCAGGTCGTTGAGCGCCCCCGGCCGGATGTCCACGACGACCGGCGAGGGGATGAGCCTCGTCAGTACTGGCACGCGATCTCCCGGCCCTTGGCGAGGTCGTCGTGGTTGTCGATCTCGACCCACTTGATGTCGCCGATCGGCTCCACGTCGATCTTGAAGCCGCGGTTGACGAGCTCCTGGTAGCCGTCCTCGTAGTAGAGGTCGGGGTCGCGCTCGAAGGTCGTCTTCAGGGCGTCGGCCAGCTGGTCGGCGGCGTCGCCCTCGATGAGCGTGACACCGATGTACTCACCGGTGGCGGTCTCCGGGTCCATCAGCTTGGTGATCTTCTGGACGCCCTTCTCGGGGTCCACGATGACCTTCATCTCCTCGTCGGCGAGGTTCTTCACCGTGTCGAGGGCGAGGATGATCTTCTTGCCCTCGCCGCGGGCGGCGAGCAGCGTCTTCTCGACGGAGACGGGGTGCACGGTGTCGCCGTTGGCGAGGATCACCGTGTGCTTGACCGCGTCACGACCGCACCAGAGGGAGTAGGCGTTGTTCCACTCCTCGGCCTTGTCGTTGTCGATCAGCGTGAGCTTGAGGCCGTACTTCGCCTCGAGCGCCGCCTTGCGGTCGTAGACCGCCTCCTTCTTGTAGCCGACGATGATCGCGACCTCGGTCAGACCGATCTCCGCGAAGTTGCCGAGGGTCAGGTCGAGGATGGTGGTGTCACCGTCGACCGGCACCAGGGCCTTGGGAAGCGTGTCGGTGTAGGGGCGAAGACGCCGTCCGGCGCCGGCCGCCAGCACAAGGCCGATCATGCGGGTTCTCCTTCATCGTGTACGGCGGGTGCTCCACGTTTGTGAGCGGTCACCCAGTAGCGGATGCTCTCGACGAGCACCACGAGTGCCACAGCCACGGCGAGTGCCGTGAGCGCGACGGTGAAATCTGTGTCGGTGAGCAGCGTGGCGGCCAGAGCGACCGCCAGCGTCCTGCCCTCGTGCCCGCCGATCGCCCGCACCAGCCAGTGCGGCGGCGCGCCTGCGTCGCCGCGGATGCGGTACACCGTGTCGTAGTGATGGTAGGCGACTGCGGACACCAGTCCGAAAGCCGCGGGCAAGGCGCCGTTCACGTCCGCCTTGGCGGCGAGCAGCAGGATCGTGCCGTACTCGGCCGCGCGGAAGAACGGCGGGACGAGCCAGTCGAGGGCGCCCTCGAGGGGGCGGGCGACGGCGAGACCCGAAGTGATGACGTAGATCACCGCGGCGACGATCACCCACGGGCTGCCGTAGGACGTGAGTCCCGCCACGCAGACGAGCACGGCGCCGCCGGCGAAGGCGAGGGCCGGCGCGGGCAGGGGCAGGCCGCCGGGCCTGAGCGCCGCGAAGGCGGAGGCGAGCGGTCCGGTGTCGGCGAGGTCCGCGAGTGCCTGTGCGGCGCGGTCGGTGCGGGTCGCCCTGCGGGTCAGCGAGCGCAGGACACGTCCTGCCGTGGTGTAGCAGGCGGCGAGGCCGCAGCCGATGAGCAGCACGATCAGGGTGATGCGCGGCGTGGTGACCGCGGTGAGCACGGCGATCAGCGCCCAGCGCTCACCGATCGGAAGGACGATCATCCGGCGCAGCCAGACCGTCCAGCCGACGCTGTCGAGCTTGTCCGAGAGGGCGGCGGTGGGGCTGGTGTTGGCGGTCGCGGCGACGCTGTCGGCGTTTGCCTCGTTGAAGGAGAAGTCCACGACGTGCCGGGACGTCTGCAGGACCATCGCGCCGAGCGCGAGCGCCCACACGTCGTCGCCCGTGGCGTTGGCCGCGCCGAGCGCCAGGCCCGCGTAGTAGGCGTACTCCTTGGCCCGGTCGAACGTCGCGTCCAGCCAGGCGCCCAGCGTCGAGTACTGCAGGGAGTAGCGGGCAAGCTGCCCGTCCGTGCAGTCAAGGACGAAGGAGAAGAGCAGCAGCAGACCGGCCGCGACGAAGCCGGGGCGGGTGCCGGTGGCCGCGCAGCCCGCCGCGATCAGGGCGACGAGCAGCGACGCGGTGGTGACCTGGTTCGGGGTCAGGCCCCGGCGCGCGCACCAGCGGGCGAGGTAACGCGAGTAAGGGGAGATGCAGTACGTGGTGAAGAAGCCGTCGCGCGATTTGACGGCCGTGCGCAGGCGTACGGCTTCGTCGTCGACGGCGGCGACGGACTGGCGTGCCTCGTTCCGCGTCTGCGGATCGCTGGGCACGGTGGCGACGAGGGTGCCCAGGTCGGGGCGGTGCACGTCGCGTCCCTCGGCGGGCAGGGCCTCGGCGACGTGGTCGGCGAGCGCCTCGACCGTCAGGGCGGAGCCGCCGCCGTTGCCGGAGCCGGCGGTGGCGCGCAGCGCGCGGGTGAGGTCGGCTCGGGCCTCGGGCTGCGCGGTGACGGCGCCGGGGACCGCCGACGCGCCGAAGCGCGGGTCGGTGAGGCCCAGGCGCAGTGCGTGGACGTGGCCCACGAAGCGCGCGTCGACGATCGCGACCCGCTGCCCTGCGGGGGCGGCGGCGAGCAGCGTCTCGGTGTCCGCCGCGTCGGAGGCGATGCGGACGTCAAACCCCAGGGACCGCAGATCGCCTTCGAGCGGCGACCCGGGGACCGGCTGACCGGTCAGGATGGCGGTCGACAGACGAACTCACTCCTTGATTGCCGGCGCGGCTCGCGCCGGGCACGTGCTTGATGAGGGGCGCCCCTGGCCGGCAGCGGCCGGGCGGCACGTCGGCAGAGGCTATCGGATGATGGGAAGCAGGCGTTCACCGCCCGTTTACGGCCCGATAAGCATGGCCTGCGAGAGCCCGCGCCAACTCGATCATCATGGTCGATCGGAGGCGGCAGCCACAAACCGCGCTTCGTCCGACCGGCACAAACGACATAAAGTCGACGCCCATGACATGGATGATCACAGGTGGAGCGGGATATATCGGGGCACACGTGGCGCGGGCGATGGCCGGTGCCGGGGAGCGGGTCGTCGTCCTCGACGACGTGTCGGCCGGGGTGCCCGAGAGGCTCCCCGCGGACATTCCTCTCATCAGGGGCTCATCGCTCGACGGTGAGCTGCTGCGGCGGGTCTTCGCCGAGCACGGCGTGACGGGCGTGGTGCATCTCGCGGCCCGCAAGCAGGTCGGCGAGTCCGTGGAGCAGCCGCTGCGCTACTACCGCGAGAACGTGGGCGGCCTGGTGACGCTGCTCGAAGCGGTGGCCGACGCCGGGATCAAGCGGTTCGTCTTCTCCTCGTCGGCCGCGGTGTACGGCAACCCGCCGGACGTGGACCTGGTGGCGGAGGACACCCCGTGCGTGCCGATCAACCCGTACGGGGAGACGAAGCTCGCCGGGGAGTGGCTGGTGCGGGCCGCCGGGCGGGCGCACGGCATCGCGACCGTGTGCTTGCGCTACTTCAACGTGGCGGGCGGCGCGAGCCCCGAGCTCGCGGACACCGGGGTGTACAACATCATCCCGATGGTCTTCGACCGGCTCACACGTGACGAGGCGCCGCGGATCTTCGGCGACGACCACCCCACGCCGGACGGCACGTGCGTCCGCGACTACATCCACGTCGCCGACCTCGCCGACGCCCACCTCGCGGCGGCCCGCCGCATGGAGAAGCACCCCGAGGGCGATCTGACGGTGAACATCGGCCGCGGCGAGGGAGTTTCCGTACGCGAACTGGTCACGCTCATCGGCGAGGTGTCCGGCGACCACCGCCCGGCGCTCGTCGAGCCGCGCCGCGCGGGCGACGCCCCGCGCGCCGTCGCGGACGCGGGCCTCGCCGCGAAGGAGCTGGGCTTCGAGGCCAGGCGCGGAGTACGCGAGATGGTCGAATCCGCGTGGGCGGGCTGGTGCCTCCACCACCCCGAGGCGCGCCGCCCCTGATCACCGCCGGTATCGGTCAGCGCTCTGACCTGCGGTCATTTCCGCAGGTCAGAGCATATGACAACGGTGTTCAGTGCCGTGTTGCCGGGTACCCCCCACCCGTAGTTCACTGTGATCGCGACAGACGCGCGACCAGGGAACAGAAGACCGATACCGACCACACGGAGGCGGCTTTCATGGGGGCTGGGCACGATCACGGACACGCGCACGGGGGGACCGCGACGGCCGCGTACCGGGGGCGGCTGCGCATCGCGCTCTCGATCACGGTCACCGTCATGGTGGTCGAGATCGTCGGCGGCATCATGGCGGATTCGCTCGCGCTCATCGCGGACGCGACGCACATGGCGACGGACGCGCTCGGCCTGGGCATGGCACTGCTCGCGATCCAGTTCGCGAGCCGCCCGGCGACGGAGAACCGCACCTTCGGCTACGCCCGCGCCGAGATCCTCGCCGCGCTCGCCAACTGTCTGCTGCTGCTCGGCGTCGGCGGCTACGTCCTGTACGAGGCGATCCAGCGGTTCATCACGCCCGCCGAGACCGAGGGCGGACTGACCATCGTCTTCGGCGTCATCGGCCTGGTGGCGAACATGATCTCCCTCTCGCTCCTGGTGCGCGGCCAGAAGGACAGCCTGAACGTGCGCGGCGCGTTCCTGGAGGTCATGGCCGACGCGCTCGGCTCCCTGGCGGTGATCGTCGCGGCGGTCCTGATCCTGACGACCGGGTGGCAGGCGGCGGACCCGATCGCCTCGCTCGTCATCGGCCTGATGATCGTCCCGCGTACGGTGAAGCTCCTTCGGGAGACCCTGAACGTGCTCCTGGAGTCCGCGCCGAAGGGCGTCGACATGGCCGAGGTCCGCTCGCACATACTGGATCTGCCGGGCGTCGAGGACGTCCACGACCTGCACGCCTGGACCATCACCTCGGGGATGCCGGTCCTCTCCGCGCACGTGGTCGTCAGCACCGAGACGCTGAACGCCATCGGCAACGAAAAGATGCTGCACGAACTACAGGGCTGCCTGGGCGACCACTTCGACGTCGAGCACTGCACCTTCCAGCTGGAGCCGGTCGGCCACGCGGAGCACGAGGCGAAGCTCTGCCACTGACCCCCTGAGGGTGGTCTCCGGTGGTTCCTTGCCGGGAGGGCCGGTCGCGTACGGCAGACTTGAGGCTCGAAGACCGAAGCGAAGGATGGGTATGCCGACCACACCTGCCACCGCGGCGAACAGCTCGTCGAACGGCACCGGAGAAGCGATCTTGCTGGAACTCGTGGACGAGGACGGCAGGACGATCGGCACAGCGGAGAAACTCTCCGCGCATCAGGCGCCCGGGCAGCTGCACCGGGCGTTCTCCGTTTTCCTCTTCGACGAGCAGGGGCGGCTGTTGCTGCAGCAGCGCGCCCTGGGCAAGTACCACTCCCCCGGCGTCTGGTCGAACACCTGCTGCGGCCATCCCTACCCGGGCGAGGCGCCGTTCGCGGCCGCCGCGCGCAGGACGTACGAGGAGCTGGGCGTCTCGCCCTCCCTGCTCGCGGAGGCCGGCACCGTGCGCTACAACCACCCGGACCCCGACTCGGGCCTGGTGGAGCAGGAGTTCAACCATCTCTTCGTGGGGATGGTCCAGTCGCCGCTGGCGCCCGACCCGTCCGAGGTCGGCGAGACCGCGTTCGTGACGGCCGACGAGCTGGCGCAGCGGCACGCGAAGGGCCCGTTCTCCGCGTGGTTCATGACGGTCCTGGACGCGGCCCGCCCCGCGATCCGCGAGCTGACGGGGCCTTCCACCGGCTGGTAGTCAACTCCCGTCCCGTACGCAGGCGTTGGGTTTCGGACAGCGTCGTCGGGTTTTCAGACGGAGCCGTTGGCCTTCAAGGGCAGGGCCGCCCAGATGACCTTGCCCCCGCTCGCCGTCTGTTCGACGTCACAGGCACCGCCCGCCTCCTGCGTGATCTCACGGACGAGGAGGAGGCCACGGCCGCCGGTCTGGCCGTGGTCGGTCACCAGGGCCGTCGGGCGGTAGGGGTGGTCGTCCTCCACGGAGACCCGCACCCACTCGGCGCCCACCGCCACCTCCACCGCCAGCGTGGGCGAGAGCAGTGCCGCGTGCCGCACCGCGTTGGTGACGAGTTCGGAGACGATCAGGAGCAGGCCCTGCACGAGGTCGTCCGACGCGGGCACGCCCTGGCGGGAGAGCAGGTCGCGTACCGCGTGCCGTGCCTGGGGCACCGAGGCGTCGACGGCGGCGGCCGTGAACCGCCACACACCCTCGTACGGCGCCTTTCCGGGCTCCCGAGGGAGTGGGCCGGGCCCCCTCCCGTCGTCGTCCATCGTCCGGTCGCCGCCCTTGCGCTCGATTGTCACCACACATCGAGTGTTGGGAATGCCCTGGTCCGGACCGCACGACTGACCATAAGTCAGCGACTATCGGCGACATTTGATCACTGACGCCCGACCGCGCCAGTCGCGCGACTACTCCTGTCCCTCCGGCTTCGCTTTGAAGCCTTCTTCGGGTTGTACGGGTTGTATGGGTTGTTCGGGCCGCTCCGGCCGCTCGGAGGCCGGTCCGTCCGCGACCATGCTCACGATCCGGCGCCCGCCCAGGCCCGTGGCGAGCAGCCCCAGGCCGTCGAAGAGCAGCGCGAGCGAGAAGAAGCAGCCGATCACGTACTGGCTGCTGCTGGGCCAGTTGCCGAGCACCAGGATGCCCAGGAGCAGTCCGAAGGCGCCCTGCACCAGCGTCCAGCCGAACTGCGGCCCGCGCACCACCAGACTGCCGACAAGACGGAACACGCCGCCGGTCAGGAACAGCAGGGCCGCGAACATGGTCAGCGCCTCCGCCGCCACGTCCGGCCTGCGAATGATCACGACACCGGCGGCGAGGTTCAGCGCCGCGACGACCACGCCAAGCCAGAAGAAGTTCGTGCCGCGCGACTGGACCGCGTGCAGCAGGCCGACGACGCCGCCGATCAGGAGCAGCCAGCCGAAGAGGAGCATCGAGGTCAGGGTGGCCACGCCCGTGTAGACGAGGCCCACGAGCCCGGCCACCGCCAGGATCGCGCCCAGCAGGGCCAGCCAGCCGAGGCTGCGGTTGAGCTGCTTGGCGCCCTGGGCGTTCGTCGAGGCGCTCTCGGCGGTCTTGGCGCTCTTGGATCGGGCCATCAGCGTCTCCGTCCTGCTGCCCCCACTGCGCAGAGTCTCAGGGCCGCCCCTTCTTGATCGTACGTTCGAGTAGTGCGGATAGCATCCTGCGCATGGAGCCGCAGCTGAGGCAGGCCGTCACGCACGGCGTCGCCACCGTCGTCATCGACCATCCGGCCAAGCGCAACGCCATGACGGCGCAGATGTGGCGCCAGGTGCCCCCGCTGCTCGCCGGGCTCGCCGCCGACCCGGCCGTACGGGCACTCGTCCTGACCGGCGAGGGCGCGACCTTCTGTGCGGGCGCCGACATCTCCTCGCTGCGCCGGTCGCCCGGCGAGGCGCAGGAGCTCGCGGTGCGGGCCGAGGAGGCGCTCGCGGCCTTCCCGAAGCCGACGCTCGCCGCGGTGCGCGGCTACTGCGTGGGCGGGGGGAGCCAGCTCGCGGCGGCCTGCGATCTGCGATTCGTGGAGGAGGGCGCCCTGTTCGGGATCACTCCGGCGAAGCTGGGGATCGTCTACCCGTCCTCCTCGACCCGGCGCCTGGTGTCGCTCGTGGGGCCCGCGACCGCCAAGTACCTGCTGTTCTCGGGCGAGTTGATCGACGCTCGGCGCGCGCTGCGCACCGGCCTCGTGGACGAGGTGCTGCCCGCGGGCGAACTGGACAAGCGGGTCGCGGAGTTCACCGGGATCCTCGCCGCGCGCTCGCAGCTGACGCAGGCCGCGGCCAAGGAGTTCGCCGACGGCCGGCTGGACCGGGACGACCACTGGGGCGCACAGGCGCGCGCGGGCGGCGACACCGCCGAAGGGGTCGCCGCCTTCCTGGAGCGCCGCGAGCCGCGCTTCACCTGGACCCCCGGCGACAGCGCTCCCGGCGACGGCGCTCCCGTCGACACCGCTACTGGCTGAAGCGGCTGCCCGCGCGGAACCTCTCGACCAGGTGCGCGGGCGCCTTGTGCGGGGAACCGGCGTCGTAGGGCGGCTGGGGGTCGTACTCCGTCAGGAGCTGCACGGTCTGGGCCTGCTCCTCACCCGCGATCCGGCCGATCAGGGCGATCCCCATGTCGATGCCGGAGGAGACCCCGGCCGCCGTGACGTACTTGCCGTCGAACACCACCCGCTCTTCCGTCGCGTCCGCGCCGAGCCTCGCAAGCTCCGCGAGGGCGAGCCAGTGCGAGGTGGCGCGGCGGCCTGCCAGCAGCCCGGCACAGGCGAGCAGGAGCGAGCCGGTGCACACCGACGTCGTCCAGGTGCTGGTGGCGTCGGCGGAGCGCAGCCAGCCCAGGAGGCTCTCGTCCGCCATGTGGTCGCTGGTCCCCGGGCCACCGGGGACGACGATGACGTCGGGTTCCGGTACGTCGGCGAAGGAGCGGTCGGCGACGAGCGCGAGGGAGCCGCTCTCGCCCCGGACGGGCCCGGGGCGCTGCGCCACGAAGACGGTCTCGGCGCCGGGAATGCGGCTGAGGGTGTCATAGGGGCCGACGGCGTCCAGGGCGGTGAAGCGGTCGAACAGGGCGATGGCGATCTGCATGGGAGTGCCTATCGGTCGAGGGCGGGTGCCGACTGGGCGGCGAAGGGGGCGTGGAAGCGCCGCCGGTACTCGGCGGGCGCCGCTCCGAGGGTCTTGACGAAGGCGCGGCGCATCGCCTCCGGGGTGCCGTAGCCACAGGCGCGCGAGACTTCCTCGACCCCGCCCGAGGTGTCCTCAAGGAGGCGCCGCGCGTGCTCGACGCGCACGCGCTCCACGTACTTGCCCGGCGTCATCCCCGTCTCCGTCTGGAACGCGCGGGCGAAGTGCCGGGGCGAGAGCCTGGCGCGGGCGGCGAGCGACTCGACGCAGAGGTCCTCGGCCGGGTGCTCGGTGATCCACTGCTGGACCTCGCGCAGGGGTTCGCGCCGGGCGGTCTGCGCGGCGAGCTGGGCGCTGAACTGGGCCTGGTTGCCCGGCCGCCGCAGGAAGACGACGAGATGGCGGGCGACCGTCAGCGCCTCGTCCCTGCCCAGGTCCTCCTCGACGAGGGCCAGGGCCAGATCGATGCCCGCGGTCACCCCCGCGGAGGTCGCGACATGGCCGTCACGGACGAAGATCGGGTCGGGGTCGACCTCGACGGCGGGGTGGTCGCGGGCGAGCTTGGCGCAGTACGCCCAGTGGGTCGTCACGCGGCGGCCGTCCAGGAGCCCCGCTTCGGCCAGCAGGATGGCTCCGGTGCAGACCGAGACCAGGCGCCGGGCACGCGGGGCGTTCGTCCGCAGCCAGTCGATCAGGAGTGGGTCGGCCCCGCGGCTGCCGATGCCGCCCGGGGCGATCAGGGTGTGCGGCACGGGGGCGTCGGCGAGGGAGGAGTCCGGTACGAGCGTGAGCCCGCTGGAGGTACGTACGGGAGCGCCGTCCAGGGAAGCGGTGCGGATGCGGTACACCGGCGTGCCGCCGCGGTGGGCGGCCGCGCCCGCGAAGACCTCCACCGGGCCCGTGACGTCGAGGCTCTGGACCCCCTCGAAGAGGACGACCAGGACAGTTCGCTGCTCCATGCTCCCTGATTCTTGACCTGGCGCGGGATGTCCGCAATGCCGAATCCCCCACCTTTTCGGCCACCGGCGGATGCGGCGCCGGGGCACGTCTCCTGTGCGAGCGCCCCGGGCTTCACGTCATACCAACCAGTCGGTAGCGTGCCTCCATGACTTCTCTCAAGCCCCCCGCCCCGGTCGCCGCACTGCACCCGCGCGCGGGACGTCGATGTCACAACGTGCTCAATTCGCTGCACTCGACGCACTACTTCTCGCCCGACGCGGGGCGCGAGCTGGCCGAGATCGGCATCACCCACCCCAAGGCCGTCAATTTCGCCGTGCGGACGGCGGCGATGGGACCGGTCGGCGCCGGAGTGGTCACGGCGGCGTTCTACAACTACAAGCACGACCTCGTCGCCCGCCACGTGCCGGCGATCTGGCGGACGGTGTCCCCCGAGGACGTCCTCGCGGCCCGCCTGCGGGCCGTCGACGCGACCCTGCGGCGCCTGCTCGGCGAGGAGGCCGTCGCCTCCCCCGAGATGGCGGAGGCGGCCGGACTCGCACTGCGCGCCACCGAGGCCTGCTCCCGTTCCGCACGGCCGCTGTACGCCGCCCACGCGGACCTGCCGGTCCCCGAGCAGCCGCACCTCGCGCTCTGGCACGCCGCGACGCTGCTGCGCGAGCACCGGGGCGACGGGCACCTCACGGCCCTCCAGTACGCCGAACTCGACGGCCTGGAGGCGCTGGTGAGCCACACGGCGACCGGCAAGGGCATGACGCCGAAGTGGAACTTCAGCACCCGCGGCTGGAACCAGGAGGAATGGGACGCCGCCGTGCAGCGCCTGCACGCGCGCGGACTGCACGACGGGGTGGCCGAGTTGACGGAGGCCGGCGTCGAGCTGCGCAAGGACGTCGAGGAAGCCACGGACCGCCTCGACCGGGCGCCCTACGAGCACCTGGGAGCGGCGGGCGTCGAGCGCCTGACGGAGCTGGGCACGGTGTTCGCGGGCGCGGCGCTCCAGGCGGGCGCGTTCCCCGCGGACCTGCTCGGCAAGCAGTAGACGGGGGACCAGTCAGGTCGGGCCACGGCGCGGGCATGGACGGCGCCGTGCGAGGTACCCGTTCGTCTCCGGCCGCGCGCGCCGTGCGCCCGGCCGGGCGACGAAAGGGGAAATCCCGTGTTCCGAGCGATCGCAGATGTCCTGCGTACGATCGGCACGGCGCTCGCCACCGTGGTGACGCTGCCGTTCCGCGCCGTGGCCCGGCTCTTCGGCGGCGCCTCGAGCTCCACACGCCGATCGGGCCGCGGGTCGGGCCGCCGGTCGGGAGGCCGCCCGGGGCGGGCACGCCGGGTCTGATCCCCCCGCTGTCGGTGCCACCTGCCACAATTGCCCCGCAACCCCAGTGAGAAGGCGGGAAACGTGGCACCTCTGCAGACGTCCACTCCAGCATCGATCGAAGGCAGGATCGCCGAAGAACTCGGCGTACGGGAGCGGCAGGTGAAGGCCGCCGTCGACCTGCTCGACGGCGGCTCGACGGTGCCCTTCATCGCTCGCTACCGCAAGGAAGCGACCGAGATGCTCGACGACGCGCAGCTGCGCACGCTCGAGGAGCGGCTGCGTTATCTGCGGGAGCTCGAGGAGCGGCGCGCTTCGATCCTCGAATCGGTGCGCGAGCAGGGCAAGCTCACCGAGGAGCTGGAGGCGCAGATCCGCGCGGCCGACACCAAGGCGCGCCTCGAGGACATTTACCTGCCCTTCAAGCCGAAGCGCCGCACGAAGGCGCAGATCGCCCGCGAGGCAGGACTCGAACCACTGGCCGACGGCCTGCTCGGCGACCCGTCGGTGGATCCCCTCGCCGCCGCCGCGGCCTTCGTGGACGCCGACAAGGCAGTGGCCGACCCGCAGGCCGCGCTGGACGGCGCCCGCGCGATCCTCGCCGAGCGGTTCTCCGAGGACGCCGACCTGATCGGCGAGCTGCGCGAGCGCATGTGGGTGCGCGGCCGTCTGGCCGCGAAGGTCCGCGACGGCAAGGAGGAGGCGGGCGCCAAGTTCGCCGACTACTTCGACTTCGCCGAGCCCTTCAAGGACCTGCCCTCGCACCGCGTCCTCGCGATGCTGCGCGGCGAGAAGGAGGACGTGCTCGACCTCGTCCTCGAACCGGAGGAGGCCACGGAGGGACCGTCCTCGTACGAGGGGATGGTCGCCCACCGCTTCGGCGTCGTCGACCGCGGCCGTCCCGGGGACAAGTGGCTCCAGGACACGGTGCGCTGGTCCTGGCGGACCCGCATCCTGGTGCATCTGGGGATCGACCTGCGCCTTCGCCTGCGCACGGGCGCCGAGGACGAGGCCGTGCGGGTCTTCGCGTCGAACCTGCGCGACCTGCTGCTCGCCGCACCGGCGGGCACGCGCGCGACGCTGGGGCTCGACCCCGGTTTCCGGACGGGCGTGAAGGTCGCCGTGGTCGACGCGACCGGCAAGGTCGTGGCCACGGACGTCATCAACCCGCATGTCCCCGCGAACAAGTGGGACCAGTCGCTCGCCACGCTCGCGAAGCTGGCCAAGGAGCACGCGGTCGACCTGATCGCGATCGGGAACGGCACGGCGTCCCGCGAGACGGACAAGCTCGCCGGTGAACTCATCACCAAGCACCCGGAGTTGAACCTCACCAAGGTGATGGTCTCCGAGGCGGGCGCCTCGGTGTACTCCGCTTCGGCCTTCGCCTCGCAGGAGCTGCCGGACATGGACGTGTCGCTGCGCGGCGCCGTCTCCATCGCCCGGCGCCTCCAGGACCCGCTCGCCGAGCTGGTGAAGATCGACCCTAAGTCCATCGGCGTCGGCCAGTATCAGCACGACCTCTCCGAGTTGAAGCTCTCGCGCTCGCTCGACGCGGTCGTCGAGGACTGTGTGAACGGCGTCGGCGTGGACGTGAACACGGCGTCCGCCCCGCTGCTCTCCCGGGTCTCCGGCATCGGCGCGGGCCTCGCCGAGAACATCGTGTCGCACCGCGACACGAACGGCCCCTTCTCCTCGCGCAAGGGCCTCAAGGACGTGGCACGCCTGGGCCCCAAGGCGTACGAGCAGTGCGCGGGCTTCCTGCGCATCCGGGGCGGCACCGACCCGCTGGACGCCTCCGCCGTGCACCCCGAGGCGTATCCGGTGGTGCGCAAGATGGCCAAGAAGACGGGCGGCGAGGTCGCCTCGCTCATCGGCGACACGGGCACGCTGCGCTCGCTGCGGGCCGACGAGTTCGTGGACGAGTCCTTCGGTCTGCCGACCGTCAGCGACATCCTCAAGGAGCTGGAGAAGCCGGGCCGCGACCCGCGGCCCGCGTTCAAGACGGCGACCTTCAAGGACGGCGTCGAGAAGATCTCCGACCTCGCGTCCGGGATGGTCCTGGAGGGTGTCGTCACGAACGTGGCGGCGTTCGGTGCCTTCGTCGACATCGGCGTCCACCAGGACGGGCTCGTGCACGTCTCCGCGATGTCCAGGACGTTCGTCAAGGACCCGCGGGACGTGGTGAAGCCGGGCGACATCGTCAAGGTGAAGGTGATGGACGTCGACATTCCGCGCAAGCGGATCTCGCTGACGCTGCGCCTGGACGACGAGGCGAGCCCCGCGGGCGAGGAGCAGCCCAAGCGGGGCGCGCGTCCGCCGCAGCAGCGCGGGCAGCGGCCCCCGCGCCAGCAGGGCGGGCAAGGCGGTCAGGGCCAGGGCCAGGGAGGCCAGCGCCAGCAGAAGCGGCAGGGGCCGCCGCCGGCCAATGACGCGATGGCCGACGCGCTGCGCCGGGCCGGACTACTGGACCCCAAGAAGCGCTGATCCGGGATCCCGGAGGACCGAGGGAGGTCAGGGTGACAGTTCGGTCACCTTGCCCTCCGTCACCTCCAGACGGCGCGTGACCCGTACGGCATCGAGCATTCTGCGGTCGTGCGTCACCAGGAGCAGCGTGCCCTCATACGAGTCGAGGGCCGACTCCAGCTGCTCGATGGCCGGCAGGTCGAGGTGGTTCGTCGGCTCGTCGAGGACCAGGAGGTTGACGCCCCGGCCCTGGAGCAGGGCGAGGCCCGCCCGGGTGCGTTCGCCCGGGGAGAGGGTCGCCGCGGGGCGCAGGACGTGCGCGGCCTTCAGGCCGAACTTGGCGAGCAGCGTGCGCACTTCGGCGGGCTCGGTGTCGGGGACGGCCGCGCAGAACGCGTCCAGGAGCGACTCCGGGCCGTGGAACAGCGCGCGGGCCTGGTCCACCTCGCCGACGAGCACCCCTGAGCCGAGCGTGGCGTGGCCCGCGTCGGTGGGGATGCGGGTCAGCAGGGCGCCAAGCAGGGTGGACTTGCCCGCGCCGTTCGCGCCGGTGATCGCGACGCGGTCCGCCCAGTCGATCTGCAGCGTCACGGGTCCGAGCGTGAAGTGGCCGCGGTGCACCTGCGCGTCGCGCAGCGTGGCGACGACGCTGCCGGAGCGCGGCGCCGACGCGATCTCCATCTGCAGCTCCCACTCCTTGCGGGGCTCCTCGACGACGTCGAGCCGTTCGATCATGCGCTGCGTCTGGCGGGCCTTGGACGCCTGCTTCTCGCTGGCGTCGCTGCGGAAGTTCCGGCCGATCTTGTCGTTGTCGCCCGCCTTGCGTCGGGCGTTCTTGACGCCCTTGTCCATCCAGGACCGCTGCATCTGGGAGCGGCCCTCGAGGGCGGACTTCTTGTCGGCGTACTCGTCGAACTCGTCGCGGGCGTGGCGCCGCGCGACCTCGCGCTCTTCCAGGTAGGCCTCGTAGCCGCCGCCGTAGAGGTTGATCTGCTGCTGGGCCAGGTCGAGTTCGAGGACCTTGGTGACCGTGCGGGTGAGGAACTCGCGGTCGTGGCTGACGACCACCGTGCCGGCGCGCAGTCCGCGGACGAAGCTCTCCAGGCGGTCCAGGCCCGCCAGGTCGAGGTCGTTGGTGGGCTCGTCCAGGAGGAACACGTCGTAGCGGGAGAGGAGGAGCGAGGCGAGGCCCGCGCGGGCGGCCTGGCCGCCGGAGAGGGAGGTCATCGGCTGGTCGAGGCTGACGTCGAGGCCCAGCGAGGCGGCGACCTCGTCGGCGCGCTCGTCCAGGTCGGCGCCGCCGAGGGCCAGCCAGCGCTCCAGGCTGGTCGCGTACGCGTCGTCCGCGCCCGGGGTGCCGTCGACCAGGCCCTGGGTGGCCTCGTCCATGGTCCGCTGGGCCTCGTCGACGCCGGTGCGGCGGGCCAGGAAGCCGCGGATGGACTCGCCGGGGCGGCGCTCGGGCTCCTGCGGGAGGTGGCCCACGGCGGCGCTGGGCGGGGAGAGGCGGAGTTCGCCGGTCTCCGGGGTGTCCAGGCCCGCGAGGAGGCGGAGGAGGGTCGACTTGCCGGCGCCGTTGGCGCCGACCAGGCCGATGACGTCGCCGGGGGCGACGACCAGCTCCAGGGCGGAGAAGAGGGAGCGGTCGCCGTGGCCGGCGGCGAGGTTCTTGGCGACGAGGGTTGCGGTCATCAGGGGGTCGAGTTTAGGCGAGGCGCGGGGCGGACCCGACGGAGCATGGCGTCACGGAAGGTGCAGGCCGCTCAGTTTGTCGGGGTTGAACTGGAAGCGCATGTTGTGGATCAAGCCGTCCGTGAGGTCGTAGGTCAGGCACCCGCCGACGTAGTCGCCCAGCTTGAAGAGGACGCTCAGTTCGCCGTTGACCGTGGCGGGCTCCAGGGTGACGCCCGTCAGCGCGGGCTTGGCGAGGACGCCGAGGAACCAGCGCGCCACATGGTCCGTGCCGTGCAGCGGACGGATGGCCGCGGTGACCTTGCCGCCGCCGTCGGACCAGGCGGTGACGTCGGGGGCGAGAAGTTCCATGACCGCGTTCAGGTCGCCGCCCGAGCAGGCCGAGAGGAAACGCGCGGTGACCTGGCGGCGCTGGTCGGCGTCGGTGTCGAAGCGGGGGCGCCGGGCCTGGACGTGGGCGCGGGCCCTGCGGGCGATCTGCCGGACGGTGGCCTCGGGGCGCTCCACTGTCTCGGCGATCTCCGCGTGCGAGTAGCCGAAGACCTCGCGGAGCAGGAAGACCGCGCGCTCCACCGGGCTGAGGGATTCGAGGACGACCAGCATGGCCGTGGAGACGGTGTCGGCCATCTCGCTCTCCTCGGCTATGTCGGGTGAGGTCAGCAGGGGCTCGGGGAGCCACGGCCCGATGTACGTCTCGCGAGTGGCCCGCGCCGATGTGAGGCGGTTGAGCGACAGGTTGGTGACCGTGCGCACGAGGTAGGCCTTGGGGTGGCGGACCGCGTCGCGGTCCACCGCGTTCCAGGTCAGCCACGCGTCCTGCAGGACGTCCTCGGCATCGGCGACGCTGCCCAGCATCCGGTAGGCGGTGGAGTGCAGCAGTCGCCGGTGCTCGAGGAACGGGTCAAGTACGGGCGTGGCGTCGGTCATCGGGGCATGTTCCCAGCGTGGCGAACGGGGCGACAAGGTGTTCGGGGCCCGCACCGCACCTCTTCACTTGCGGAGCCGCGCCGCCCGTATGGCGGTGGCCACGATCCAGAGGATCGCCGTGAACCGGCCGAGCGGCAGGAGCGGCATGGCCGACTCGCTCACGAAGGCGAGGACCGACAGGAGGCAGAGGCCCGCCGAGACGAGTCCGACGACCGTGGTCCAGCGCGGAGCCGACGTACGCAGCGCCAGTGCGCTCGCGCCGACGAGGATCCCCAGGAACGGGACGTGGGCGGGGCCTCCCGCCATGAAGGTGAGCCGGTGCAGGGTGTGCAGGGTGTCGCCGCTCGCGTCGAGTACGGGGATGGCGAGGCCGATCAGCGCGCACGCGGCCAGGCCCGCCGCGGCGCACAGGCCGCTCGCCCGCGCGAGGCCCGCGCCCGCCCTCCTGGTCAGCGCCAGGACGAACGCGGCGAGCGGCACGGCCGACAGGAACTGAAGGACGCTCATGCCGACGACGACGCCTCCGTTGTCGGCGAAGTACGCCTCCGTCGCCTTGTCCGCGTCGAACGGCGAGGGGTAGGTGGCGCTTCCGGCGAGGCCGGAGAAGACCAGGCTCGCGATGAACAGGACGGCGAACGCGATCCCGGTGAGGGCCAGGCGGCGAGAGGTGGCTGGCGTTGCGGTGGTGGCCGATGCGGGTGAGGCGATTGCGGTCATGAGGCGAACTCCTTGATGAGAATGGGGTGTTGGTGGCATGCCGGTGCGGCGCCGAGGTCATGGGAATCGGGGATTTCGCCGCACGCCGGGAGCAGCAGGGAGCAGGAGGGAGCAGGAGCAGGACCCTTATCGGGCGCTCGCCCCGGGGCGGGTCGCGCGGCCCCCCTTGGAGAGGGAGGCCGAGACGGGGATCCGCTTGCTGAGGCGGTACATCTTCAGCGGGCTGCCGCTGATCGTCTCCTTGTAGGCGACGGCCGCCCTGCCGCCGAGGAACCAGCGGCGCGGGGTGTCGTCGGCGTGGGTGAACTGGATGACGGCGTCCCGGCGGCCGAGGCTGACGGGCTGGTGGAAGTAGCCGAAGCGGAACGGCTTGACGCTCTTGCCGCGCAGCCGCCGCGCCAGGGCGTCGGCGGTGTACGCGGCGACGGGCAGGCCGCTCTGGCAGGTGCCGTGGACCTGGCCCCAGGCCTGGCGGACGGCGGCCGCGTCGCCGATCGCGTGGATCTCCGGGTGCGAGGTCGAGCGGAGGGTGGCGTCGACCAGGATCAGGCCGCGCTCGTCGACGGCGATGCCGGAATCCGCGGCCAGGGCCGGGACGCGCACGCCGGTGGTCCACAGACAGGCATCGGAGGGGACGAGCGTGCCGTCGGCCAACTCGACGCCGTCGGAAAGGACTTTGCCGATGGCGGCGCCGACCCGCAGGGTGATGCCGAGGCGCTCGAACGCCGCGTACAGGTGGGCGCGCGCCTTCGCGTTCATCAGGGGGCCGGGTTCGCCGCGGCTGATCAGGGTGACCCGGAGTCCGGGGTGGCTCTCGGCGATCTCGGTGGCGGCTTCGACGCCGGTGAGTCCGCCGCCGCAGACGTTCACCGCGCCGCCGGTGCGGGCCAGTTCGGCGAGCTTCTGCGCGAAGTGGCGTGCCGCGTGCGGGCTGTTCAGGGTGACGGCGTGCTCGTCGGCACCGGGGACCGTGCTGGTGTCGGTGGAGCTGCCGAGGGCGTACACCAGGCTGTCGTAGGCGAGGTCGGCAGGGCCGTCCGGGGTGTCGACCGCCACCGTGCGGCTCTCGGTGTCGATGGCCGTCGCGGCGCCCCGTACGAACACGACGCCCGTCCCGTCGAGGATCTCGGGGATCTGATGGTCCGCCAACTCCTGCCCCGCGATCACCTGGTGCATCCTCAGCCGCTCGGTGAACCGGGGCGACGGATTCACCAGCGTGACGCGCACGCCGGTCCGCCGGGTGCGGCGTGCCAGGCGGATCGCACACAGCAGGCCGGTGTAGCCGGCGCCCAGGACGACGATCCGGTGCTCGCTCTTCATCTGCAACTCCCGCGCTCGTGCCCCGGTTCCGGGGGCGTCGTGTCGGTGACGCCCATGGGACAGACGGGCCCGCCCTGGCGTGACAAGTCACGAATGTGAGCTGAGTCACAGGCCAGTTGAGGGGTGCGGGGGGGCTACCTCACTATCGGCGCCACCAGAACGCTGTCCGGCGTCCGCGCCACCACGAACGACTCCCCCTTGGTCGCCTTCGCGTCCAGCGCGACCCGGTGCTCCCCGGGCTCAAGGACGCCGTCGAAGACCTCGTGGACCTGGGTGCGGGAGAGCCGGTCCAGGCGGTACGCGATGAGCTGGACCCGGCAGGTCGAGGTGATCTCCACGTCCGCGGAGCCGTCCGCCGCCGCGAACCGCGTGAGGCGGCGGCGCTCCAACGGGCTGCGGTCCAGGGCGTGTTCGATCTGCGCGACCAGGAGGGGCACTATCGCGGCCAGGCCGTCGACGTACGCCACCTGGATCCCCGCCCCCTCGAACGCCGCACGCACCCCGTCGCGCGTGGCTGCCGGGACAGCCCGCCCGAAGGCCACCGCCCCGTACGTCCGCAGCTCGTCCGGCGGCACTCCCGCCGCGTCCGCCGCGATCTCGGCGCCGACGCCGATCGTGCGCAGCGCCGCCGCGAGCTTGGCGAGGACGGCGACCCGGGCGCCGATCAGGAGCACCCTGCGCCGCGCCACCGGCTCGACCTGGGTCAGCAACTGCCCCAGTGCGTCGCGGTATTGGCCGCCTTCGAAGCGGAAGGGCCCTATGCCGTGGTAGCCGTTGAGCTCCAGATCGGCCCGCTCGGCGGTCTGCCAGGCGAAGTCCCGCCATACGTAGGCGTCGGAGCCGTCCGGTGCCCGCTCGATGACCGCGGTGACCGCCCCGCACTCCAGGCCTTCGCACTCCGGGCAGCCGTAGATGACGTGACGGTCGTCGTGCAGGGGCGCCCGCGCCTCCAGGAGGAGTCCGCGTACGTGGTGGGTGAATATCGCGGGTGGTACGTCGGAGGCGAGCGGGGAGACGGCGTCGAGGTCGGAGAGCTGGAACAGCAGCGGACGACCGTTCACGATGAAGTCGACGAAATCGCGGTGGACTTGATACTCACCGTTGGCGAGGACTCCACCGGCGCGGATGGCCGGTGCCAGGCCGAAGGTCGCGTACTCGGCAGACATGGTGTGAGTATCCCCATCTGGGGTGTGATGTGAGCACGGCATGACGCATTCCGCTACGTTTCCGGGACGAACGGGACGGATGACCGTGGTGTGACCCCGGTCTGCGTACGCATGGTCGATGGCGTACAAGGCGTGCCCCGGCTGGACGACGACGCGCAGGAGGCGACAGCCTCGCGAACGAGACGGCCGCCTCCTGAGAGCGCAGAGAACTCAGACCTTCGTGGCCCCGCTCTCCTCGTCGTCGTTGCCGTTGTCGCTCGGGCCGATGCGGAGCTCGAAGTCACCGTCGTACTGCTCGTGGCCCGCGATCACGGCCTTCTCGACGGCGTCCGTGCCGTGCTCGCCCCGGACGATCAGCGGGTCGTGGCGCAGGTCCCGCATCAGCGCCACACACATCCCGATCATGACGAGCACGAAGGGCGCGGCGACCAGGATCGTCAGGTTCTGCAAGCCTTGCAGGGCGTTCCCCGAACCGTCGCCGATGAGCAGCATGATCGCCGCCACGGCTCCCGTCACGACGCCCCAGAAGACGACCACGAGCTTGCCGGGTTCGAGCGCGCCCTTCTGGGAGAGCGTGCCCATGACGATGGACGCGGCGTCGGCACCCGAGACGAAGAAGATACCCACGAGGATCATCACGAGCAGGCTCGTCCCCGTGGCGATCGGGTACTCGTGCAGCAGGCCGAAGAGCTGGCCCTCGGGGGTCGACTCGCCACCGAGGCCGCCGCGCTCCTTGACCTTCATCGCCGATCCGCCGAAGACGGCGAACCAGACGAGGCTGACGGTGCTGGGCACCAGGATGACGCCGCCCACGAACTGCCGGATCGTGCGCCCACGGCTGATCCTGGCGATGAACATGCCCACGAAGGGCGTCCATGAGATCCACCAGGCCCAGTAGAAGACCGTCCAGCTGCCGAGCCAGTCCGACACGCCCTTGCCGCTCGACGCCTCGGTGCGCCCCACCAGCTGGGGCAGGTCGCCGAGGTAGGCGCCGATGGACGTCGGCACCAGGTCGAGGATGATGACGGTCGGGCCCGCGATGAAGACGAACACCACGAGCAGCAGCGCGAGCACCATATTGATGTTCGAGAGCCACTGCACGCCCTTCTCCACACCGGAGATGGCGGACGCCACGAAGGCCACCGTCAGGACGGCGATGATCGAGACGAGCAGACCCGTGCTCGCGTTGTCCATCCAGTCAAGGACCTCGAAACCGCTGCCGATCTGCAGGGCGCCCAGGCCGAGCGATGCCGCCGAGCCGAAGAGCGTCGCGAAGATGGCGATGATGTCGATGACCCTGCCCCAGGCGCCGTTCGCGCGCTTCTCGCCGATGAGCGGCGTGAAGACGGCGCTGATGGTCTGCCTGCGCTTGCGCCGGAAGGTGCTGTACGCGATGGCCAGACCCACGACCGCGTAGATCGCCCACGGGTGGAGCGTCCAGTGGAAGAGGGTGGTGGACATCGCCGTTTCCATCTTCGCCGCGGAGTCGGCGGGATCGGTGCCCGGCGGGGGCGTGGTGAAGTGGGCGAGCGGTTCGCTCACGCCGTAGAACATCAGGCCGATGCCCATACCGGCGCTGAACATCATGGCGACCCAGGAGACGGTGCGGAACTCCGGGTCCTCGCCCTCCTCACCCAGGGTGATCTTCCCGTACCGGCTGACGGCGAGCCAGAGCGCGAAGACCACGAATCCGCTCGCCGCCAGCATGAAGGCCCAGCCACCGTTGTGGATCAGGCCGTTGAGCATCTTCGTGGAAGCGCTCTCGAGCGAGTCCGTGGCGACGGCGCCCCAGACCACGAAGGCCAGGGTGAGCACGGCGGTCACACCGAACACGATGCGGTCGGTCTGGGGACGCGCGCCGTCGTGAGCGGCATGCATCAGATGCCCGTCCCCTCCCCCGCCGTCCGCTTTCTGTTGGTCTTGCGTCACAAGCACACCTCTCACGGTTGAGCATTCGTACGAACTCTGTGGTCCGCTACCCAGTACCACATGTGACGCACCTATCAATCACTCAACAGCGGGTGTCGGGCGATCCTGTGACCAGGTGGTAGGGCGCGCGCTCGTCGAGCAGCAACGGTACGAGGGCCCGCGCGGACTGCCGCAACGGCACATAGGCGCCCTTTCCGTCCCTCTTGACCTTGACTCCGTGCAGGGCGAGTTCGTCCTTGATGTCGCCGTACTGCGCGGCGTCCAGGCGGTAGCCGCAGGGCGGGTCCTGGATCACTTCGGACGGCTCGGCGGGGTCGTTGTCGGCGCCGCCGAGGTAGATGGGCCCACGATCGCGCAAGCCCTCGACGCGGGCCGCTCCGGTGGCCGCCTCCAGCTGACCGCGTCGCTCGTCGGCGTAGGCGAACAGGCCACCCAGCGCGGAGAGTTGGGAGTTCACGCGGCGCCGGTTGTTCAGCGCCTCGTCGTCCTTCTCCGCGTCGGTGAGCGGATCGACGCGGCTCTCGATGAGCAGTCCCGCCGCGTGCTTGATGCCGGAGACGTTGCGCAGGATGCGCTCCTGGCCGTCGCCCGCGGTCTGCTTGATGGGGTCACCGGTCACGGGATCGGTCCAGATTCCGTACGTTCCCGTGGTGTGTCCGGACTTGTTGGCGGCCGGCCTGACATACCGCTCGGAGAGGGTCCGCGCCTCGTCGTGCACCGCCTCGTCGGTGTTGAGGTTGCGCGGCCACAGGTCGAACAGGTCTTTGTCGTAGTACTTCGGAGTCGCTCCGTACTCGTGCAGGTCGTAGATGGAGTCCGGCTGCCGGTCGCGGATGACGGCGGCCATGGCGCGGGCCTCCGCGGTCTTCAGGGCGATGTGGTCGCGGTTGATGTCGACGCCGTCGGAGTTGCCGCGGGTGTCGGCGGCGCGGCCGTCCGGGTTGGCCGTGGGGACGACGAGGAGCGTGGTGCGGGAGAGGAACGTGCGGGTCTTCTTGTCCTTCGCGTACGCCAGGTCGCGGATGGTCGACAGGCACGCGTCGCGGCCCGACGGCTCGTCTCCGTGCTGACTGCAGATCAGCAACACGGTGTTCTTCGTGGGGCGTTCGCCGATGCGGACGAGCTGCACGGGCCGGTTCTGCTCGGTGGTGCCGATGCGGGAGACGGAGACCCGGTCGGTCGCCTTGTCGACGGCGGCGAGGAGCTTCTGCTCCTCGGGCTGGCTGGTCCAGCGTGCGCCGTCGCTCTCCTCGAATCCCGTGCGCGGCGGGGTCGAGGTCGCCTGCGCGGGCACGGTCAGGAGCGGTGCGGCGAGCGCGGCGGTGGCGCAGGCGAGGGCCAGGGTGCGGATGCGGGGCGTGCGGCCGGTGCGGGCTCTCATGAAGGGCTGCCTCCAGGTACGGGGCGGAACGAACGCGGCGGGGCCACGCCGTCGAGACGGGATCCGTGGGGGGTGACGGTCTCGGAGGAGGTGCGCAGCGCGTCGGCGCCGCCGACCAGCGGGACCTTCGCGGAGGTGCGGGACAGGTCGATGGCGAGCGTCGGGGTGTCGGCAGGGGGGTCGATGAGGTCCTTGTCCGTGCCCGCGACGATCAGGGCGAGGCGGTGGCCCTTCGGTACGACGTGGTCGCTCGCGGCGAGGTCGAGGGTGATGGTGTGCTTCTTGCCCGGCGTGAGGGGTCGGCCCCTGTGCTCGTCGGCCCAGTTGCCGAGGTCGGCCCAGCCGCGGCTGAAGACCGTGTAGTCGACGTCGGCGGTCTTCGCCCGCGTCTCCTTGAAGCAGGAGCTGTCGCCGCCGGTGCTCGGGCCCCAGCAGGTGCGTTCGGGGAGCGTGGTGATGCCCTCGCCGGCGCCCGCGTAGTCACGGATGGTGGCGGGGCCGAGGTCGACGAGGACCGCGGAGAGGTGGGCGGTTCGGGTCGTCGGGGTCGCGGTGACGGTCACTTCGGATGAGCCCGACAGGCGCAGGTCGCGGCCCAGGGGCCTGCTGATGAACCCGGCCTTCGACGGGGTGGAGGTGTCGATCTGCGCGGCCCAGTCGGTCTCGCTCAGCTTCGGGTCGTCGGTGAAGGTCTCGCTGCCGGTGCCGGGCCGGGTGCCGAGGGTGCCGACGCCGGGTGAAGTGCCCTTGCCGGGGCGGAGTTTGACGGTGTCCGTGGTGCGCGGGGGCCAGACGCGGTCGGTGGTCCACTGCCCGGGGGCGCGCTCGATGTCGGCCATCGGCTCGCGGTCGATGCCGTTGTCGTAGCCGAGGAGCTCGTGGTCGAACCAGCGGTGCAGCGTGCGCACCCAGTCGCTCCGGCGGAAGTCGAAGGGGTCGACGTGCCCGGTCTGGCTGAGCCACACCTTACGGTCGACGCCTTCCTTCGCCAGCGCGTCCCACCACTGGCCGAAGTGCTTCGTGCGGACGTTCAGGTCCTGCATGCCGTGTACGGCGAAGACGCTGGCCCGCACCTTGTCGGCGTCCGGGGTGTAATCGCGCTCGCTCCACAGGCGGGTCCAGTCGCCGGTGCGGGGCGCTTCGTCGACAAGTCGTTTCTGTACGGCGGCGCAGCGGGCCCGCGCCTCGGGGCTCTCCACGTAGTCCGAGAGCCACTCGGGGCCGCTGTCGTAGAGCGGGGCGCCCTTGGCGAAGTAGTAGTCGTACCAGGAGGAGATCGCGCCGATCGGCACGATGGTCTTGAGACCTCGCACTCCAGTGGCGGCCACGCCGTTCGCGACGGTGCCGTCGTAGCTCTTGCCGATCATTCCGGTCGCGCCGGTCGACCAGGAGGCCTTGGCGTCCTTGCCGCCGGTGCGGGTGGTGTAGCCGCGGGCCCGGCCGTTCAGCCAGTCGACGACGGCCTTGGCCGACTGGACGTCGGAGCGGCCGCCGACGTCCACGCAGCCGTCGGAGCGGTTCGTTCCGGCGAGGTCGACGGCGACGAATCCATAGCCGCGGGGCACGAAGTAGTTGTCGTAGTAAAGGGGGAACTGGACGGGGTTGCCGTCCGCGTCGTACGTCTTCTTCTGGCTCTCGTTGCCGCGCCCGCAGCAGGAGTAGTACGGGCTCGCGTCCATGATCACGGGTATCTTCCGGCCTTGGGCGGCCGGTTCGCGGGGCCGGACGATGTCGACGGCGACGCGGTCGGACTTCCCGTCGCCGTCCCCGTCCAGCTTCGTGTCGACCCAGACGGATTCGCGGATCGCGCTCTCGTACGAGTAGACGGGCTTGCTCTCACGTGGGCCGCCAGGCGTCCCTTGGGCGGCTCCCGGGGCCACGAGGGTGGCCAGCAGGGCGGCAAGGGCCGCCGTGAGGAGTGATCTCCGGATCAGGCGTGTGCGTCGCGCACGTATCGGCATGGCGCGGAAGGTACACCGGTCAACTCCCGCGCGACAGAGGGCGGTGCGCGGCGGCGACAGGCTCATGGGGCGTTTTGGCACATGTCGGCCGAATGGCGATCGTGTGACAGGAGCGACCATGGACATGACGCGTGGCCACCGGGCTCAATAAGGTCGGATCATCTTCGGTCTCATCTACCGATGTGCCCCTACGACTTGGAGCTCTTGTGCACCGCAGACTCATCGCCCCTGGCGCGCTCGCGGCCTCTCTGCTGCTGGCGATCCCGGCATCGGCCGCCGACTTCACGCCCGGGGCTCCGGGTATCGGCGATCCCTACTACCCGGCGAGCGGCAACGGCGGATACGACGTCTCGCACTACGACCTGCGGCTGAAGTACCAGCCGAAGACCGACCTGCTCGAGGGCACGGCGACCATCAACGCCACCACGACGCAGGACCTCTCCCGCTTCAACCTCGACCTCGGCCTGAAGGTCAGCGAGGTGCGCGTCAACGGCAAGAAGGCGTCCTTCAAGAAGTCCGGCGAGCAGGAGCTGGAGATCACTCCGGCGGCCGGTCTGCCCAAGGGCACGCCGATCACCGTCGTCGTGCGGTACGCGGGCAAGCCGTCCGAGGTGAAGATCAACGGCTTCACTGCGTGGGCGCGTACGCCTGACGGCGGGGTGGCGGCGCAGGAGCCGGACTCGGCCGCCTGGTGGTTCCCGTCCAACGACCACCCGCTGGACAAGGCGACGTACGACGTCTCGGTCTCCGTGCCGGACGGCTCGCAGGCCATCTCCAACGGCGTGCTGCAGTCGCAGAGTTCGAAGCTCGGCTGGACGCGCTACAACTGGCGCTCGAACAAGCCGCAGGCCAGCTATCTGGCGACGCTCGCCGTCGGCAAGTTCGACATCACGACGGACAAGACCGCGGACGGCCTGCCCGTCCTGAACGCCTACAGCAAGGACCTCGGCGACAACGCGGGGGCGGCGCGGGCGAGCATCGAGCGGTCCACCGAGGTCGCGGAGTGGCTGGAGACGGTCTTCGGCAAGTACCCCTTCAACGCTCTGGGCGGGTACGTCCCGAACGTGACGAGCGGCTTCGCCCTGGAGACGCAGACGCGGCCGTTCTACAGCCCGAGGCAGTTCGCGAACGGGTCGAACGTGTCCGTCGTGGTCCATGAGCTGGCCCACCAGTGGTACGGCGACAGCGTGTCGGTGGACGGCTGGAAGGACATCTGGATCAACGAGGGCTTCGCGCGGTACAGCCAGTGGCTGTGGTCGGAGAAGGAGGGCGAGGGTACGGCGCAGGAGCTGGCCGATTACGTGTACGCCCAGCATCCGGCCGACGACCCGTTCTGGAAGGTCAAGCCGGGTGACCCGGGGCCGGAGAACCAGTTCGACATCGCCGTGTACGACCGCGGGGCGCTGGCCTTGCAGGCGCTGCGGAACGAGGTCGGCGAGAAGTCCTTCTCGGCGATTCTGAAGGGGTGGCCGAAGCAGCACGCGTACGGCAACGCGAAGGTGGGTGACTTCGTGAAGTACGCGGAGAAGGTGTCCGGCAAGCCGCTCGCTGCGCTGTTCGACGCGTGGCTGTACCAGCCGTCCAGGCCGTCTGATCCTGCCGCCCGGGGGGCGGGGATCGCTCGGTCCGCCGCGGTTCCGGCTGCGCCGAAGTCGTGGAAGTCGATCGCTGCGACGAACGGTGTGCACGGCCACTGATCCGGCCGCCGCTTCGCGGCGATTCTCTCCCGCCCACCCACCCGATTACCCGGCGGCGCATGCTGGATGAAGGACGGGGGGGCGGGGGAGATCAGCTCGTCCGGCGAAAGGCGGGCGGGCAGATCAGCTCGTCCCGCGTCCGGCGAAAGGCCGGTGGGCGGGCAGATCAGTCCGTCCGGTTAAGGGCCGGGGGGGTGGGGGATCAGCCCGTCCGGCGTTTGAGGACGAACTCGGCGGAGCCGGTGATCACCGGTGCGCACGAGCCCTGCGTGCCAGGGGCAGGTAGCGCAGGCGCTCCGGTAGGAGCGGGACCACCGCGCGGGTCAACCGGCCGAAGCGGCGCAGCCTCCGCTCCTGGGTGTCCGTCCACGGCAGGCCTATGGCCGACCTCGCGTCGGGCGGCATCAGGCCGATCGCGATGAAGCGGCGGAAGCGGGCCAGCGGCGGCAGGAGCAGCGGCCACAGGGCGCGCAGGGTCACCCGCAGCAGGTAGGGGCCGCGGTCCGGCGGCGGGACCGGGGCGTCCGTGGCGATGAGGTCGCGGACCACCTCCGTCTCCTCCAACTCGTCGGCGAGGACCTTCGCGTAGTAGGGCCAGAACTCCTCGACCGTCTGCGGCATGTCCCGGTCGTGGATGCCGAGGATCCGGCCGACCTGGAGCCACTCCGCGTACAGCTGCCGCTCCTGCGCCTCGGTGAAGGGCCGGCCCAGGTACTTCTGGGCGTGCTGGTAGACGGGGAACCCGGTGGCGTGGACCCACGCGTAGTAGGCGGGCGTCAGCGCGTGGTAGTCCCGGCCGTGCGCGTCCGTGCCCCGGATGTGCTGGTGCAGGGCGCGGAGCCTGCGCCCCTCCTCGGCCGCGCTCTCGCCGCCGTACACCCAGGTCTGCAGCGACCGCAGGGACCGCTCGCCGCGCCCCCAGGGATCGGTGCGGAAGACGGAGTACGTGTCGACGCCGGCACCCACCGCGGGATGCGCGACCTGCATCGTGAGCGCCGCGGGCAGGGCCAGCAGGGCGCGGACGTCGCCCGCGACGTCCCACAGGATCCCGCCGGGCGGGGACGGCTCGGGAGCCTGGCTGCGGTGTGGCATCTCGCGGCTCCCAGGGGTCGGCGGGCCCCCCGGCAGGTGCCCGGTTTATGTGCGTTCCAGTATGCGCCAGTATGCGACGGCCCTGGTCAGCGCGATCCACTCCGGGGGGGCACCACCTACCGCGCGGCTGCGTACGCCTCCCGGATGACGTCCACGACCGCGTCCGGCTCACGCAGGGTCGGGAAGTGGTCGCTGCCCCGCAGCCGCACCAGACGGCAGCCCGGGATGCGCGCCGCCATCTCCTCGTTGCAGCGCACCACCTCGGGGTCGTCCCGCTCCCCCAGGGCGAGGACGCACGGCACGTCGAGCTCGCCGAGCCGGTCGAAGGCGGGCGGGTCGGGCACCTGGTGCGGGTGGACGGCGAACCAGGCCGGAATCACCGCGCCGATGAGCGCCCGTACTTCGGAGTCGTCCCCGGTCCCCGCGGCGGCGGACGTGCGCAGCACCAGGGCCGCGATGCCGTCCATGTCGCCCGCCTGCGCGAGCCGGCCCACCTCGGCCGTGAACTCCGCCATGACGAAGTCGGGGTTGCCGGTGATCCCGGGGACGAGCAGGGCGAGCCCCGCCACCCGGGCGGGATCGGCGAGCGCGAGGCCGATGGCCGTGGTGCCGCCCATGCTCGATCCCACGAGGAACGCGCGGGCGACGTCGAAGTGGTCGAGGACCGCGGTGAGGTCCTCGACCAGGGTGAACGACGTGGTGGGGGCGGGCGACCTGCCGTACGCCCGCGCGTCGTAGCGGATGACCCGGCGCTCCTGGGTGAGGCGCGGCAGGATCCCGTCCCAGACGCGGGAGTCCGCGACGCCCGGGTGCAGCAGGACCAGCGGCGGCGCGGCGGCGCCCGCACCGCTCCCCGGACCTCCCGGTTCTCCCGAGTCGTGCGCCCAGACCTCGCCGTCCTTGACCGGCACCATGAGTTCCATGGTGCGAGCCTGCCGTGACAGCGGGCGCGGCGCCAGACCAGTGGGCCGCGCGGCCCCCGGTGGGACGCGAAAGTAGTCCCTAGCGGCCGGAACCCGTTCCCGCCGCGACCGGCTCCCCCACGATCCTGCTCGCGAGCTCGGACGCCAACTCCGCTACGTGGCTGCGCAGTTCGGCATCCGCTGCGGCGCGCTCGGCCCCGATCACGGACTTCCCGCCCACCAACGCCTCATCACGTTCGCGCACGCCGTCCTCGCGGGCGGCGGCGATCAGGGCGGCGCCCTCCTCCCGGGCCCGCTGGCGCACCTGCGCGGCCTCGCGACGGGCTTCGGCCAGCGTCGCCTCGTACTCCGCGCGTATCCGCTCGGCCTCGCGCCGCAGGTCGGCCGCCGGTCCACCGGTGACCCCTTCGAGGAGCGCGGCCCGCTCCTCCAGTACGCGATTGACGCGCAGAACCATGCGCCTGACGAAGACATAGAGGGTGCCGAACAGCACGGCTCCGACGGCGAGATGCTCGACTTCCGGGTTGATCGGCCCTAGCTGCATGGGAATGAGCTGCATGCAGCCGGTCTACCCGCTCATCAGTGCACAACAACGCGCATCTGCACGGCAGTTGAGTGATTCCCGCCACGCGCCTGCCGAACGAAGAAGTGGCGCCACCCCGGAGACATGTCCTCTCCGACGTGACGCCACCGCTTCGGGCAGTCGCTTCGACCGCTACTTCGAGAATCGACCGCTACTTCGAGAGGCCCTCGGTCTCGCGGTCCACCCGACGGCGGATGCCGTACCAGCCGACGGCGAGCGCCGCGGCGATGATCGGGATGAGGTAGAGCGTCTTGCGGCCGATCTCCGGGTCCTTCCACATCAGGCCGAGCACGGCGAGCAGGAAGAGGATCGTGACGATCTCCGTGACCGGGTTGCCGGGCAGCCGGAAGCTGGGCCGGCTGATCAGCCCCTCCTTGGCGCGGCGGACGAACGCCAGGTGACAGACCATGATGATCACCCAGGTACTGATGATGCCGAGGGACGCCACGTTCAGGACGATCTCGAAGGCCTGGCTCGGCATGAGGAAGTTCAGGCCGACGCCGAGCACGCACACCGCGGAGGTCAGCAGGATGCCGCCGTAGGGCACCTGGCTCTTGTTCATCCGCGCGGTGAACTTCGGCGCCGAACCCGCCATCGCCATCGAGCGCAGGATGCGGCCCGTGGAGTACAGGCCCGAGTTCAGCGACGACATCGCCGCCGTGAGGACGACCAGGTTCATCACGTCACCGGCCGCGGGGACGCCGATCTTGGACAGGACCGTCACGAAGGGGCTCTGGTCGGCCGAGTACACCGATCCCGGCAGGAGCAGCGCGAGCAGGACGACGGAGCCGACGTAGAAGAGGCCCACGCGCCACATGATCGAGTTCACCGCGCGCGGGACGACCTTCTGCGGCTCGGCGGTCTCGCCCGCCGCGACGCCGACCAGCTCGAGCGACGCGTACGCGAAGACGACGCCCTGCATGACGATCACGACCGGCATCAGGCCGTGCGGCAGGAAGCCGCCGTTGTCGGTGATCACGCTCAGACCGGGCGTCTGCCCGCCGACGTCGTGCTGGGTGACCAGCAGGAAGATGCCGATCAGCATGAAGGCGACCAGGGCCGCGACCTTGACGATCGCGAACCAGAACTCCATCTCGCCGAAGTACTTGACCGAGATCAGGTTGATCACGAGGACGACGGCGAGGGCTATCAGCGCGAGCACCCACTGGGGGATGTCGGTGAAGAAGCTCCAGTAGTGCGTGTAGAGCGCGATCGCGGTGATGTCGGCGATGCCGGTGGTCGACCAGTTGAGGAAGTACATCCAGCCGGCGACGTAGGCACCCTTCTCGCCGAGGAACTCACGCGCGTACGAGACGAACGAACCCGACGAGGGCCGGTAGATGACCATCTCGCCGAGGGCGCGCACGACGAAGAAGGCGAAGATGCCGCACACGAGGTACGCGACGGCGAGCGCGGGGCCCGCGGAATGCAGGCGGCCGCCCGCACCGAGAAAGAGTCCAGTTCCGATCGCGCCACCGATGGCGATCATGTTGACGTGACGGGCCTTGAGGTCCTTGCTGTAACCGGCGTCGCCCGCGTCCGCGGGGGCCTGGGACGCATCTGTGCGGGATGCGTCCGCAGCGGCCGTGTCTACGGCTTCCTTGCTCACGTGGGGGGTCTACTCTCTGGTGCCCGGAAAACTCCGGTGTCCGGATGTGCTCCGGTCCACGACACCCCTGACGTGCGTGGACCGACGCGACACCTTCCCCCAGAGATCGCCCGGCATGCGGTGGCACACGTCACATAGCGGCACTTCTCACATGGTGGGCAGGGCCTGTACACATGATGATCACACGGTGTACGGCCTGTGACTCACGGGGCGTAGAGCCCGTTGATGGCCTCCGCGTACTTCTCCCTGATGACCCTGCGGCGCAGCTTCAGGGACGGGGTCAGCTCCCCTGTGCCGGGGCCCCACTCCTCCCCCAGGAGCCGGTAGCGCTTGACCTGCTCGGTGCGGTTGAGGCGCGCGTTCGCCGCCTCGACGGCCCGCGCGATCTCCTCGTGCACGGCCTCGCTCTCCAGCAGGTCGCCCGTGATGCCCCGCGCCGCGGCCCACGCGGGGGCCATCTCGGTGTCCAGGACGAGCAGCGCCACCAGGTAGGAGCGGCCGTCGCCGTGGACGAGGGCCTGGCCTATGAGGGGGTGCTCCTTGAGGGTGTTCTCGACGAGCGCGGGCGAGACGTTCTTGCCCGTCGAGGTGACGATCAGTTCCTTCTTGCGGTCGGTGAGCCAGAGGAAGCCGTCCTCGTCGATCCGGCCCACGTCGCCGGTGGCGAACCAGCCGTCCGCGTCGCAGGCCCCCGCGACACCGCCGTCGGGGAGCAGATAGCCGTCGAAGACCGTCGCGCCGCGCACCAGGATCTCGCCGTCGGCGTCGGTACGGATCTCCAGGCCCTCCAGGGGCTTGCCCACCGAACCGAGCCGGAAGGCGGCCGGGGTGTTGATGGTGACGACGCCCGTCGTCTCCGTAAGCCCCCACGCGTCCATGATCACGAGGCCGAAGCCCGACCAGAAGCGCACGATGTCCATCGGCATCGAAGCCGCCGCGCTCGCGGTCCACACCAGGCGGTCGAACCCGGCCAGGGAGAGCAGCGGATCGAGGACCCGCTCCTTGGCCTCGCGGTACGCCGTCTCGACGTCGGCCGACGGTTCTTCGCCGCGTTCCACGTACGCCACACGCGCGCGTACCGCCTCGTTCGCCGCCTCGATGGACTCCTGCTGCTCCTGCGGCAGCCCCGCGAGCGCGGCCCGTACGGACGCGGCCAGCTTCTCCCACACGCGCGGGACGCCGAAGAACTGCGCGGGGTGCAGCTCGCGGGCGGTCGCGGCGACGGCGGTCGGATCGGCGCACAGGTGTACGTGCGAGACGCGGAACACCGGCAGGTAGATGCCGAGCATGCGCTCGGCGACGTGGGCGAAGGGGAGGTAGCTGATGTGCTCCACGAAGTCGGGGAGCTCGACGACGGAGTCCAGGGCCACGCCGTTGAGGACGACGTTGCGGTGCGTGATGCGGACGCCCTTGGGGTCGCCGGTGGTGCCCGAGGTGTAGACGACGGTCAGCGGATCGTCGGCCCGGGACTCGCGCCAGCCCTTCTCGAAGGCGTCCGGGTCGAACAGCCTGCCTCCGGTGGCGTGCAGGGATCCGTACGTGCGGTGCGGTCCCGCCTCGGCCGCCTCGACGACCACCAGGCGCTCCAGCGGAGCCGTGTCGTCCGACAGGAGGGGCTCCCACCGGGCCAGTTCGCCGGCGCCCTCGACGATCGCGAAGCGGGCGCGGCTGTGCCGGGCGATGTGCGCGATCTGTTCGGGGGCCGACGTGTTGTAGACGGTGACGGGGACCGCGCCCAGGTGGACGAGGGCGAGGTCGCTCAGCCAGTGTTCGGGGCGGTTGCCCATCATCATCAGGACGTGCTCGCCGCGCCGGACGCCGAGAGCCGTGTACCCGGCGGCGAGAACGGCGACCTTGCGGCGGGCCTCGCGCCAGGTGAGCGTCGTCCACTCCCCTTCCGGGGTGGTGCGCCAGGAGAGTGCGGGGCGGTCGCCGTGGTCCTCCGCGTTGCGCAGCAGCAGGGCCGGGAGCGTGATGTCGGCGGGTTCCCCGGGAAGTCGCAGGATCGTGGTCATGACCGCCTCCTGGCGTCATCGACGAAGCAAGTGACTGGGCGGGACGCTTTCACAACAGTGGTGAGACAGCAATACTGTTGCACCTGATCGGTGCACAACTGGGGAGGCGAAGCGCTGCCATGACGATGACGACGACGTCGGACACCGACGAGCCGACGCTCACGGTCGACGAACTGGCCGCACGCGCGGGCGTCACCGTCCGCACCATCCGCTTCTACAGCACCAAGGGCCTGCTGCCGCCGCCCGTGATCGGCCCGCGCCGGGTCGGTCACTACGGCCAGGAGCATCTCTCCCGGCTCGGGCTCATCGAGGAACTCCAGCACCAGGGCATGACCCTGGCGGCGATCGAGCGGTATCTGGAACAGCTGCCGCCCGACCTGAGCGCCCACGACCTGGCCATCCACCGTGCGGTGGTGGCCTCCTGGGCCCCCGATGCGGCCGAGGAGACCGACCGCGCGGAGCTGGAGCGCAGGACGGGCCGCGCGCTGACCGAGGCGGATCTCGACCGGCTCTCGGCGATGGGGGTCGTCGCGCCGACGGAGCTCCCGGGGGCGTACCGCGTCGATCCGGGGCTGCTGCGCCTGGGGGTGGAACTCCTCGACGTACCCATCGCGCACGAGACGATCCTGGCGGCGCGCACGGTCCTGATGGAGCACACCCGCTCGGCGGCCGTCGAGCTGTCCCGGCTCTTCCGCGACGAGGTGTGGGGGCCCTACCGGGACCGGGAGTCGGACCCCGAGCACGTAGCGGCGATGCGCTCCCTGTCGGCCCATATGCAGCCGATGGTGGTGCAGGCCCTGGTGACGGCGTTCCAGCGCTCCCTCAAGGAGGAGCTGCGGGAGTGGCTCTCGGAAGGCTGAGCCACTCCAGCTCGTGCTTGTTGGTGCGTACAGGATCGCCTTGGCGTCCTGTTGTGGCGAGGCCCGCGGTTCCGGCCCCGCAGGGGCGGAACCGCGGGTCAGCAGGTCAGTTGTCGCTGAACTTCTCGCCGTTGCCGGCCTTCTCGACCAGCAGCGCGGGCGGCGTGAACCGCTCCCCGTAGCGGTCGGCCAGCTCACGCGCGCGTGCCACGAATCCGGGCAGGCCGCCCTCGTAGCCGTTGATGTACTGGAGCACGCCACCGGTCCAGCCGGGGAAGCCGATGCCGAAGATCGAGCCGATGTTGGCGTCCGCGACGGACGTCAGGACGCCCTCCTCCACCAGGCGCACGGTGTCGAGCGCCTCGGAGAAGAGCATGCGCTCCTGCATGTCCTTGAACGGGATCTCGGTGCCCGGCTTGGTGAAGTGCTCGCGCAGACCCGGCCAGAGACCGGCGCGCTTGCCGTCCACGTATTCGTAGAAGCCCGCTCCCCCGCTCCTGCCGGGACGCTCGAACTCGTCGACCATCCGGTCGATGACGGAGTCCGAGGGGTGCCCGGCCCAGGTGCCGCCCGCCTCCACGACGGCGCGCTTGGTCTCGTTGCGGATCTTGCGCGGCAGGGTGAGGGTCAGCTCGTCCATCAGGGAGAGGACCTTCGCCGGGTAGCCCGCCTGGGCCGCGGCCTGCTCGATCGACGCGGGCTCGATGCCCTCGCCGACCATCGCGACGCCCTCGTTGATGAAGTGCCCGATCACCCGCGAGGTGAAGAAGCCGCGCGAGTCGTTCACGACGATCGGCGTCTTGTTGATCTGGCGTACGAGGTCGAAGGCGCGCGCCAGAGCCTCGTCCCCGGTCCGCTCGCCCTTGATGATCTCGACGAGCGGCATCTTGTCGACGGGCGAGAAGAAGTGCAGGCCGATGAAGTCGACGGGCCGCGTGACGCCCTCGGCGAGCTGGGTGATGGGCAGCGTCGAGGTGTTGGAGCAGAGCAGCGCGTCCGGCTCGATGACGTCCTGGATCTCCTGGAACACCTTGTGCTTGAGCGAGGTGTCCTCGAAGACGGCCTCGATCACGGCGTCACAGCCCGCGAGGTCCTGCGGGTCGGCGGTCGGCGTGATGCGGGCGAGCAGCGCGTCGGCCTTCTCCTGGGTCGTACGCCCCCGCTGCACCGCCTTGGCGCACAGCTTCTCGGAGTACGCCTTGCCCTTGGCTGCGGCCTCGGCGGAGACGTCCTTCAGGACGACCTCGATGCCCGCGCGCGCACACGAGTAGGCGATGCCCGCGCCCATCATCCCGGCGCCCAGGACGGCGGCCTTGCGGACCGGGCGTGCCTCGATGCCCTTGGGGCGGTTGGCGCCGGAGTTGACGGCCTGGAGGTCGAAGAAGAACGCCTGGATCATGTTCTTCGCGGTCTGCCCGGTGACCAGCTCGGTGAAGTAGCGGGCCTCGATGGTCAGCGCGGTCTCGAAGTCGACCTGGGAGCCCTCGACTGCGGCCGCGAGGATGTTGCGCGGGGCCGGGTAGGGGGCGCCGTTGATCTGCTTCTTCAGGTTGGCGGGGAAGGCGGGCAGGTTCGCCGCGAACTTCGGGTTGGCGGGGGTGCCGCCGGGGATGCGGTAGCCCGGCTTGTCCCAGGGCTGGGCCGACTCGGGGTTGGCGTCGATGAAGGCGCGGGCCTTCTCGGTCATCTCCTCGCGCGTGGCGGCCACTTCGTGGATCAGGCCGTTCTCCAGGGCGCGCTGCGGGGAGTACTGGGTGCCCTGGAGCAGCACCTTCAGGAGCGCGTCCGCGATGCCCATCAGGCGTACGGTGCGGGTCACGCCGCCGCCCGCCGGGAGCAGGCCCAGGGTGACCTCGGGCAGGCCGATCTTGGATCCGGGCGCGTCGAGCGCGACGCGGTGGTGGCTGGCCAGGGCGATCTCGTAACCACCGCCGAGGGCCGCGCCGTTGATGGCGGCGACGACGGGCTTGCCCAGGGTCTCGATGCGGCGCAGGGAGCCCTTGATGGCGACGCCCGCCTCGAACGCGTCGCGCGCGTTCTCGGGGCCCGCCTGCATCATGTCCTTGAGGTCGCCTCCCGCGAAGAAGGTCTTCTTGGCGGAGGTGTAGATGATGCCGCGGATGGAGTCCTTCTCGGCCTCCGCGCGTTCGGCGATCGCCGCGATGGAGTCCTTGAAGCCTTGGTTCATGGTGTTCGCGGACTGGTTGGGGTCGTCGAGGACGAGCGTGACGATGCCGGTGTCGTCCTGTTCCCAGCGGATGGTGGTGCTTTCGGTCATGGTCTTGTCTCCGTGAAGTCTGTGATGGGCGGGGCGGGGTCCGGGGAGGGGCTGGGGGTCATGGCCGACTGACCGCCGGTGGGGGCTGGTCGCGCAGTTCCCCGCGCCCCTGAGATGCGCACTGCGTGCGCCATCTCCAGGGGCGCGTACCGGGGAAGGCTGCGCGCAGCGCACGCCTTCAGGGGCGCGGGGAACTGCGCGAGCAACCACGACGCACCCGCGGTCGGCGACGGCCCCAGCGGCGCTACACCCGTTCCACGATCGTGGCGATCCCCATGCCTCCGCCGACGCACAACGTGGCCAAGCCGTACCGCAGGTCCCTGCGCTCCAGCTCATCGACCAGCGTCCCCAGGATCATCGCCCCGGTCGCGCCCAAGGGATGCCCCAACGCGATCGCACCGCCGTTGACGTTGACCTTGTCCAGGGACAGGCCCATGTCCTTGACGAAGCGCAGCACCACCGCCGCGAACGCCTCGTTGATCTCGACGAGGTCGATGTCGTCGATGGTCAGGCCCGCCTTGGCGAGCGCCTTGCGGGCCGCGGGGGCGGGGCCCGTGAGCATGATGGTCGGCTCGGAGCCGGAGACGGCCGCGGAGACGATCCGGGCGCGCGGGGTGAGCCCGTAGCGCTCGCCGACCTCCTTGGTGCCGATGGCCACCAGCGCCGCGCCGTCCACGATGCCGGAGGAGTTGCCCGCGTGGTGGACGTGGTCGATCTTCTCGATCCAGTGGTACTTCTGGAGCGCGACGGCGTCGAAGCCGCCGAGGTCGCCGATGTCCTTGAAGGACGGCTTCAGCTTGGCGAGCGAGTCGGCGGTGGTGCCGGGCCGCATGAACTCGTCGTGGTCCAGGACGACAAGGCCGCTGCGGTCCTTCACCGGCACGACGGACTTCTCGAAGCGGTTGTCCTTCCAGGCGGCCGCGGCACGCTCCTGGGAAAGGGCCGCGTACTCGTCCACGTCACGCCGGGAGTAGCCCTCCACCGTGGCGATCAGGTCGGCGCCGATGCCCTGCGGCACGAAGCCGGTCTCGTAGTTGGTCATCGGGTCGGCGAACCAGGCGCCGCCGTCCGAGCCCATCGGGACGCGCGACATCGACTCGACGCCGCCCGCGAGGACGAGGTCCTCCCAGCCCGAACGCACCTTCATCGCCGCCATGTTGACCGCTTCGAGGCCCGAGGCACAGAAGCGGTTCTCCTGGACGCCCGCGACGGTGTCCGGAAGACCGGCGGCGATGGCCGCGACGCGCGCGATGTCGGACCCCTGGTCGCCGACGGGGCCCACGACACCGAGGACGATGTCGTCGACGGCCGCCGGGTCGAGGTCGGGGAACCGCGCCCGGATCTCGTGGATCAGGCCGACGACGAGGTCGATCGGCTTGGTGCCGTGCAGGGCGCCATTGGCCTTGCCGCGTCCGCGCGGGGTGCGGATCGCGTCGTATACGTACGCTTCGGTGGTCAAGACAGCAGCCTTTCGCAAAGAACAAAGAACAAAGAACTGTGAAGTTGAGGGTTCGAGCGGGTTCAGGCGAGCAGGGAGCGGCCGATGATCTCCTTCATGATCTCGGTCGTGCCTCCGTAGATCGTCTGGATGCGGCCGTCGGTGAAGGCCTTGGCCACGCGGTACTCGGTCATGTAGCCGTATCCGCCGTGCAGTTGCAGGCAGCGGTCGGCGACGCGTTTTTGCAGCTCGGTGGCCCACCACTTGGCCATCGACGCGTGCACGGCGTCGAGTTCCCCGTTCGAGTGATCCACGATGCAGCGGTCGAGGAACGCGCGGGTGACCGCGCACTCGGTCGCCATCTCCGCGATCTCGAAACGGATGTGCTGGAGCTTGGAGAGCGGTCGCCCGAAGGCCTCGCGCTCCTTGACGTACGTCGTGGTGATCTCCAGGAGGTACTCGGCGGCGGCGATCCCCGCGACGGCGATGCCCATGCGCTCCTGCGCGAGGTTCGTCATCAGGTGGATGAAGGCGCCGTCGAGCTCCCCGAGGAGGTTCTCCTTGGGGACGCGTACGTCGTTGAAGAACAGCTCGGCGGTGTCCTGGGACTTCTGGCCGATCTTGTCGAGGTTGCGGCCCCGCTCGAAGCCCTCCGCGCCGCGCTCGACGACCAGGAGGGACAGGCCCTTGGCGCCGCCCTCCGGGGAGGTCTTGGCGACGACGACGACCAGGTCGGCGAGGATCCCGTTCGAGATGAACGTCTTGGAGCCGTTGAGCAGCCAGTGGTCGCCCTGGTCGGCTGCCGTGGTGCGGATGCCCTGGAGGTCGGAGCCCGCGCCCGGTTCGGTCATCGCGATGGCGGTGATGATCTCGCCGGAGCAGAAGCCGGGCAGCCAGCGCCGCTTCTGCTCCTCGGTGGCCAGCGATGTCAGGTACGGGCCGATGATGTCGTTGTGCAGGCCGAGCGCGAGCCCCGCCGCGCCGGCGCGGGTGAACTCCTCGGCCAGGACCGCGCTGTAGCGGAAGTCGGTGTTACCGCCGCCTCCGTACTCCTCGGGCACGGCGAGCCCGAGCAGCCCCTGCTTGCCCGCGGCGCGCCAGGCGTCGCGGCTGACGATGCCGTCCTTCTCCCACTGTTCGTAGTGGGGCAGCACCTCCTTGGCCAGGAAGGTGCGGACGGTCTCGCGGAACGCCTCGTGTTCGTCGGAGAAGATCTGTCGCTTCACGTACGGCCTCCTGGAGTTCTAGAGCCAGCCCTTGACGGTTTCGATCAACTTGGCCGGCTCGGGGCCGACGGGGACGACGTTGAGCATGGTGACGCCCGCCTCGCGGAAGGCCTCGACACGCTCACGGACATAGCTCTTGGGCCCGCACAGCGACATGAGCTCGCAGAACTCGTCCGGGACGGCGGCCTCGGCTTCCTTCTTCCTGCCCGAGAGATACAGCTCCTGGATGCGCCCGGCCTCCTCCTCGTAGCCGTACGCGACCGCGAGGTCGTTGTAGAAGTTCTTCCCCCGGGCGCCCATGCCGCCTACGTAGAGGGCGATTTGGGGTCGGGCCAGATCCCGTACGGCTGCCGCGTCGTCACCGATGGCGAGCAGTCCGCCCGCGACCGTCTGCAACGGGCCGAGCGCCGGATCGCGCTTCTCCTTGCCCTCGGCGAGCGGAGCGCCCCACACCTGGTGGGCCTTCTCCGGGATGAACAGCGTGGGCAGCCAGCCGTCGGCGATCTCGGCGGTCATCCGGACGTTGGCGGGGCCCAGCGACGCGACGTACAACGGCACTTCCGCACGCACCGGCCTGGTGAGGATCTTCAGCGGCTTGCCCAGCTTGCCGCCCTTGTCGGCGGGCAGCGGCATGTCCGTGATGCCGTGGTGGTCGATGACCTCGCGGCGCAGGATGCGGCGGGTCAGCTCGATCGCCTCGCGGGTGCGGGCCAGCGGCTTGTCGTACGGCTTCCCGTGCCAGCCCTCGACGACCTGCGGGCCCGACGCGCCGAGTCCGATGATCGCCCGGCCACCGGAGATCGCGTCGAGTCCGGCGGCCGTCTGGGCGATGAGGGCGGGGGTGCGCGAGTAGACGTTGAGGATCGCGGCGCCGATCCGCATACGTTCGGTGCGCGCGGCCAGGTAGCCCATGATGGTGGGCGAGTCGAAGCCGTACGCCTCCGCCACCCAGACGGCGTCCAGACCGGCGGACTCCAGGGCCGCGATGTCGTCGGCGGCCTGGCGCGGGTCGCCCGCGTAGGCGAGAGGTGCGGACAGTTGCATCAGTCGTCTTCCTTCGTGGGTGCGCCCCTGAGGGCCGGTACGTCCCAGTCGCGGGCCACGTCCTCGGTGTCCGCGCCCGGCAGGGCGGGGCCGCCGCGGACCTCCGTCGGGGTCGCGGAGAAGCGGGGCGCGGGGGCGGGCTGGGTGATGCCGCCGTGGTCGACGAACGTGCCGCGGGCGGCGAGATGGGGGTGTCCGGGGGCTTCGCGCAACGAGAGCACGGGCGCGACGCACGCGTCGGAGCCTTCGAAGACGGCCGTCCACTCCTCGCGCGTCCGGGCCTTGAAGCGGCTGGCGACCGCCTCGCGCAGCTCGCCCCAGCGGGCGAGGTCCTTGCGGGCGGGCGCCTCGTCGGCGAGGCCGAGGAGTGCGATGAACTCGTCGTAGAACTGCTGCTCGAGGGCGCCGACGGCCATGTAGCCGCCGTCGGCCGTCTCGTAGTTGCCGTAGAACGGGCAGCCGCCGTCCAGGAGGTTGGCGCCGCGCCGGTCCTGCCAGCCGCCGGCCGCGAGCATGCCGTGGATCATCGACGTGAGGTGGGCGGTGCCGTCGACGATCGCGGCGTCCACGACCTGGCCCGTGCCGTGCTCGCGCGCGTGGTGCAGGGCGGCGAGGATGCCCACGACGAGGTAGAGCGAGCCGCCCGCGTAGTCGCCGACGAGGTTGGCGGGGACGGTGGGCGGCTCGCCGGGGTTGCCGATCATGCCGAGGGTGCCGGTGATGGCGATGTACGCGATGTCGTGCCCTGCGCGCTGGGAGAGCGGACCCTCCTGGCCCCAGCCGGTCATCCGTCCGTAGACGAGCTTCGGGTTGCGGGCGTGGCAGGCGGCGGGCCCGACGCCCAGGCGCTCGGCGACGCCGGGGCGGTAGCCCTCGATGAGGACGTCCGCGCGGTCGGCCAGGTCGAGGACGCGGTCCGCGCCGTCCGCCGACTTGAGGTCGATGATCACGGAGCGTTTGTTGCGGTTGGTGACGTCGTACTCGGGATTGATCGCGAGACCGCCGCCGCCCGGTCGGTCGACGCGTACGACGTCCGCACCGAGGTCGGCGAGGAGCATGGCCGCGAACGGGCCGGGCCCGATGCCCGCCAGCTCGACCACACGCACCCCGGCGAGCGGTCCGCGAACGCCCTTGTCCGGCACTGCCATTGAGCCCCCAGCGCTATGACACAACTGATGTAACACCAGTGATGCTAAGAACGTGTTCCACTCCGCACAAGACCCTAGCAAGCAAGCGCTTAGACAAATTGGGGGACGGTCCGTGCGGCGACACCCGCTTCGCACGCTAGCCTCGGCCCCCGACGTCGGCGTGCGGTGTACGGCAGAGAGGTGCCATGACCAGTCAGAACGGCAACGGCAAGGAGCGTGCGGCGGACCGCATGTACGACATCGTGCTCTTCGGGGCGACCGGCTTCGTCGGTGTGCTCACCGCGGAGTACCTCGCCGCGCACGCGCCCCAGGGGCTGCGCTGGGCGATCGCGGGGCGTGACACCGGCAAGCTGGAGCGGCTGCGCGACGAGCTCGCGAAGGACCACCCGGCCTGCGCCGAGCTTCCCCTGGTCCGCGCGGACGTGGCGGACCCGGCGTCCCTGCGGGAGCTGGCGGGGCACGCGCGCGTGGTGGCCACCACCGTCGGGCCCTATCTCGCGTACGGCCAGGAGCTCGTCGCCGCGTGCGCCGACGCGGGCACGGACTACGTGGATCTCACCGGAGAGCCCGAGTTCGTCGACCTCATGTACGTGCGGCACGACGCCCGCGCACGGGAGACGGGCGCGCGGCTCGTGCACTCTTGCGGCTTCGACTCGGTCCCGCACGACCTGGGGGCGTACTTCACGGTGCGACAGCTCCCGGAGGGCGTGCCGCTGCGCGTCGACGGGTTCGTGCGCAGCAACGCGACGTTCTCCGGCGGTACGTTCGCCTCCGCGCTCGCCCAGTTCGCGCGCGGCCCGCAGATGCTGTCCGCCGCGCGTGACCGGCGCCGGCACGAACCGCGCCTGGTGGACCGCAAGGCGTACGCCCCGCCGAGCGCGCCCCGGTACGCGGGCGAGGTCGGCGCCTGGGCCCTGCCCCTGCCGACCATCGACCCGCAGGTGGTGCAGCGCTCGGCGCGGGCGCTGAGCCGCTACGGGCCCGACTTCCGCTACCGGCACTACGCGGCCGTGCAGTCCCTGCCGTTCGCGCTGGGCGGCGCGGCGGCCGTCGGCGGCCTGGTGGCCGCCGCTCAACTGCCGCCCGCCCGGCGGTGGTTGTCGTCGCGGCTCAAGCCGGGCGAGGGGCCGAGCGAGCGGCGCCGCGCGGAGAGCTGGTTCTCCGTGCGGTTCGTCGGCGAGGGCGGCGGCAAGCGGGTGTTCACGGAGGTCTCGGGCGGCGATCCGGGGTACGACGAGACGGCGAAGATGCTGGGCGAGGCGGCGCTGTGCCTGGCCGTCGACGACGATCTGCCGGAGGTGGCGGGGCAGCTGACCACCGCCGTGGCGATGGGCGACGCGCTCACCGCGCGACTGACGGCGGCCGGGCTCAGGTTCCGGGTGGCGGCGATGCGCTAGCGCTCGCCTCGCGCAGCGCCGCGCGGCACAGGGCGTCCGCGCGGCGCGTCGACTCCGGAAGGCGGTAGCGCGGGGTCAGCCGGAGCGTGTGGGCGCACGCGTTGTCCAGGCTCACGCGGTGGCCCACGGAGACGAAGACCGGCTTGACGCCCTCGCGGGTGCGCAGGGCGCGGCCGATCTCCTCCGCTCCGTCGAGCAGGGGGGCCGCGCTGCCCCGCGGTGCGCCGGGAGCCTCGTACGCGAACGTGAAGGGGTTCTTGGCCACGCCGATCGTGGGCAGCCCGGTGAGGACGCCGAGGTGGCTCGCGAGGCCGAACCTGCGGGGGTGCGCGATGCCGTAGCCGTCGCAGACGACGAGCCCCGGGTCGGCCTGGAGCTCCTCCAGGGCGGCGAGGACGGTGGGGATCTCGCGGAAGGCGAGCAGGCCCGGCACGTACGGGAAGGCCACGCGGCCCACCGCGGTCGCCTCCTCGACGACGTCGAGCGTCGCGGCGTCCAGGACGACGAGCGCCGCGGCGACGATGTCGCGCTCGTCGTCGTAGGCGACGTCGACCCCCGTGACGTGCCCGGTGCCCGGCCGCGGGCCCTCTTCGCCGAGCACGACCCGGGCGCGGAGCTCGTCCTGGACGGCGCGGGCGGCCGGCTCGTCGGTGGGCCAGCCGGCGGGAGCGTCGAAGGTCGTCACTTGGCCGCCGCGAACTTCCAGACGAACGGCTTACCGTTCTGCTCGGCCCAGTGGACCTCCAGGTCCTTCGCGTCCTTGGGGACCAGGTAGGTCTCGCACAGGACGTGGGTCTCGCCCTGCTTCCAGCCCTTGATGGACGAGGGGACCTCGCAGCCCTGCTTGCCGTCGGCGGCGCCGACCATCAGCGTTCCGCGCTTTCCGTCCGCCCAGATCGTGGTGGGCTGGCTGGCGCGCGGGCTCTGCGTGAGGGTCGGTCCCGACCGGTGCGTGTACTTCACGTGCGCGACGGCCGGGACCAGGCCCTTGGCCTCCTCGGGCTCCGACACCATCTTCGCGGTCTCGGCCTCCGTGCCCAGTTCGACCTTCTGCGGGGTGAGGTCGTAGGTGACGGAGACGTTGCCCTCCTTCGCCACGCCGGTGGCGCTCTCGCCGGTGCCGCGCGCGCCCGCCTTCACCTCGTCCACGGAGTCCTTGCCGCCGCCGCCGCTCCCGCAGGCGGTCAGCGCGAGGGCGAGCACGGCTACGGGCGAGGCGACACGCAAAGCGGTCTTTCTGTACAGCAAAGCGAACTCCCGGCAGAAATGGGGCGGCCACGCACCGTGAAGTCGCCCCATGGAGCGACCGGTTGAACGATCAGGATAGATCGAACGCCCCGGGCCGCGGCCACGCCTTGCGGGCCGCGGCGGTAGCCTCCCGATCATGTTCGTTCTCGAGTTGACCTACACCGCGCCCGTCTCCGCCGTCGACAAGGAGCTTGAGGCCCACGTCGCCTGGCTCGACCAGCTGTACGCACAGGGCGTCTTCATCGCGTCGGGGCGCAAGAATCCGCGCGACGGCGGTGTGATCCTCGCCGTGGCCGACGACCGCGCGGCGATCGAGGAGATCGCGGCGAGCGATCCCTTCGTGCTCGCGGAGGTCTGCGAGTACCGCGTCACCGAGTTCATCGCCACGAAGACGGCCCCGGCGCTCGCCCCCTACCGGCAGGAACTTCCCTAGCCCTGCCGGCGGGGATCGTCCCTAGCCCCGCTCCCAGCGCGCGATGCGGCCCTTCTCGCCGGACGCCCAGCAGCTCCGGTCCCGCGTGCAGTCCACGGTGTCGTACGACCCCGCGTCGACCGCCCGCCAGCTGCGCCCGCCGTCCGTCGTGACGTCCGTGCCGGTCGGCCCGACCGCGAGCGCGCCCCGGCGGCTTCCCGGCAGCCAGGCCACCCCGGAGCGGTAGGCGGGCGGGGGCTGGGCCGCCGTGGTCCAGGTGCGGCCGCCGTCGCCGGTGGTGGCCGCGGCCTTCGGGGACGGCTGGTCGGCGCGGTAGTCGCCGCCGACCGCGATGCCGTGCGTACGGTCGCGGAAGGCGAGCCCGAAGACGCCGCGGGCCGGGTCGCCCGCCGGGATCGGCGCGTCGGTGGCCGTCCAGGTGCGGCCCCGGTCGGCGGAGTGCAGGACTCGCGCGCGCTGTGCTCCCCCGGTGGCCAGCCAGACGTCGCGGGAGCCGGAGCTCACCAGGCACTGGCCGCTCGCGGCGAAGCCCGACTCGCCTTCCTGGGCCGCGGGCATGCCCTTGTCCGGCAGGACCTTCCAGGAGCGGCCGCCGTCGGCGGTGGACAGGATGCGGTACTTGCCGTTCACCGGGTCGCTCATGGCCAGGCCGTGGCTCCGGTCGAAGAAGGTCATGCAGTCGTAGAAGGCCTTGGGGTCGGTGTTGCGGAAGGACTCCGTCCAGGTCGCGCCGCCGTCCGCCGTGCGAAAGACCCGCGAAGCCTCGCCCTCACCGATGGCGAGGACCACCGCGCGGCGGCCGTCGAAGGCCTCGACGTCACGGAACTCCAGCCCCTCGGCCCCGGGCGGGGAGACGTTTCGCCAGCTTCGCCCGCCGTCCGACGTGCGCAGCACGGTGCCCTTCGCGCCGGCCACCCAGGCGGTGTGCCGGCTGACGGCGGCGAGACCCCGGAAGCGCGCGTCGGTGCCGCTGTCCTTGAGATCCCAGCCGCCGCCCTTCTCCGGGTGGCTTTCGGGGCCCGCGGGAGCCGAGGGCCCCGAGGGAACCGCCTGGGCGACCCCCGGTGCGACCAGCGCCGTCGCGGCGAGAGCCGCCCCGCACAGTCCCACCGACACCGCACGACCCACGGACCGCGACCATCTCGTCTTCCCCAAGGACTTCATGGCGGGCGAAGTTACCACCGGAACGCAGGATTCCTTCCGGGAATTCTGTGAAGACGGTGAAGAGCACGCGGTGACCGAGGTCACTCGGTGTTCGCGTGCACGGATTCCGTCATTCCGACGTCTATCCAAGTGCCGACCCGAGTAGTCCAGCTGTCAGTGTGAGGGAGCAGGCGTTGTCCACCAGCATCGAGCAAGCCGTAGAGGCCCGCCTCGTCGCCGCCGCACCGCGGATGTCGACCATTCCCGCGACGCTGCACTACGACCGGGGCGATCCGTTCGCCGTCCGGATGAGCTTTCCCGCCCCCGCCACGCTCGAAGGCATCGAGGTCTACTGGACCTTCGCCCGCGAGCTGCTCGCCCAGGGCCTGGAGCAGGCGGTGGGCGACGGTGACGTCCGCGTGCGGCCGTACGGCTTCGACCGCACGGTCGTGGAGTTCCACGCCCCCGAGGGCACCGCGATCGTCCACATCCGCACGGGCGAGCTGCGCGGCTTCCTGCACCGCTCCCTGGCCCTGGTGCCCACCGGCGACGAGCACCTGCACGTCGACCTGGACCAGGACCTCGCCGATCTGATGCGGGACGCCTGCTGAGCCGCGCCTCCGAGCCCCTCAGCCACCCCCGCCGCCGCCGGAGGACGCCCTGGCCGCCTCCGCGGACGACACCGCCGACGCCAGCGCCTTGCGCAGCGCCCGCATCAGCTCGGGCAGTTCCGGAGCGGGAGCCCCGGCGCGGTCGGTGAGCGCGTCGAGCCGCTCCTTGTACTGCCTGCGGTCCTTGCCCGAGACGATGCCGCGCAGCTTGCCCGTCGCCGCGCACACCACCAGAGCCGCGTCGCCCGCGGGAACCTCGGACACCGGGACCGGGCCGCGCAGGACCGCGAGCGCCTCCGCGTGCAGGACCTCGACGTATCCGGCGCGCTCCAGTTCGTAGCGCCGCGAGGGGAAGATCCCGAAGACCCGGGCGCGCTCCGACCGCAGATATCCCTCGGACACCAGCTGGTCGCGCACGTCGTCCTGGGTGGCGCGGGCCTTGTGCGTGATCCAGGCGCGCCACTTGCGGGGCCGGGACTCCTCGACGAGTTCGAGGACGCCGTCGAGCACCGGGTCGCCGGTGCGTGCGCCGAAGACCGGGGTGACGATGCCGTCCACGTCCGAGACGATTCCGCGCTGGGCCAGCTCCGCGAGCGCGCAGGCCCGGACCGCGAAGTGCAGGTCGGGGGCGCCGGTGATTCTGTTCCGGCCGGTGTTCCAGGCCAGCAGGAAGATCCGGGTCGGCAGTGAGAGCGAGCCGTAAGGCATGGGGCCTCCTTGTTCGCGGTCACGATAAGTCGTTGACAGCCACCGGGGCGCACCCTACGGTGTATAACGGTTCTGTTGTCGCCGATAGGAGTAGGACGTTGCTCGTCTGAGGTCTGGAGTCACCGCTCACACAGCTCGACTGTGTGCGTAGCGTGCGACCTCGGCGTACGAGCCGTCCCCCGGCACAGGGCCCGTTTTCCTGCCCTCGCCCCCTGATGACGCTGCTCCCGTCCTGCTGTCGCGCCCCGCGGTGTCCCGAAACGCGTTGCCCCTGACCGCGCTTCATCTCACGCAACCGCGAGGACCACATGTCTACCCACCCCACCTCCATCACCTGCGCGTCGCTCGACTTCACCTGGCCGGACGGCACCGGCGTCTTCGACGGGCTCCAAGTGGCCTTCGGACCGGGCAGAACCGGCCTCATCGGCGTCAACGGATCAGGGAAGTCAACCCTGTTGAAGCTCATCGCCGGTGTCCTCACGCCGAGCGAGGGCTCGGTCCGCGTCGCGGGTGACATCGGGTACCTGCCGCAGAACGTCACCCTCGACACCGGCCTGCGCGTCGACGAGGTGCTCGGCATCGCCGCCACGCGCGCCGCCCTGCACGCCATCGAGGCGGGCGACGTGGCCGAGGAGCACTTCACGGCGGTCGGCGACGACTGGGACGTCGAGGAGCGCGCCGTCGCGACCCTCGATCAGCTCGGCCTCGGCCACATCGGCCTCGACCGGACGACCGGGGAGGTCTCGGGAGGCGAGTCCGTACTGCTGCGTCTTGCCGCGCTGCTGCTGCGCAGGCCCGACGTGCTCCTGCTGGACGAACCCACCAACAACCTTGATCTGTACGCCCGTCGACGGCTGTACGCGGCCGTCGACGCCTGGTCCGGGGTCCTGGTCGTGGTCAGCCACGACCGTGAACTCCTCGACCTGGTCGACCAGATCGCCGATCTGCGGGACGGAGAACTCAAGTGGTACGGCGGCAACTTCTCCGCATACGAGGAGGCGCTCGCCGCCGAACAGGAGGCGGCGGAGCGCATGGTGCGCGTCGCCGAGTCCGATCTGAAGAAGCAGAAGCGCGAACTCGCCGACGCCCAGGTCAAGTTGGCCCGGCGTAAGCGCTACGGCCAGAAGATGTGGGACACCAAGCGCGAGCCCAAGGTCATCATGAGCGAGCGCAAGCGCCAGGCCCAGGTGTCCGCGGGCAAGCACCGCATCATGCACGAGGAGAAGCTCAGCGAGGCCAAGGAGCGCTTGGACGATGCCGTCGAGGCGGTGCGGGACGACGACGAGATCCGCGTCGACCTGCCGTTCACCGCGGTCCCGCCGGGCCGCACCGTACTCACGCTGCGCGATCTCTCCCTGCGCTACGGAGCGCGTGTGGAGGGCGAGTTCGAGCTGCGCGGCCCGGAACGGATCGCGCTGGTCGGCCGCAACGGCGCGGGCAAGACCACGCTCCTGCGGACGATCGCGGGAGAGCTGGACGCCGTGGAGGGCGAGGCGACGGCGCACGTCCCGCTGCGTTTTCTGCCGCAGCGCCTCGACGTGCTCGACGAGGAGCTGACGGTGGCGCAGAACGTGGCACGCTTCGCGCCCGACGCCACCAACAACCGGATCCGGGCCCGCCTGGCCCGCTTCCTGTTCAAGGGGGCGCGGGCCGACCAGCGCGCGGCGACCCTGTCGGGCGGCGAACGGTTCCGGGCGGCGCTGGCCGCGCTGCTGCTCGCGGAGCCCGCGCCGCAGCTCCTGATGCTCGACGAACCGACGAACAACCTCGACATCGCGAGCGTGAAACAGCTGGCCACGGCCCTGGAGTCGTACGAGGGAGCACTGATCGTGGCCAGTCACGACCTGCCGTTCCTGGAGTCGATCGGCATCACACGCCGGCTGCTCCTCGACGGTGAACTGAAGGAAATCACGACAGAACATGTCTGGTATTCCGGCTAGCTTCGGATGTATGCACCCATACATCACGATCACCGGAGCCCGGGAGAACAATCTGAAGGAGGTGAGCCTGCGCATTCCGAAGGACCGGCTCACGGTCTTCACCGGCGTATCGGGGTCGGGGAAGTCGTCGGTCGTGTTCGACACGATCGCGGTCGAGTCGCAGCGCCAGCTGAACGAGACCTTCACGTGGTTCGTCCGCAACCGGCTGCCGAAGTACGAGCGGCCCCGCGCGGACACCATCGAGGAGCTCTCGCCCGCGATCGTCGTCGACCAGCGGCCGATCGGCGGCCACTCCCGGTCCACGGTGGGCACGATGACGGACATCTACTCGGTGGTGCGCGTGCTGTTCTCGCGGCACGGCACACCGAGTGCCGGTCCCGCGACCGCGTACTCGTTCAACGACCCGTCGGGCATGTGCCCCCGCTGCCACGGCCTGGGCAAGACCGTGCGGCCCGACTACGACCGCATCCTGGACCCCGCCAAGTCCCTGGCGGACGGCGCGGTCCTCTTCCCGCCGTTCGCCGCGGGGACCTGGCAGGGCCAGACGTACACCAACACCCCCGACCTGGACACGCACAAGCCGGTGGGGCGGTTCACGGCCGCGGAGCGGCGGTTCCTGATGCGCGGCGCCCAGGACAGCGGCAAGGTCAACGTCGACAACACCGGTGGCGCCCGGGACATCGACTACGAAGGGCTCGCCAACCGGTTCGAGCGGCTCTACCTCAACCGGGATCTGTCGACGCTCTCCCAGAAGACCCGCGACCTGGTGGAGCGCTTCCTCGTCGAGGGCGAGTGCGACGCCTGCGAGGGCGCGCGGCTCAACGCGGCGGCGCTGGCCACCCGTATCGACGGCATGACCATCGCCGACTGCTCCCGCATGGAGGTCACCGACCTCATCACCGCCCTGGAGCCGATCGACGACCCGGTGGCGGGCCCGATCGCGGCGGCGGCCGTGGCCGCGCTCGAACGGATCGAGGCGATCGGGCTCGGCTACCTCAGCCTCGGCCGCGAGACGTTCACGCTGTCCGGCGGCGAGGGCCAGCGCCTGAAGACGGTGCGGCATCTCGGCTCCAGCCTGACCGGCATGACGTACATCTTCGACGAGCCCAGCGTCGGGCTGCACCCGCGCGACGTGGGGCGGCTCAACGACCTGCTGCTGCGGCTTCGCGACAAGGGGAACACCGTCCTGGTCGTGGAGCACGACCCGGACGTGATCGCCGTCGCCGACCATGTCGTCGACATGGGTCCGGAGGCGGGCACAGGCGGCGGCCTGGTCGTCTTCGAGGGGACGCCGGACGAGCTGCGGCGCGCGGACACGCTCACGGGCCGGCGCCTGCGGCGCTCCACGGGCGTCAAGGAGAGCCCGCGCGAGGCCATCGGCGGACGGTGGGTCAAGGGCGCCGACCTGCACAACCTCAAGGACGTCAGCGTGCGCGTGCCCACCGGGGTGCTCACCGCGGTGACGGGCGTCGCGGGCTCGGGCAAGAGCACGCTGGTGTCGCGGGCGTTCGTCGCCGAGCATCCGGACGCCGTGGTCGTCGACCAGTCGGGCATCGGCGTCTCGGGCCGCTCGACCCCGGCGACGTATCTCGGGATCATGGATTCGCTGCGCAAGCTCTTCGCGCGCAGGACCGGCCGGGAGGCGGGGCTCTTCAGCTTCAACTCCGATGGCGCGTGCGAGAGTTGCCAGGGCCGCGGGGTCATCCACAGCGACCTCGCGTTCATGGATCCGGTGACGACGACCTGCGAGACGTGCGAGGGGCGGCGCTTCAAGGACGAGGTGCTCCGGCTGACCGTCGGCGGCAGCTCCATCGCCGACGTGCTCGACATGACGGCCGAGCGGGCCCTGGATTTCTTCGCCGCCGTCGACGACACGGCTATGCGCCGCAGGCTGCGCGCGCTGCACGACGTGGGGCTCACCTACCTGACGCTCGGGCAGCCGCTGAGCACCCTGTCGGGCGGCGAGCGCCAGCGCATCAAGCTCGCCACGCAACTGCACCGCACGGGCACGACGTACGTCCTCGACGAGCCGACGACCGGCCTGCACATGGCGGACGTGGACGGCCTGCTCGCCCTCCTTGACCGGCTCGTCGACGCGGGCAACACCGTGATCGTCGTCGAGCACAACCTGGAGGTCGTCAAGCACGCGGACTGGGTGATCGACCTCGGCCCCGACGGCGGCAAGCACGGCGGCCGGATCGTCTTCGAGGGCACTCCGGGACAGCTGATCGACGCGGAAGGCTCGTTCACCGCCGCTCATCTGCGACGAGACCTGGGCCTGGACCCCTCTCACGCTGCATGATGTGCGGCAACACCCCGGCCCGGCGCCCGCCGGGCGGGGGCGCCCCCGCCGCTCCACCCCTACGGAGAGCATCCCCGTGCCCAGCAGGAAAGCGCTGATCCGCCGACCCGGCCCGCGACTCGCGGAAGGCCTGGTCACGCATGTGGAGCGGACCCCTGTCGACGCGGGGCTCGCTCTTGATCAGTGGGAGGCGTACGCCGGGGCGCTGCGGGCGCACGGCTGGGAGACCGTCGAGGTGGAGCCGGCCGACGACTGCCCCGACTCGGTCTTCGTGGAGGACGCGGTCGTCGTCTTCCGCAACGTGGCGCTGATCGCCCGCCCCGGCGCGGAGTCCCGGCGGGCGGAGACGGAGGGCGTGGAGGAGGCGGTGGCCCGGCTCGGCGCCTCCGTGAACTGGGTGTGGGAGCCCGGGACGCTGGACGGCGGCGACATCCTCAAGGTCGGCGACACGATCTACGTGGGCCGGGGCGGGCGCACGAACGCCGCGGGCGTGCGGCAGCTGCGGGCCGTCTTCGAACCGCTGGGGGCGCGGGTCGTGGCCGTCCCCGTCAGCAAGGTCCTGCATCTGAAGTCGGCGGTGACGGCGCTGCCGGACGGCACGGTCATCGGCTATCCGCCGCTGGTGGACACCCCCTCGCTCTTCCCGCGCTTCCTGCCGGTGCCCGAGGAGTCCGGGGCGCACGTGGTGCTGCTCGGTGGCGCGAAGCTGCTCCTCGCGGCGAGCGCGCCGAGGAGCGCGGAGCTGCTCACGGATCTGGGTTTCGATCCTGTGGTGGTGGAAATCAGCGAGTTCGAGAAGCTCGAAGGCTGTGTGACATGCCTCTCAGTGCGGCTCAGAGAGCTGTACGCCTGACCAGTCCTGGAGCGGGTGGGGCGAAAGGGGCACATGAGCCCTGCCGCCGCAAGCACTTTACGGAGGGCTTAACCTACGGCAACGTAACCTACGACACCGTAGGTAGATAGCACCCGCTCGTGCTACCGCGTAACCCCTACACACGTAGTCCGTAAAAAATCTCCCCGTCCCCCTGGAGCCCCCGTGACGATCACCTCTCCTCATCTCGGCAGCACGGACGACTGGACCGATGCCCGGTTGCTGTTCGCCCTGGAAGAAGTGGTCGAGAAGGAGCTCAACCGCCACATGAAGGTGGCGAAGGACTGGATGCCGCACGAGTACGTGCCGTTCTCCGACGCCCGGAACTTCCCCGGCTACTTCGAGGACGGCGAGGCCTGGGAGCCCGAGCAGTCCAAGGTCACCGACATCGGCAAGATCGCCCTCGTCGTCAACCTGCTGACCGAGGACAACCTCCCCAGCTACCACCACGAGATCGCCTCCCTCTTCGGCCGCGACGGCGCCTGGGGCACCTGGGTGCACCGCTGGACCGCGGAAGAGGGCCGCCACGGCATCGTGATGCGCGACTACCTCCTCGCCTCGCGGGCCGTGGACCCGGACAAGCTCGAGCAGTTCCGCATGGCGCACATGGCCGAGGGCTTCGAGTCCGACAACCGGCACTCGATGCTGCACTCGGTCGCGTACGTGGCCTTCCAGGAGCTCGCGACCCGCGTCTCGCACCGCAACACGGGCCACCAGTCGGGCGACCCGGTCTGCGACCGCATGCTGGCGCGCATCGCCACCGACGAGAACCTGCACATGGTCTTCTACCGCAATCTCCTGGGCGCGGCCTTCGAGCTCGCCCCGGACCTCACCATGCAGTCCGTCCGTGACGTCGTCGTCGACTTCCGGATGCCCGGACACGGCATGCCCGGCTTCGAGCGGGCCGCCGCGCAGATGGCCATCGGCGAGATCTACAACATGCGCATCCACCACGACGACGTGATCCAGCCCGTCCTTCGCTACCTGAAGGTCATGGAGATCGGCGGGCTCGGCCCCGAGGGTCTCAAGGCCCAGGAGGAGCTCGGCCTGTACATGAACGGGCTCGACACCGAAGCCAGCAAGTTCGACGAGAAGCTGGCCGCCCGCAAGGCGCGCATGGCGGCTCGGGGGAAGTAGCCACCTCCCCCTGCGGGCCACGGGTGGAGCACTACTCGTACGACGTGCACACGACCAGTGCCGCGTCCCGGACGTCCGGGACGCGGTGGGCCCGCAGACGGGCCAGCAGGTCCCGCCAGGGGCCCGCCCAGTCCGTCCGCTCCCCCAGCGATTCCACCGCCGCCACGGCGAAGAGACCCGAGGCGTGGCCGCCGTCCTCCCCGAGGCGGCGCGCCACCGGCAGCAGCGGGCCCGCGTCCCCCTCCGCGTCGGCGAGCCGCTCCCCCAGCGTCGAGGCCGTCCGCACCGCCAGGGCGGGACGCCCCTCGTGCAGCAGGGCGAGCCGCGACAGGGCCTGACCCACCTCGGCGGGCTCCGCGTCCAGGGCCACCGCCCCGGCCAGCACCTCCGCGGCCTGCGGCACGAAGTCCCCGTACCCGGCCAGCAGCTCGCCCGCCCGGATCGCAGCGGGGCGGTACACCTCCCCCTCGACGGACAGCGTCTGCGCCACGTACTCGACGCGCCGCCGGGCGGGCAGATCCCGGTCCGGCGACGCGTCCCCGTCGGAGCCCGCGAGCGCCGCCAGTGCCGCAAGCGCTCCGCAGAGCGCCTCGCCCCCGTGCGGCGCGGTCGCCGCCGCCGTCACCAGGCCCCGCGCCGCCGCCTGCCAGGTGGCCCGCCGGCCGAGGTCCGCGACCGCGTCCGCGAGGACCGAGGCCGCGTCCGGCGACCAAGGGGCCCACCGTGCGAGCGCGGCGAGCGCGAGGGCCGCCGCCTGGTCGTCATCGGTGCCGGCCACCTCACGCACGAGACGTGCGTACCGCTCCCGGTGTCCCGCCGCCAGATCCAGCGGGCGCACCCGCAGCACCGCCGTCCGCAGCACCGCCTCGCCCCCGGCCGCGTCCCGCAGCAGCGCCCACACCCGTTCCTCGCCGAGCAGCCTGCCCGCGAAGGCGACACACGCCGCCCGTACGTCGCGGTGGGCGTCCGGCGCTTCGTAGGCGTCGCCGAGCAGCGCCGCCGCCTCGGGTGCGGGCAGCCGCACGGCCGCGAGCCTGGCGGCCTCCTTGCGGCTGGTCACCTTCTTGCCCGGCCCGCACAGGACCTCCCGCAACAGCGCCGCGAGCCGGGACGGCGGGACATGCCGTGACGCCTGCGTCGCCGCGTACACCGCGACCCGCGCCCGCTCGCCTCCCGCGTGCGCGAGCAGCTCGGGCAGTGCGTCCCCGGGCCGCGCGATGTGGGCGAGCGCCCCGAGCGCCGCCTCGGCCAGGACGGTGTCCGGCGATCCGGTCCAGCGGCGGACGAGCTCCTCCCCCGCGCCGGGAATGCCGGCGCCGCGCGCGATGGCCGCCGCGCGCTCCCGCTGCGCAAGCCCCGCGTCACCGGCGGCCCGCACCAACTGCCTCGCGAGTGCCTCCTGTTGGCGGGGCAGCCAGCGGCGGATCTGGTAGACGTAGGCCGGCAGGGTCCAGTCCGCGCCCTTGGTCAGGAACCGGCCGTACGGCGGTGTCCCGGACAGGAGTTGGTCGAGCAGGTCCGTGCGGCGGGTGCACACCACGGAGCGGACCGGGGCCAGCACGCCGGTCGACGCGTCGTGCGCCAGGACGCGGGCGACGCGTTCGTCGCGGGTCGCGGGCGGCTCCAGCCAGAGGTCGATCGCCTTGGACACCGTCGCGTTGCTGCCGAACCGGATGGCCTGCCACAGCAGTTCCTGCAACTCCCGCATCCCGGCGGCGCGTCCGCCGACCGCGCGGGCCAGCGCGAAGGCGAGGCTGTAGTCGGCCTTCTCCGCGCCCGCCTCGATCCAGGGACGCAGCGCCTCGAACACGTCGTGCTCCTGGCCTCGGCGCAGGGTGTGGTCGAGCCGTCCGAGGTCGGCGCCGCCGGTGTTGCCGGAGATCCGGACGAGGGTGCGCAGCGCCCAGTTCACCAACTCCCGGTGTCCGCCCGCCGCGTGCTCGCGCAGGACGGCGACGGCCAAGCGGCTGAGGCTGCCGCGGGTGGCGTACGAGGAGTCGCGGGCCGCGACCGCGTCGGCGGTGATCCGGTCGAGGAACGGTTCGGCGTCGGCGCCGAAGAGGGCGGGCCGGGTCTCGGCGAGCGCGGACAGGGCGGCGGACCGCACCGGGTCCTGCTCGTTCTCGAGCCGGGTCATCTCTTCGAGGATCAGCGTGACTTGGTCCGTCTCCCCGGACCGGGCCGCGTTGCGGACGAGCAGCGGCCACGCCTCGGCTCGGTCGTCGGCCGCGGGCCGCCGGGTCGCCGCCACGAGCCGCTCGCGCACCTCGGCGCAGGGCAGGAAGGACTCGGCCAGGAGCACCGAACTCCACTGCGCACCGCGCTCCTTGGCCCGCTCGGCCATCCGCCGCGCCTCGTCGGCCACGGCACTGCGGGGCAGCGCGCCGAGGAGGACCCCGTCGACGGTGGCGAATCCCGCGCCGCGCCCTTCCATGGCACGGGCGTGGACGGCGGCACGTTCCGCGGGCGGGTGGGCGAGCATCAGCCGGGCGAGGTCGCCGGAGTCGTCGGCGACCGTCCGGGCGTACGTGAGGAGTTCGGGAGCGCCCGAGCGGGCGAGCTTGTGCAGTACGGAGGTCGTGAGCGCGCCACTGCGCCGCAGCGGCCACCCCCAGGTCCCGGAGAGGATCGCCAGGACGCGCCCCGGCGCCACGTCGGCCAATACGCCCAGACGCGAACGGAGTTGGAGGGGGAACGCGCTGGGCGCGAACCGGTCGAGGAGGTCGAGCACCCGCACCGGCTCCGCCGCCGTGGCCGCCGCGATCCCGGCCGCGTACCGCTGCCACCAGCCGTCCCGCAGCGCATCGGGCAGCGCGCCGAGCTCGCGCGCCGCCACGTCGAGCAGCGCTCCCGCATGCCGCCGGGCCAGCGGCCGCCAGCCCCCCACGGCATGGAAGAGCTCCGGCAGCAGCCGCTCCACCACAGGCCCCGAACAGCCCGGCAGCAGCCTGGCCGCCTCCCCGTCGCCCCATTCGCGCCGCAGCGGGCCGACGACACGGTCGGCGAGCGCGGTGCGGCGCCATGCGACGATGGCCCGCAGCAACTGCCGCCGCACCGCCTCGGGGGCGTCGACGAGCGCGGCCTCGAAGGCGGAGTCCGGGGTCCCATGGCTCTCCGCGACACGCAGCGCGTGCCCCCGTACGAAGTCGTCGGGATCGGCGAGCCGTGCCCCGGTCCACTCGGCGTCCCCTCCCGCGCAGGCCAGCAGGATGGCCACCTCACGTTCATAGGGGCCCCCGGCTTCCAGCTCCTCCAGGACCGGCCGCAGCGCGCCGCGCGCCGCGAAGTCCCGGGCGCTCTCGGCGATCTCCCGCAGCCGCCTGGGATACGGCAGGGGTTCGAGGTCGGAGAGCAGATAGCGGGCGGGGGTCTTGTCGGGCAGGGCCATGCGCGGATTCTGCCTGGCGGGAGCGGCCCGGGGACAGCGAATTGATGAGCCGGAGGGGGCGGGGCGGCCGGAGCGGCCGGTCCGCCCGCGCCACCGGACCCTGGTCGCGCGAGGCCCGTCGCGCCGAACGGATTTACGACCGCCCGCCCCGGTGCAACGGTGGAGGGCGGGGGTGGAACCCATGGCTCAGACCCATGAATGGATGTTCTACGAGGTCATGTGGCGCGGCTGGGCGGGACGGGCCCAGGTGCCCTACCCCGTTCCGTGGTGGGCCCAGGCGGCCTTCCGGCGCTGGAACGACGACTTCGACTCGGGAACGTACGAATCCAAGGAGGCTGCCTTCGCCTCCAACGCCCAGTACCGCTACTGGCACATGGTGGGCGTCAAGGACCACCGCCAGGAGTCCCTGATCGGGCAGGCGGGCGAGATCGAGCCGGTGTACGACAAGTACTGCCTGTCCTTCTTCCTCTACTCGCCGTCGACCGGCGCCGTCCGGCTGCCGCAGCTGACGGACGCCGGAGTCCTGGGCCAGCGCATGGAGGCGCCCCATCTGCCGGTGGTCCTGACGACGTTCCGCACCGCCGACGGCACCGAGTTCGTGCAGCGGACCTTCGGGACGGCCATCGGTCCCCGGCAGCGGGACCTCGTCGTGACCCGGCTGACGGTGGGCAGCGCGACCGGGCAGCCGCGCGAGGGCTGGCTGTGCGCGGCGCTCATGCCCGCGGGGCCCAGCGGCTTCCAGCGGCACGACCGCAACGGCCGCCAGATCACGGACCGGCGCCTGACGTTCCTGCGCCATCTGCCCGACGAGAACAGGGTGGAGACCAACAGCGGGTGGGGGCCGGTGTTCGACACGGCTCCGGAGCAGTACGGCGTGTACGGCAACCCGGACTTCACGTACGACCCTGGTTCCTATCTGACCCGCAATCCGTTCCACGACCTCGTCATGGGCGGCAAACTGAACGGCGCGTCGCAGGCCCAGGACCAGATAGCGGGGCTGTGCAGCGCCGCGTTCGCCTGGCCCTACCGGATCGCGGACGACGAACTGTTCGAGCTCGACGTGCGCCTTCCCGTCGACCTCTACAGCGGGGCCGCCGACCTGGCGGAGATCAGGTCCACTCCCGCCCCGGCGCTGGAGGAGGCCAACCGCCTGTTCTGGACGGGCAAGCTGATCGCACAGGGCGTACAGCCCGAACTGCCGCAGCCCGTGGCCCACTTGGCCGACCGGTTCCGCCAGTGCCGCTCGCAGCTCCTGATCCTCTCCGATCACGGCGAGATCCATCCGGGCCCGACGGTGTACGACTCCTTCTGGATCCGTGACTCGTCCGTGGAGGCGACGGCGTGCTCGCTGGTCGGTGACGCGGCCCTGGCCGAGCGCCAGTTGGGCACGCACTATCCGCTCAAGTTCAACCGCGGCTCGGGCCGGATCGGGCCCTGCGCCGAGTACGGCTTCTACGGCGGGCCGCACGAGAAGGACGACCGGGAGTGGGACAGCAACGGCCAGGCGCTGTGGGCGATCGGCCGCTTCGACCGGACCCACGGCCGGTCCACCGCGTTCGGGGCGAAGCTCTACACGCCGTACGTCGTCGACGCCGCCCGGTGGCTACGCGACAACCGCGATCAGTACGGTCTGCTGCACAGCGGCTGGAGCGCCGAGCACCTCGGCGAGCGCGACAAGCCGCACTACTGGGACGATCTGTGGGGCCTCGCCGGGCTCTACGAGGCCGCGCGGCTCGCGGAGCGGATCGGCTCCCCCGACGTGCCCGAACTCTGGGGCGCGTTCGACGACTTGAAGCGGGCGACGGCGGCCTCGATCCGCTGGGTCCTGGCGGAGCAGCAGAGGCGCGGCGCCTGGGAGACGTACATTCCGACGGGACCCGGTGACGTCGGCAGGCTCGACTCGACGATGATCGGCACGGCGGCGTTCTTCCACCCGCTGCGGCTGCACATGGGCAGCAAGCTGGGCGAGGACATCGACCGGGCGGCGCGCTGGACGCTCGACACCATGTACGCGCACTTCGTGACCGGCGGCTACCGGCACGAGGCGGCCTGGAACACCTACGGCCCCTACCTCACGACACAGTTGGCGCACGCCTACCTGCTGTCCGGCGAGGCGGCGCGGATGGACGCGCTGCTCGGCTGGATCGTGGGCGCGTCGATGCCGCGGACCGAGGAGCGGGCGGTGGCGCTGGGCGCGTGGAACGAGCAGCACGCCTTCCCCATCGCGTCCGACTACCGCGAAGTCCCCGCACGCCATTGGTACATGGGGGACATCCCGCACGGCTGGGCCGCGGCCGAGTATCTGCTCCTGATCCGCGACATCCTCTTCTTCGAGGCCGACGAGGACAGGGACCCGCACTTCTACATCGCTCCGGGCATCCGTCCCCACTGGGTGCCGGACGGAGCGTCGGTGGCCGTCGACGACGCCCCGAACCTGTTCGGGACGCCCTTCGGCTACCGGCTCACCCATGACGCGGGCAGGCGGAAGGTGACCGTGGAGATCACGCGCGCACCGGAGCGCGTGCGGTACGTCTATCCGTGCCGGTTCGGCCCGGTGCGTGCGGTGACGGCCGACGGCCGCGATCTGACGGTGACGGGGGACGACGTGCACGTGCCGGCGGGGGCGAGGAGGTTCACGGTCACTTACGCCTGAGCGCGTGAGGGGCGGAAGGTGCGTGCGGGGAGGAAGGTGCGTGCGGGGCGGGAGTGCCCGCGGCTCAGGAGCGTCTGAGGCTGAGCCGCTCCTTCTCGGAGAGGCCGCCCCAGACGCCGAAGCGCTCGTCGTGGGCCAGCGCGTACTCGAGGCAGGCCGGGCGCATCTCGCAGAGCTGGCAGATGTATTTGGCCTCGCGCACGGAGCTGCCCGGTTCGGGGAAGAAGAACTCGGATCCCGTCTGGGCGCACAAGGCCTGCTCCTGCCAGGCGAGTTCCGGCTCGGCTGTCATGTGGATCTGCATGCGGTCGAGGCTGGCAGGGGGCGCGAAACAAAGGATCAACGAACGATCAACGCCGTGACATGCGCTGTTTCGCGCACCTCCTGCTTGCCCGCGGGGAACGGGGCGAAACGCGCGGGGCTGTGTTCATGTGCTGGACGGGGAGGCCGGGACCCTCTGCTTCGGCCGTGCCTCGGCCGCGCCTCGGCCTGCCCCTCGCGGCTCCCTGCGCTCAGCCGCCGCTCGGCGCCTCCGGCTGCATCAGCGCGAACCGCGCCCCGGCCGGATCGGCGAGCTTGGCGAAGCTGCCGACGCCCGCGAGGTCCATGCGCGGCACCCGAATGGTGCCCCCGGACGGCTCGACCTTGGCCAGCACCGCGTCGATGTCGGTCACCTGGAAGTACGGAGTCCAGTACGGCCCGATCGCGGCTTCCTCCGGGGCGTCGGCCAGCGGCCACAGGCCTCCGAACATGTCGTTCTCCGTGCCGTCGGCCGGGTGCACCATCGTGTACGAACCGCCCTCGAAGGCCTGAGTCGTGGTGCCCCAGCCGAACACGGAGCCGTAGAACTCCAGGGCCGCCGTGATGTCCGGGGTGTAGAGCTCGGTCCAGCACATGCTGTTCGGGGCGTCCACCAGGTCCAGGCCCTTGTTCGTGCCCGGCTGCCAGACGGCGAAGCCGACCCCTTGGGCGTCGGTGAGGACCGCCATGCGCCCGAGGTCGCCGACGTCCATGGCCTCGTACACCGTGCTGCCGCCCGCCTGCTCGACCGCCTTGGCCGTCGCGTCGGCGTCCGGCGTCTTGAAGTAGATCGTCCAGGCCGGAGGGGCCTGGTCGGCGGTGACGGTCATGGCGCCGGCCACGGTCTTCCCGTCCACCTGATACATGCCGTATCCGCCGAATTCCGCGCCGCCCGACTGGAACTCCCATCCGAAGAGCGCGCGGTAGAAGACGCGCGCGCCCTCAAGATCCGGGGTGCCGAGGTCCACCCACGTCGGGGCGCCCGTGACATAACGGTTATTGAGCATGATCGACTCCTTTGTCGCATCTCTCTTCCGTACTTCCGATTCTGACACCCGGCACTGACAGTGCACGTGTGCTGCCACCTTGTGAAGGAAACAAGTTTCTGAGAGCGCTCTCAGTCACAACTCTTGACGCTCGAATTCGCCGACGCGACAGTGGTCGCACCGCAAGGCCGGCCACCCCCCACGGCCGCACGACATTCCCCCCACACCATCCCGGGAGACCTTCCGTGATATCGCGTCGAGTGTTCCTGTCCGCTGCAGCCGGTACCGCTGGAGCCCTCACCTACCCCGTCTGGGGAAGCGCCCTCAGCCCCGACGCCAAGGCCGCCCCCGCGACCTGTGAACTCGCCCTGCAGAACAAGTCGTTGCCCGGCCAGGTGCATGCTTACGTCACCGGACACGAGCAGGGCACCGACCGCTGGGTCCTGCTGAAGCCGGACGGCGGCGTCTACCGGCCCGATTCGCCGTCGGCGCCGCAGACCCCGCTGCCCGTCGACTGCGCGATCCCGCTCGGCGCCGCGGGTTCGGCTCCGAAGGTCCTGACGCTGCCTCAGATGTTCGGCGCCCGCGTCTACTTCGTACGCGACGACAAGCTGGACTTCTTCCTCAACCCGGGTCCGTCCCTGGTCGAGCCCGCCTTCGCGACGAAGGAGGACGCCAACTACGGGCGCACCTGGTCGTTCTGCGAATTCACCTTCAACAGCTCGCAGTTGTACGCCAACATCAGCTACGTGGACCTCGTCACGGCCCTGCCCATCGGCCTGACCCTGGAGGGCGACGCCAAGCACACGGTGGCCCCGCTGCCGGACGGAGCCGTCGACAAGATCGCCTCCGATCTCGCGGCCCAGGGGCAGAAGGACGGGCAGCCCTGGGGCGATCTCGTCATCCGGGGCGACGGCGGTGACGTACTGCGCGTCATCTCGCCGCAGAACCTCATGGCTCCGTACTTCGACCGCCCCGCCGAGATGCCGTTCCGGGACGTGTGGAACAGCTACATCGACCAGGTGTGGGAGAAGTACCGGAGCACCGACCTGAAGATCGATCTCCAGGGCGGCCGTGGTGTGTTCACCGGCCGGGTGAGCGGTGACACGCTGACGTTCAACGGCGGGCACACGTTCTCGAAGCCGACGTCGAAGGACATCTTCACCTGCAACCACGGGCCGTTCACCAACAACCCCGGGGACTCCGACGACAAGAAGGGCCTCCTGGCGCGGCTCGCGGCGGGGTTCAACCGGAGCATCATGCTGTCGCACGCGGAGCAACCGAACGGCGCGGGCGCCGGGGACTACTACAAGGGTGACGTGACCAACCACTGGGCCCGGGTGGTGCACGCGAACTCGCCCATCGGGTACGCGTTCCCGTACGACGATGTCCGCCCCGACGGCGAGCCCGACGTGTCCGGGGCCGCGCACGACGGGAATCCGCGGCGGTTCACGGTGAGTGTCGGCGCCTAGCGGCGCGGCGTATTTCCTCTCCCCCCACACATACCGCCCCGTCGCGCGCTGGTCGCGACGGGGCGGTGTGGCGTCGTGCGGGTCGGCGGGCGGCCTCACCCGCCGGTCCGGAGACCTACTGGCAGTTGTTGCCGGCGGCCGGGTTGAGGAGGCCGACGACGTTCAGGGAGTTGCCGCACGCGTTGACGGGGATGTCGACGGGAACCTGCAGCAGGTTGCCGCTGAGGACGCCGGGCGAGTTCTGAGCGGTGCCCTCGGCGTAGGCGCCGGGGCCGGGGTCGGCTACGGCGACGGCGGAACCGGCCCCGCCGATGACGGTGACCGCGGCGAAGGCCGCTGCTGCCAGGATCGCGCGCTTGCGCATGGTGTTACCTCCGGATGAGTGGAAGTGCTGAACCGAGCCTCACCCGCACACGCCACGACAAAAACGCAGGTGGACCGTGCGGGGGAACGAGGGCACCCGTTCGTGGGACGGGGAGGCTCTGATGCGGGGCCTGTCCGGCGGAGGAGCGGTGCGACGGTTCGCGGGTCGACGACACAGGGCACTGCCCACGCCGCTCCGGACCGCGGCACAGCCAAACCCCCCGGACCAGCAGGACACCCTGGCCCCCGCCCCCTCACACGACGGAGAGGCTCTGATGCGGGGTGCCTCTCCGGCGGAGGAGCGGTGCGACGGTTCGCCGGTCGGCGACACAAGGCTCTGCCCACCACACTCCGGACGAGGCACAGCCGAACACCCCAGACCAGCAGGACACCCTGGCCCCGCCCCTCACACGACGGAGAGGCTCTGACGCGGGGCCCCTTTCCGACAGAGGAGCGATGCAACGGTTCGCGGATCGGCGATACAGGGCCCTGCCCACCACACTCCAGACCGAGGCACAGCCAAACCCCCCGGACCAGCAGGACACCCTGGCCCCCGCCCTCACACGACGGGGAGGCCATGAGCCCTACTCGGAACATCGAGGCGGCGCAGACCGACTCGGTGCCAGACGGTCCGTGGGGCGACGGCGCGGCTCGGGAACAGGCACTCGCAGGAGCGGGGAGCGGGATGTCGGGTTACCCGCGCCGCACGGGCAAGGCGGCGCGCCCGCATCTCGCAAGGCTGCGTGCAGTCCTCCGGGACCGGACAGGCCTCGGGACGGGGAGGCGGCGCGGGAGCAGGCGCTCGTGTGAACGTGAGAGCGAAGAGCCCCGCCCCGCCCCGCGAGCGTCGCGCCCCGCCGGTCAGCGGCTGCGGCGGGGGGTTAGGCCGACCCCCTGCGGACCAGTTCCGTCGGCAGGACCACGCTCTCCGTGGGGAGCTCGCCGCGGGCCAGCAGCATCCTTGCCATCAGCCGGCCCATCTCCTCGATGTCCTGTCGTACGGTCGTCAGCGGCGGGTCCACCTGCTCGGCCACCGGCAGCATGTCGTCGAAGCCCACCACCGCGACGTCCTGGGGCACCCGCAGCCCCCGCTCCCGCAGCACCCGCAGCGCGCCGAGGGCCGACATGTCGTTGGCGGCGAAGACCGCGTCCAGCTCAGGGACGCGGTCCAGGAGCTCGCGCATCGCGTGCTCGCCGCCCGCCGGGGTGAAGTCGCCCTGCGCGACGAACCTCTCCCCCGCCTCCGGCAGGACGTCCCGGAAGCCGTCGAGGCGGTCCACCGCCGACGTCTGGTCCAGCGCCCCGGTGATGTGCGCGATGCGGGTGCGGCCAAGCGAGACCAGGTGGCGCACCGCGTCCCGCGCCCCGCCTCGGTTGTCGCAGTCGACGTACGGAGAAGTCGCCGTCCCCTCCGGCCACCCAGGACGGCCGCCGAACACCGTCGGCACCCCCGCGCCCTGGATGATGCCGGGCAGCGGATCGTCCAGGTGCAGGGAGAAGACGAGGGCGCCGTCCACATGGCCACCGGCCAGATAGCGGCCGACCCGCTCGTGATCGTCGCGCCCCTCCGTGAGGAGCAGCACCAGCTGGACGTCGCGCGACGTCAACTCCTTGCTGATTCCCCTCAGTTGGCGGGCGAAGAACGGGTCGGCGAACACCCGCGTCTCCGGCTCCGCGATCACCACGGCGACCGCGTCGTGGCGGCGGGTCACCAGGCTGCGGGCGGCGCGGTTCGGCACGTAGCCCAGCTCGTCGACCGCCCGCCTGACCTTCTCGGCGAGCACCTCGCGTACGCCCGCGTCGCCGTTGACGACGCGGGACACCGTGGCCCGGGAGACTCCGGCCCGTGCGGCCACGGCCTCCAGGGTGGGGCGCGGGGCGGCGCTCGGCGGCTCGGTCACGTGGGGCTCCTCGGGGGCAGCTGTCTGGTGTGCGCCGGTCAGGATACGACCGGCGGGTGGACCGGGGTGACACCCCCTGCCCGCGTCACTTCCGCGCGTCCGCCCTGATCAGCTCGGCCGCCTTCTCCGCGAGGGCCACCGTCGGAGCGTGCGTGTGGCCGCGGGTGATCCTCGGCATGACCGACGCGTCGACGACCCGCAGCGCCGTCACGCCCCGCACCCGCAGCGCCGGATCGGTGACGGAGGCCTCGTCGCTACCCATCCGGCAGGTGCCGACCGGGTGGTAGAGCGTCTCGGACGCCCCGCGGATCGACCGGGCCAGGGTCGCGTCGTCGACCGTGCCCGGATAGGGCGCCAGCGGATCCGACACGTACGGGGCCAGGGCGCGGCCCGCGAGGAGTTCCTCCGCCCGGCGCACCCCGGCGACGAGGGTGCGGATGTCGGCGTCCGCCGTCAGATAGGCGGGGTCGATGAGGGGCTGGGAACCGACCCCCGGACCTCTCGGCGTGATCCGGCCCTCGCTCTCGGGCTGGAGCAGCACCACACCGATGGTGATGCCGTGTTCGGTGGGCGGGGTCAGGCCGTGATGGACGAAAGGAACCGGGGCGTAGATCAACTCGATGTCGGGTGCGGTGAGTTCGGGCCTCGTTCTGATGAAGGCGACGGCCTCGGCGACGTTCGACGTGAGGGGCCCGCGTCCGCCGAGCAGGAAGCGGCCGACGTTGACGAGGGAGTCCGCGCCGGTCAGCGTGACGGGCTGCGGGCAGCGCGCGAGCACCGTGTAGGCGAGATGGTCCTGGAGGTGGCGGCCCACGCCCGGCGACTCGACGCGTGTCTCGATGCCCGCCTTCGACAGGTCGTCCGGGTCGCCGACGCCGGAGGCCTGGAGGAGCTGCGGGGAGCCGATGGCGCCCGCGCTGAGGATCACCTCGCGGCGGGCGATCAGCTTCCCGGGTACGCCGTCGGCGATGACACCGGCCACGCGCGTCCCGTCGAACTCCAGTCTGCGGACCCGCGCTTCGGTCAGGACGTGCAGATTGCGGCGGCGCCTGGCCGGTTTCAGATAGCCGTCGGCAACGCTCCAGCGGCGGCCCCGGCGCTGGTTGAGCGGGGTGGGCGCGAAGCCGCTGTGGTCGGGTCCGTTCAGTTCCGTCAGCTCACGCAGGCCCGCCTCGCGGCAGGCGTCGAGGAACGCGGTGGTGGTCGGGTTGAGGGACCGGGGCGGGGAGATCCAGAGCGGCCCGTCACTCCCGTAGACGCTGCCCGCACCTCCCGCACCTCCCGTGCCTCCCGCACCTGCGGCACCACCGGTGCCGTCTGCCCCACCAGCCCCGCCCGCCGCGCCCGCCCCGCCCGTCCACCGCTCCGCACGCCGGAAGTAGCGCTCGAACGCGTCGTAGGACCACTCGGGCCCCGCCGCCTCGCCCCACGCGTCGTAGTCGTCGCGGTGGCCGCGCACCCACATCATGGCGTTCATCGAGGACGAGCCGCCCAGCATGTGACCGCGCGGCCAGTACAGTTCGCGGCCGTCGAGCGCGGACTGCTTCGACGTCGAGTAGTCCCAGTCGTACGGCGTCTTGAACAGCTTCGGGAAGGCCGCCGGAATGCTGACCTCGGGCTTCCGGACGCGTGGCCCCGACTCGACGAGCGCCACCCGCGTCGCGGGATCCTCGGAGAGCCGGGCGGCGAGGACGCACCCCGCGGAACCGGCACCGACGATGACGTAGTCGTACACGCTGTCCTTGCTCAACTCGACTCCCTTGAATGGCAGTTCACGGAGGATGCGCACAGAGGACGTACAGGCGTGGCGCATGGTGACGCATGGATGAGGCGTACAAGGAGTACACCCAACGTGGACCTCTGGGTAAAGGGATGGCGCGAGGATCGGCCGGTCCTCCACGATCTCCACATGACGACCAGAAAGGGCGGTCCCGGACAGAGTGCGAAGCGGCCACCGCATCGCGGGCCCGACGCGGCGAGCGAGGACGTCCCGTCGGACCTCGGGAACACGCCACCTAGGCTGTCGTGATGTTCACGAAGCGGAGAGCGCGCAAGCAGGCGGAGCTGCACGAGGAGCTGGCCGCCGCGCTGCGGGATCCGGACGCGGAGGTCCGGCGGAAGGCGTCGAAGGCCGCCGCCGAGTCCGGTGACCTCCGTTGGGCGCTAGGTGAGTTGACTCAGGCGATGGAGCGCGAGCCGTGGGCGGAGAGCTTCTCGGAGACGGTGGTGGAGGGCTTCGCCGCCGCGCTCCGTCGCGAACGGGCGCTTCGTGAGCGTACGGAGCAGATCTTCACGCGGTACCTGGACGACCCCGAGGGCTTCGTGCGGGCCTGGACCGCGCTGACGGCCGAGCTCGGCGGCGCCCCTGCCGTGCGGGACGTCGACAGTGACCTGCGCGACGACACGCGGTCGTGCCTCCAGCAGCTGAGCGACCGGGCATGGCCGGACGGGGGGCTCTTCAGCGTCGGAGAACCGAACGGTTTCCTCCGGAACGCGGCCTTCGACGACGCGGTCTCGCTGGCCTGCCACGCGCTGCGCGGGAGCACACCCCTCTCCGAGCAGGAAGCGGACCAGGTCCGCGCCGAGACACGCACGGCCCTCAAGAACGCGCTGCTCCACACGCCGGGGAGCGAAGAACGAGCGACGCTTCTGGCCCCGTTCACCCCGGCCACGGAGCTGGAGGCATGGACCGACCGCGCCCGTGCGGTCATCCGCGCCGACGAGGCACTTGCCCTGTGCCCGAGCCAGCCGAACGAGGGCGGGGAGGGCGAGGGGGAGGACGAGGCGCAGGACATGGTGACGTTGGGCGTTCAGGCCCTGGCCAGAATCCTCTTCGGCAAAATGGTCCGACGCGACCGGGTGCTGGAGACCCTCGACCGCCTCGTCGCGCGGCAGGCCCACGACACGCAGGACCCCTTCCTCGTGAGCGCGATCCTGCGGTGCTACCACCACTTGCACCGGCCCATGTCCCTGGAGAATCCGCCCCTGGACCTCTTCATGGACGGGCTGCGTCACCCTCACCCCGCCGTCCGCGTCTCCGCCGCCGACGGCCTCATCGCGCTCGCCGCGGGCTCCCCCGAAGAGGGCAGGGCCGTGCAGGGACTCGTCGGCCTCCTGGAGCACGACCCCGACGACGGCGTCCGCCGCACCGCGGCCGCCGAACTGCGGTGGCTCGACGACGGCGGGACGGCCCACGACGGCCTCGCCGCCGGAGCCCTGGAGCGCCAGGCCGACTCCGCCGACCCGGAGATCCGCGCGCTGAGCGTCTCCGACGCCCTGCGACGCGGCGCCCCGGACGCGCTCGACCGGCTCCTCGGCGCGCTCGCATCCCCCGACCCGCACTGGGACCTGCTGGTGGGCCTCTCATACGTGCCCGACGGCCCCCGCCGCGGCCTCCCGTCGCGCTCCGTGCGCAAGGTGCTCATCGAGCGCCTGGAAACTCTGCGCGACTCCGGTTGGGCCGAGCGGAACGCGCCTGAGGACTTCACGGCCGGGGACGCCCGGGAGGAGCTCACCACCCTCCTCGACACCATGCGCAATCGCTAGCCGTGATCGTGGCCGGAGCCCTCGGACTCCTTCGCGTCCCCGGACTCCTTCGCGTCCCCGGACTTCTTCGCGTCCCCGGACGACTTCTTTCCGCCCCCGGCAGACTTCTCCGCACCCCCTGAAGACCCCTTCGCCGCCCCCGAAACATGATGCGGCTCATAGTCAGGAATCGTCCCGTCCGCCTTCTTCACCAGGAAGAAGCCCGCCATCCCCATGTCGGAGTGGCTCTGCACATGGCAGTGGTACATCCACGCGCCCGCTCCCACCCCCTCCCCCGCGATGACCTGGAAGCCGAAGGAGTCCCCCGGGCCGGTGATCTTGTCGTCGAGGATCTGACTCGGGTCGTCGGGGCCGGTGAGCAGGCCCGTGCGGTTGTCCGCCCAGCGGTGACCGTGGACGTGGAACGTGTGGTAGTACTCGCCGTGCGTGATCGAGACGAACTCGACCCGATCGCCCACCGTGGCCTCGAAGTTGGGGCTGTCGTGACCGGCCTTGTTGTTGATCGTCATGTCGTTGAAGACGATCGTGAAGGTCTTGTCCGGCAGCAGGTCACCCTTGCGCCGCACGATCAGCGGACCGTAGAGCCCCTTGCGCACGCCGCCCGTCCCGTGGTCGGTGCCGACCACGTGGTCGTGGTAGTGCCAGTAGCCCGCCGTGCCCGGCCGCCACGTGCCGTCCTTGCGGCGGCCCGGCGCGTGCGTGCGCCAGGTGTAGGTCCGCTTGCCGCCCGGCTCGACGTGGCTGCTGGTGTGTCTGGTTCCGTCGCTGGATATCTCGTAGTCCATGCCGTGGACGTGCAGGCTGGCGTCCACGTCCATCGTGTTCTCGAACTCGATGTGCAGGGTGTCGCCCTCGTTCAGCTCGATGAGCGGGCCGGGGATCGACGCCTTGCCCTTCTCCAGGCCGTAGCCCATCTGCCCGTCCGGCAGCTTCTCGGCGTAGAGCTTGATGCGGCGCACCTCGCCGCCGGCCGGGGCGGTCTTCGGCCCCTCGGCCGTGCTCGCCTCGGGCGCGGAGGCCAGCGACAACGATGTCACCCCGGCCGTCGCGACCGCCCCACCCACGAGCATCCGTCGGTTGAAGCTCCGTCGGTCCATGCCGAACTCCCCACTGCGGTACGGAGGCTGACGGGGCGCAGGTGGCCCCCGAGACGGCCACACGGTATCGGGGAGACCTTCGTTTATCCACACGCAGGACAAAGTTCGCGGAATTCCGTCCGTACCTATTGGCGAGTGGCGGAAAGAGGTCTAGCTTCATCCGCGCCTGTTGCTGTGACCGACGAGGGGTGGGTGTACTCATGCGGCTCACACCGCATCAAGAACCCTTGGCTGTACGAGGGTTGAGCAGAGCCAGACGCAGATCGAACCGCCGGAACCAGATCCCGGACCAGAGCCGGACCCGGGTCGGCTCGCGCCGCGCCTGGGCCGCCGCCCTGCTCTCCGGGGCCATGGTCACCGGCGCGCTCTCCACACAGGCCGCCACCGCGCGGCCTTATCCCGAGCCACCGTTGACAACGATGTCCCTGCCGTCGCCGCCCGGACAGGCGAACGTGCGCGTCCTCGTATTCCACGGCTCGGCGGCGGACGGCGACGAGTCACCGGTCGTGAACGCCGGTATCGAGGCCATCGAGAAGATCGGCCAGTCGGGGCCGGCCGCCGAGCGGTTCAAGATCGAGGCGACCGACGACCCTGCGGTCTTCACGAACGAGGCCAAGCTCGGCAAGTTCAACGCCGTCGCCTTCCTGACCGGCGGCGGCGACGTCCTGGACGCCGAGCAGGAGGCGGGCCTCGAGGCCTACATGGAGGCGGGCGGCGGTTTCCTGGGCATCCATGACGCGGCCCGCGCCGAGCCGTACTCGACCTGGTTCACCGGCCTGATCGGCGCACGTCCGGCCGACTCCAGCCCGACGAACGTGCAGCGCGCCACCGTCGAGGTCGGCGACCGGGAGAATCCGGCCACCAAGGACCTGCCCCTCCAGTGGAAGCGCCCCGACCAGTGGCTGAACTGGACGAAGAACCCGACCGGCGAGGTCCACACCGTGGCCCGCGTGCGCGAGTCGACGTACCAGCCCGGCGCGAGCAAGAACGGCGCCGACCACCCGGTCTCCTGGTGCCGTGACTACGACGGCGGACGCTCCTTCTACACCGGCATGGGCGGCACGGCGGCCTCGTACGACGAGACGGACTTCCGCCGGCACCTGCGCGGCGCCCTGAACTGGACGACCCGCATCTCACGCGCCGACTGCAAGTCGACGATCACCGCCAACTACAAGGCGCAGCGCCTGACCCAGGCCAACCAGCCGGGCCAGAACGACCAGATCGGCGAGCCGCACGGCCTGGTCACCGCGCCCGACGGACGGATCTTCTACATCGGCCGCGGCGGCGCCGACTCCTCGCAGCCGGTCGTCACCGACTGGAACAACCCGGACATCGGCAAGGGCAAGGGCGAGATCCACGTCTACGACCCCAAGACCAAGAAGTCGACGCTGGCCGGAGCGCTCACCATCTTCGGCAACAAGGGTGGCGGCGATGAGCTGATCAAGGTCGAGGAGGGGCTGCTCGGCATCGAGCTCGACCCGAAGTTCGAGCAGAACGGCTGGGTGTATCTGCACTACACACCCCACTCGAAGATCAACCGTGAGACACACATGGCCGAGCGCTACGTCTCGCGCTTCACGCTCGACCAGGCCACGAACAAGCTGGACCTGGCCAGCGAGAAGGTCCTGCTCAAGTGGCCGGTGCAGATCCACAGCTGCTGCCACGCGGGCGGCGGGATGGCCTGGGACTCCAAGGGCAACCTCTACATCGCGACCGGTGACAACAACTCCTCGCAGTTCAGCGACGGTTACTCGGGCAACAACCCGCAGCCCAACTTCAAGGGTGTCTCCTTCGCCGACGCGCGCCGCACCGCGGGCAACACGAACAACCTCAACGGCAAGATCCTGCGCATCCACCCGGAGACCGACGGGACGTACACGCTCCCCTCGGGCAACCTCTTCACCGGCAAGGAGCCGGACGAGGGCGGCGGCAAGACGCGCGGCGAGATCTATGTGATGGGCGTCAGGAACCCGGCGCGCATCTCCGTAGACAAGAAGACCGACACCCTCTACGCGGGCTGGGTCGGTCCGGACGCCGGTGCGCCGTCGACGACGTGGGGCCCGGCGAAGTACGACACGTTCGCCGCGATCACCCACGCCTCCAACCGCGGCTGGCCGTACTGCATGGGCAACAACCAGCCCTACCGCGACCGCAATCTGCCGGACCCGACGAAGCCGCTGGGCTGGTACGACTGCAAGAACCTGAAGAACGAGTCGCCCAACAACGACGGCCTGGTGAACATCCCGCCGGCCGAGCCGAACAACATCTGGTACTCGCCGCAGGGCGGCGGCGTCGACTACCCGCGCGACGCGAAGGGCGTCCCGAGCTACAAGACGGAGGAGCAGAAGATCCTCCTGCCGTGGCTCAAGGGCGGCGGCCAGGCCACGATGAACGGCCCGGTCTACCGCTACGACGCCGCCAACACCAGCGCCGACAAGTGGCCTTCGTACTGGGACGGCAAGTGGTTCGTCGGTGACTTCTACGACTCCGACCAGCCACGGCACGCGGTCCTGACCGACCCGAAGACGGTCGGCAGCGGCGGTCTGCCCACGCACGCCGAGTCCCTGAAGAAGATCATCCCGATCGGCAACGACGGCATCAAGAACCTCATGGACTGGAAGTTCGCCCCCGACGGCTCGCTGTACGTCCTGGACTACGGCCGCGGATTCTTCACCTCGGACTCCAAGTCGGCGCTGTGGCGCGTCACTTACTCCGGCGGCGAGGCCACACCGGCCGCCAAGGACCTGGCAAGGAAGGCCGGATGATGCCTGCGCATGGACAGCGAAGACTCTGGACGGCGCTCATCGCGTCGCTCCTGATGGTGCTCGGCCTCACCTCGACGGCGGCGAGCCAGCCCGACAACCCGGGCCGGGCGGCGGCCCAGACGCTGACCTGGACCGCGAACAACGGCATCGACAAGTACGCGTCCGCGCCCGCCACGGCGGTCGCCGGTGCCACGACGATCGTCTTCGAGAACAGCACGGCGACCGGCAACGACACCGGCATGCCGCACACGCTGACGTTCGACGTCTCGGACCCCGAGTACAACAACGACGTGTCCCTGAACATCCTGGCCAACCCGAACGACGACCAGGGCGGCAAGCACACGGCGGAGGTCACCCTCACTCCCGGCCGCTACCGCTACCACTGCACCATCCCCGGCCACGGCTCGATGCAGGGCATCCTCGTGGTGACCGAGGGCGGCGGCGAGGACACCACCGCTCCCGAGACCACGGCGAAGGTCGAGGGACAGACCAACGCCGATGGCGCGTACGTCGGTTCCGCCTCCGTCTCGGTGACGGCGACCGACGCGGGTTCGGGCGTCGACAAGACCGAGTACGCGGTCGGGGCCGACGGCGCCTGGCAGCCGTACACGGCGCCGGTGATCGTCGACCAGGTCGGCACCCACAAGATCCGCTATCGCGCCAGCGACAAGGCGGGCAACGTGGCGGCGGAGAAGGCCGTCGACTTCAAGGTGGTCGCGCCGGACACCGACGACAAGACGCCTCCGGAGACCTCGGCCACGGTGACCGGCGAGAAGAACGACAAGGGCGAGTACATCGGGATGGCGACCGTCACGGTGACGGCGTCCGACACCGGCTCCGGTGTCAACAAGATCGAGTACGCGGTCGGTGACGGCGGCACATGGACGGCGTACACCGCGCCGGTCATGGTCCACGCGGCGGGCGCGCACAAGATCCGCTACCGCGCGTCCGACAAGGCGGGGAACCAGGCGGCGGAGAAGGCCGTCGAGTTCACCGTGGTCACGCCGCCGGTCGAGGACAAGACGCCGCCGGAGACCACCGCGAAGGTCGAGGGCGACAAGAACTCGGACGGCGCGTACGTCGGCAAGGCGAAGGTGACGGTCACCGCGACCGACGCCGACTCCGGTGTCGACAAGGTCGAGTACTCGCTCGACGGCGGTCCGTATCTCGCGTACTCCGCCCCGGTCGTCGTGGACCGCGTCGGCCGCCACACGGTGGCCTACCGGGCGAACGACAAGGCGGGCAACACGTCCGCGGCCAAGGACGTCTCGTTCACGGTCAAGGAGGGTGGCGGGGTCCCGTCCCCCAACTGCGCCGAGTACGACGAGCGGTTGACGGTCATCGTCGGCACCGTCGACACGGGCATCCCGAACCGGGTCACGAACAACCGCTGCCGGATCAACGAGATGATCGAGGACGAGAAGGAGTGGACGTCCCACGCGCTCTTCCTCAAGCACGTCAAGACCGTCACGGACAAGCTCCTGAAGGCCGGTGAGATCGACCAGCGCGAGTACAACAAGATCAACAAGGCCGCCAAGCAGTCCGGCATCGGCAAGCCCGGCCAGACCGAGGGCTACAGCAAGATCTTCGACGGCACCCAGGGCTCCCTCGACAAGTGGGAGCAGGTCGGTGGCGGCAAGTTCGGCCTGAACGCCGACGGTTCGATCACCAGCAGCACGACCGTCGAGGGCATGGGCATGCTGTGGTTCCCGCAGCGCAAGTACGGCGACTTCTCGCTGAAGCTCCAGTGGCGGGACGACGCGCCGGGCAACGGCAACGCCAACGGCGGTGTCTTCGTGCGCTTCCCGCAGGTCCACGACCACCCGGAGGAGTCACGTCCGGAGTGGGTCGCCATCAAGTACGGGCACGAGATCCAGGCGCTCGACAAGCCTGACGGCGACATGTACAAGACGGGGTCGGTCTACGGCTTCGACCGGGTGGGTCTCGCCGGCGCCGGCGTCACCCCCAAGGGCACGTGGAACGACTACGAGGTCAAGGTGGTCGACCAGCACTACTCGATCTACCGCAACGGCGTCCTGATCAACGAGTTCGACAACACCGGCGGCCAGGACTTCACGCCGCCGCGTGGCGACGACCCGGGCACGGACGGGCGGCGTTACTCGTCCGGCTATGTCGGGGTGCAGGTCCACGGGGTCACGGACGTGATCTCGTACCGGGACATCAGGATCAAGGAGCTGTAGCAGCCGTAGCGGCTTCAGCCACCTGCTGACCGCACCGGCTTCGGCCCTCGCACCCCGATCCGGGGCGCGGGGGCCGTCGTCATTTCTCGTGCTTGGCCCGGCTCGGCTGCACGCGTTTGGGCTCGCCGGGCATCTTCGGGTACTCGGGCGGATAGGGCAGGTCGCCCAGACCGTGGTCCCGCTCGTCCTGCGCGGCGAGTTCGAGGAGCGCGTCCAGGGAGTAGGCGTGCTTCTCCATGTCCGCGTGGACGTCGCCGACCCGGGCGAACCGCTCCGGCATCGTGCCGATGTCGAAGTCCTCGGGCACGGCGTCGTCGACCTCGTCCCAGTTCAGCGGCGCCGAGACGGGGGCGTTCGGGCGGGGCCGCACCGAGTAGGCGGAGGCGATGGTGCGGTCGCGGGCGGTCTGGTTGTAGTCGACGAAGATCCGCTCGCCGCGCTCCTCCTTCCACCACGCGGTCGTGACGGCGTCCGGCATGCGGCGCTCCAGCTCGCGCCCGCAGGCGATCGCGGCCCGCCGCACCCCGGTGAAGTCCCACCGCGGTTCGATCGGCACGAAGACGTGCAGGCCGCGTCCGCCGGACGTCTTGGGCCAGCCCTTCAGGCCGAACTCGTCCAGGAGGGCGCGCAGTTCGCGCGCGGCCCGCACCGCGTCGGCGTAGTCCGTGCCGGGCTGCGGGTCCAGGTCGATGCGGAGTTCGTCGGGGTGGTCGAGGTCGTCGCCCCGGACCGGCCAGGGGTGGAAGGTCAGCGTGTTGAACTGGGCGGCCCAGATGACCGCGGCGATCTCCGTGGGGCACATCTCGTCGGCCGTGCGGCCGCTGGGGAAGGCGATGGTGGCCGTGGGGATCCAGTCGGGGTGGTTCTTGGGGACGCGCTTCTGGTAGAAGAACTCGCCGGTGACCCCGTCCGGGAAGCGCTGGAGCGTCGTGGGGCGGTCGCGCAGGGCGCGTACGATCCCGTCCCCGACCGCGAGGAAGTAGCGGGCGACGTCCAGCTTGGTGAAGCCCGGCTCCGGAAAGACGACCTTGTCGGGGCTGGAGAGCCGCACCGTCCGTCCGCCCGCGTCGAGCTCGACCGCTTTTCCACCCATGCGGCCACGCTAGGCGCAACGGACGAGAGTCGCATACCGGGCGGATATCTCCATATGGGGACAGAATCGAGCCATGGATCTGCCGGTGATGCCCCCCGTCAAGCCCATGCTCGCCAAACCCGTGGCGAGGATCCCGCCGGGCATGCAGTACGAGGCCAAGTGGGACGGCTTTCGCGCGATCGTCTTCCGGGACGGCGCCGACCTGGAGATCGGCAGCCGTACGGGCAAGCCGCTGACCCGGTACTTCCCCGAGCTGGCCCAGGCCCTGCTCGACCGGCTGCCCGCCCGCTGCGTCCTGGACGGCGAGATCGTGATCGCCCGGGACGGCCACCTCGACTTCGACGCGCTCACGGAGCGCATCCATCCCGCCGCGTCCCGGGTGCGGACACTGGCCGAGCGGACCCCGGCCTCGTTCGTGGCCTTCGACCTGCTCGCCCTGGACGACGAGGCCCTCCTGGACACACCCCTCACCGACCGGCGCGCCCGCCTCACCGAGGCCCTGGACGGCGTGAGCGCCCCCGTCCACCTCGCGCCCGCGACCACGGACCCGGAGCTGGCGCGGCAGTGGTTCGAGCAGTACGAGGGCGCGGGCCTGGACGGAGTCATCGCCAAGCCCCCGGACCTGCGCTACCGGCAGAACGAACGCCTCATGTTCAAGATCAAGCACGAGCGCACGGCGGACTGCGTGGTCGCGGGCTACCGCTTCCACAAGAGCGGCCCCGTGATCGGCTCGATCCTGCTCGGTCTGTACGACGACGGGGGCACTCTGCAGCACGTCGGGGTCTGCGCCGCGTTCTCCATGCAGCGGCGCGCGGAGCTGGTGGAGGAGCTGGAACCGCTGCGGATGGAGTCGCCCGCGGGCCACCCCTGGGCGGCCTGGGCGGACGAGGCCGCGCACGAGACGTCCCGGATGCCGGGGGCGCCGAGCCGCTGGTCGGGCAAGAAGGACCTGTCCTGGGTGCCGCTGCGCCCCGAGCGCGTCTGCGAGGTGGCCTACGACCACATGGAGGGCGGGCAGCGCTTCCGGCACACGGCACGGTTCCGCACCTGGCGACCGGACCGCACCCCTGACAGCTGCACGTTCGCCCAGCTGGAGGAGCCGGTCCGGTACGACCTGGCGGACGTGCTGCGCTAACCGGCGGACCGGCCCGCGTACTGGCTCTCCGGGCGCGCGAGGCCGTAGTGGTCACGCAGGGTCGTGCCCGTGTACTCGGTACGGAACAGACCGCGCTCGCGCAGGATCGGCACGACCTGGTCGGCGAAGAGGTCGAAGCCGCCGGGCAGGCCGGGCGGCATGACGTTGAAGCCGTCGGCGGCCCCCTGCTCGAACCACTCCTGGATCTGGTCGGCGACCTGCTCGGGCGTGCCCGCGACGACGCGGTGCCCGCGCGCTCCGGCGAGGCGGTGCAACAGGGCGCGCACGGTGGGCTGTTCGCGGTCGATGATGTCGAGGATGACCTGGAAGCGGCTGCCGTTGCCGCGCTCGCCGCCGGTCTCGATGAGCTCGCGGGGCACGGGACCGTCCAACTGCTCGGCGGTCAGACGCAGGCCGAGCATGCGGTGCAGGAGCTGCAAGGAGTACTCGGGCTGGGTGAGTTCGTTGTACTCGTCGTGCAGGGCGTGCGCCTCGGCCTCCGTGGAGCCGATGAAGGGGCTGATGCCGGGCAGGACGAGCACCTTGTCCGGGTCGCGCCCGAGCCCCGCCGCCCGCTTCTTGAGGTCGGCGTAGAAGTCCTGGCCGTTGCCGAGCGTCTGGTGCGCGGTGAACACGGCTTCCGCGTACCGCGCGGCGAAGGCGCGGCCGTCCTCCGACGAACCCGCCTGTACGTAGACGGGGCGCCCCTGGGGTGTGCGCGGGGTGTTGAGCGGGCCGCCTACCTTCAGGTGCGGCCCTTCGTGGTCGATGGCGTGGATGCGGCCGGTGTCGGCGAAGAGCCCGGTCTTCTGGTCGGCGACGAGCGCGTCGTCCTCCCAGCTGTCCCAGAGCTTGGTGACGACGTCGAGGAACTCCCGTGCCCTGTCGTACCGTTCGGCGTGCACCGGGTGCGCGTCGAGGCCGAAGTTCAGAGCGGCTTGCGGGGCTCCGGTGGTGACGATGTTCCAGCCCGCGCGGCCTCTGCTGAGGTGATCGAGCGAGGCGAAGAGGCGGGCCAGGTTGTACGGCTCGCTGTAGGTGGTGGACGCGGTCGCGATGAGCCCGATGCGCTGCGTGCCGGCGGCGATCGCCGAGAGCCAGGTGAAGGGCTCCAGGCGGAAGCGGCTGGCGTAGCGGACGTTGTCGGCGAGGGCGGGGCCGTCGGCGAAGAAGACCCCGTCGAAGGTGGCGGCCTCGGCGCGCCGCGCGAGGTCCTGGTAGAAGTCGATGTCCAGGAGTCTCGCCGGGTCGGAGCCGTGATGCCGCCAGGCGGCCTCGTGGTGCCCGCCGGGATAGACGAAGAGGTTGAGGTGCAGTTCGCGAGGGCTCATGCGGGGCTCACTTCGGCGGCTCGCGCGCCAATGGCGGAGGCGTCCCTGGCAGAGGCATCCCTGGCGGGGGCGTCGCTGCCCGCAGGACCGGCGAAGGACGGGGCGCCGCCCTCCAGTTCGACCCCCAGCTGCCGCAGCAGCCTGCCCCGCAGCGCCGCGTACTCGGGACTCCCCTGGCCTCGGGGCGCGGGGAGCTCCACCCGTACGTCGGCCGCGATGCGCCCCGCGTCCAGGACGACCACCCGGTCGGCGAGGGCGATCGCCTCGTCGACGTCATGGGTGACCAGGAGCACGGCGGGGCGGTGTGCCTCGCACAGGCGCCTCAGCAAAGCGTGCATCCGGATGCGGGTGAGCGCGTCGAGGGCTCCGAACGGCTCGTCGGCCAGCAGGAGTTGAGGCTCACGCACCAGGGAGCGGGCTAGCGAGACCCGCTGCTGTTCGCCGCCGGACAGGTCCGCGGGCCAGGCGTCCTCACGGCCCGCGAGGCCCACCTCGGCCAGCGCCGCGCGGCCCCGCTCCCGCGCGTCGGTGCCCGTCAGGCCGAGGACGACGTTGTCCAGGACCCGCTTCCACGGCAGCAGGCGTGCGTCCTGGAAGACCACCGAGACATCGCCGGGCGCGGCCAACTCCCCACTGCCCTGCACCTCGTGGTCGAGCCCCGCCAGGGCCCGCAGGAGAGTGGACTTGCCCGAACCGCTGCGGCCGAGGAGCGCCACGAACTCGCCTGCCTCTATGGAGAGTTCGAGTCCGTCCAGGATCTTCCGGTCGCCGAAGGAGCGGGTCAGCGCCTCGATCCGGACCGCCTGCGCGCCGGACGTCAGCCCGCCAGTGTGCGTCGCCATGACAGCGCCTTCCTCTCCACGAGCCGTACGAGTGCGTCCGAGACGAGACCGAGGAGGCCGTACACGACCAGGCCGACGATGATGATGTCGGTCTGCCCGTAAGTGCGGGCGAGCTCCATCATGTAGCCGATGCCACTCGTGGCGTTGACCTGTTCGACCACGACGAGCGAGAGCCACGCCGCGGTGACCGCGAACCGCATGCCGAGCAGGAAGCCCGGCAGCGCCCCCGGCAGGACGACGTGCCGTACGAACCCGGTCCGCGAAAGCCCTACGGTCTCGGCGAGTTCGGCATAGCGGCCGTCGATCGTACGCAGCCCGTTGTGGGTGTGGATGTAGACGGGTACGAAGACTCCGAGCGCGATGGTGATGACCTTCATCGACTCGCCGATGCCGAACCAGAGGATCAGCAGCGGGATCAGCGCGAGTGACGGGATGGCCCGCTTGATCTGTACGGGTCCGTCGATGACGCCCTCGCCGATCCTGCTGAGCCCGGCGGCGATCGCGAGGGCGAGCCCCGCCACGGTGCCGAACAGCAGCCCCAGCAGGGCGCGTTCGGCGGACGTGGCGAGGTTCGACTGGAGCCGCCCCTCGGCGATCAGGTCCCCCGCGGTGCTCACCACGGTCCAGGGCGCCGAGAGGTTACGGGCGTCGATGAACCCGGCGGCCGACCCCACCGACCAGAGCGCGAGCAGCAGCAGGGGGCCGATCGCCCAGCCGTACGGGACGGGGCGGCCGGGGCCTAGCCTGCGGCGGCGCGGCGTGCGGCGCGCGAGGGAGCGTGGTTCGGGGCGGGCGGCGGCCTTGGTCAGGGTGGGGGCTTCGGCGCTCATGTGCCCTCCCCCGCACCGGATTTGACGGCGTCCGCGGCGACCGATTCGTAGCGCCGGTCGAAGAGGACCTCCGCGTCGAAGCTCTTCTTTCCTGTCTCCTTCGCCAGCAGGTCGACGGTCTTCTGCTGGCGCGCGATGGCGGAGGTCCAGTCGGCCGGGATGTCGGGGTGACCGATGCCCTTGACCAGGTACTCGCCGTCCTCGCGGGTCAGGCCCTGGTCCTTGACGTAGTACCCGTCGATCCACTTGTCCGGGTGCTTGTCGGCCCATTCGGCGGCGCGCGCCCAGTACTTCACGAACTCCCGGATGGCCGCGGCCTTCTGGGGGTCCTCCACCGACTCGGTCGGCACCCACAGGTGCCCCGGGTCGTCCCGGAGGCCGTGCTGGATCGTCTTCGCGCCGTCCTTGCCGTACTTCGCGGGATAGCGCTTGATGTTGACCCCGCCGAGCGGCGCCGCGTCGACCTGGCCGTTGCCGAGGGCGGAGGGGTAGACGTCGCCGGTGCTCGGCAGTTCGACCAGTTCCACGTCGTCCTTGGCGAGCCCGGCCTTGGCGAGGATCCGCAGGACGAGCGCGCCCTGCGCCTGCCCCGGGCTGTAGGCGATCTTCTTGCCGCGCAGGTCCTTCAGCGTGTCGATGTCGGCGCCGGGCGCGATGCCGAGTTCGTACGTGGGGTGCTTCAGCGGGTCCTTGCGGAATTTGGCGGCCACCAATTTCGTGTCGAGCCCCGTCCAATGCGCGTGAATGGAAGGGATTTCCGCCGCGGAGCACACGTCGAGGGAATGCGCCCTGAATGCCTCGGAGCACTGGGGGCCACCGCTGATGTTGGCCCATTTCACCTTGAAGGGCAGCTTGTCGAGCTGACCGGAGAGTTTCAGGGCGACCTGGGCTTCCGGCGCGCCGATGGTGATGGTGGTGTCCGGATCCACTTTCTCCGGGATTTTGGCGGAGACCTGCTTGGCGTCGACGGTCGTCGTCGACGAGGCGTTGTCGGCGCATCCCGCGAGGAGCAGCGGGGCGGCCAGGGCAGCGCCGAGCGCCGCCCGTATGTGTGTGGGCATGGTTTCTTTCCCGGAGTGCGGACCTTCACGGAGGCAGAGAGGACCGGCAGGATAATTACCTGCGGCTTCTCACGAGGAATCACGAGAAATCTCGAAGAATCATGTGAAATCGCGAGAGAACGTGCGTTCCGAAGGTCAGCTACACAGAGCGGTGGCGACGCGCATCAGATCAACAGCGCGCCGCTGCTTGAACCGCCGGGATATTCGCATGGCGTCGAAACTAGCCATGCCACCGAGAGAGGGTCAAGTCGTCTCACCCGCCCCGGCTTTCCGGCAACGCAGCCTTCGCACTCCGGCCATACGCACGACACACCACGCCCCCGCCGCCCGCCGGGAACGCATTCGCGCCAATGTTCGGGCCCGCGACCGCACGCCGCTTCCCCGCCACGGGCGCCGACCGTAGGCTCCCTCGCCTGATACGGGTGTTACTTACGGTAAGGGGGCTGGTTCATGGCGTATTCGGGGACTGCGGGCAGCACGAGGCGGACGTTCGTCGCGGGGGCGGCAGCGGCGGGCGGCATCGCCGCACTGGGCGCGGGGGCGCTGCCGGCGGCGGCCGAAGGACGCGCCCCGCGGGCGGATCCGGGGAAGCAGTCCGTGGCGGTGCTCGGCGGTGGCGTCGCGGGGCTGACCGCCGCCCATGAGCTGGCCGAGCGCGGCTTCGCGGTCACGGTGTACGAACGCAGGGCCCTCGGCGGCAAGGCCCGCAGCATGGACGTACCGAACAGCGCGAAGGGCAACCGCAGGCCGCTGCCCGGCGAGCACGGGTTCCGCTTCATTCCGGGGATCTACCACAACCTCCCGGACACGATGCGCCGCATCCCCTTCCCCGGGAACGCGAACGGCGTCTGGGACAACCTCGTGGCGCCGCGCGAGATGTCGTTCGCGCGCACCGGCCGCGAGGACATCCGGATGCCGATCCCGTGGCCCGGCAGCGAGCCGGAGAAGCTCACCCTGGACGACATCGCGCGGGCGCTCACCGCGCTCCTCGACACCGCCCTCAACCTGCCCGCCCACGAGGCCGCGTACTTCGTGAACCGCGCCCTGGTCTTCCTGACCAGCTGCGACGAACGCCGCGACGACACCTGGGAGTCGACTCCCTGGTGGGAGTTCGTGCGCGCGGAGAAGATGTCGAAGGACTACCAGCGCATCCTCGCGATCGGCGTCACCCGCAACATCGTCGCCACCAAGGCCGAGGTGGCGAGCACCCGCACCGTCGGCACGCTCGGCGAGGCCTTCGTCTTCAACCTGCTCGGCCAGGGCGCGGACGGCCCGCCCGACCGGCTGCTCAACGCGCCGACGAACGAGGCGTGGATCGACCCCTGGGTGACCCATCTGAAGTCGCTCGGCGTGGAGTTCCGCATGGGCTGGAGCGTGCTGCAGCTGGGCTTCGCGGGCGGCAGCGTCACGAAGGCCGTCATCGAGGACCCCGACGGCGTACGCCGCGACGTCACCGCCGACCACTACGTCCAGGCCATGCCGGTGGAGCACGCGCGCAAGACGTGGAGCGCCGAACTGAAGGCGGCAGACCCGCAGTTGGCGCGCTGCGACAAGCTGGAGACGGACTGGATGACGGGCATCCAGTTCTATCTGACGGAGCGTCCGCCGGTGGTGAAGGGCCACTTCAACTGCATCGACTCGCCCTGGTCGCTCACCGGCATCGCGCAGGCCGGCCACTGGCCCGACCGTGACTTCCCCGCCCACTACGGGGACGGCGTCGCGGTCGAGTGCCTCTCCGTGGACATCTCGGAGTGGGACAAGCCGGGGATCCTCTACGGCAAGACGGCCAAGCAGTGCACGCGCGACGAGGTCGCCAAGGAGGTGTGGGCGCAGCTCAAGGCCGCGCTCAACGACACCGGCAAGGTGGTCCTGAGCGACGGCAAGCTGCACTCGTGGTTCCTGGACCCGGGCGTCGACGGCATCGGGACGCCGAACCCGACCAACGAGGACGAGCTCCTCATCCACCCGGTCGGCACGTTCCACAACCGCCCGTCGGCCGCCACGAAGATCCCCAACCTCTATCTGGCGGGCGACTACGTGTCCGTGCCGATCGACCTGGCCACGATGGAGGGCGCCAACACATCGGCGCGTCAGGCGGTGAACGCCCTCCTGAAGAAGGCCGGCTCGGACGCCGCGCCGTGCACGGTGGCCTCCTTGTTCCGTGCTCCCGCGATCGAACTCCTCAAGCGCCACGACCGCACCCGCTACCGGTTCGGCCTGCGCAACGCCCTCGATCTGGGCTGAGGGGCCCGGGGACGGGATTGCAGGGGCGGACGGGGTAGGAACCCCGTATGGGAACGGGAGCGGGAACGGCAGCGCGCACGCGGGCACGACGCATGACGGTGGCGGCGGTGGCGGCCGTCGCCACCTTGGGCCTGGTGCCCGGCTGCACCCTGACCGACACCGAGGGGGCCGACGGGAAGACGTCCGGTGGCGGGCGGGTCCTCGCGGTGAAGATCGACAACGTGGGCCCGGCCCGCCCGCAGACGGGCCTGGACTCGGCCGATGTCGTGTACGCGGAACAGGTCGAGGCCGGGCTGAGCCGCCTGATGGCGGTGTACGCGGGGCAGCCGCCGCCCGTCGTCGGACCGGTGCGCAGCGCGCGGGAGACGGATCTGGAGCTGCTCCGGCAGTTCGACGATCCGGCTCTCGCGTTCTCCGGGGCGCAGTCCAAGCTCCTGCCGCTGATCTCGGCGGCTCCCCTGCGCCCGCTGCCGCCCGGCAAGGCACCGGGGGACGCCTACTTCCGCGGCGGCACCAAGCCCGCCCCGCACAACCTCTTCGTACGCCCGAAGAATCTGGACGCCGACCTGAAGAAGGGAGGCCTGGAGAGCACAGGCTTCGTCTTCGGGCCGCGTCCCAAGGGCGGGACCCCGGAACGTGAGCGCACGGTCCGCTTCCCGGCGGCGCGGTTCACCTTCACCTGGTCGGCCGCGCAGGAGCGCTGGCTGGTCGCGATGGACGGCACGCGGTCCCGCACGGCCAACGGCAAACCTCTGGCCGCTTCGACGGTCGTCGTGCAGTACGTGAAGGTGCGCGAGTCACGCTTCCACGACCGCTCGGGCAACAACACGCCGTTCACCGAGACCGTCGGTTCGGGCAAGGCGCGGGTCCTGCGGGACGGCCGCGCCTACGCAGCGCGCTGGGAGCGGCCGTCGCCCGGGGACGGCACGGAGTTCACGACGGCGGACGGCGGCGAGCGGCTGCCGTTCGCCAAGGGCCAGGTGTGGGTGGTGTACGCGAAGGCGTGACTCAGGGCCTGCCCGCGCCCAGGGATTCCGCGGGATGGCGCAGGTTCTCCGCCGCGTCCGAGACCCGCTGGATCAGGTCGAAGAACACGGTCTGCTCGTCCGCGGAGAGCGGCCCGAGGAAGACCTGGTTCATCCGGGCCGTGCGCACGGTCAGCTTGCGGTGGGTGCGCTTGCCCTCGTCCGTGAGGTGCAGCAGGTACCGGCGGCCGTCCTGCGGGTCGCGCACCTTGTCGAGCAGCTCGCGGCGCATCAGCCGGCTGATGACCTCCGCGATGGTGGACCGGTCCAGGCCCACCCTCTCGCCGACGGTGCGCTGGTCGAGGCCTGGCTCGGCGACGAGCGCGTTCAGGACGGCGAACTGCGGCGAGGTGATCTCCTCGGAGACCATCGTGTTCCAGAGCAGATAGTGCGCCTGCTGGAGCCGCCGGGCCAGGTGCCCGGGGTGGGTGGTCAGGTCCACCGCGGCCATGAGTTCCTCCACTGGCTGTCCGGAGATTATGTAGGTGCACTGAACACTACCCGCCCTTGACGGCCCATGGAACGAATGGCAGCGTAAGTTCAGCCTCGTAAAAATAGTCAGTGCCCTGATTAATGGACGGGCCACGGGCGAGGCACGGTCAGGCGTCGAAGGCCCGGAAGAGGCCGAAGGCCCGGAAGAGATGGGGCAGGGCGGATGGACAAGGTGGTGGCCTCGGCCGCCGACGCGGTGGCGGACGTGCCGGACGGCGCGTCGCTCGCGGTGGGCGGTTTCGGTCTCAGCGGTGTGCCCGGCGTGCTGATCGCGGCGCTGTACGAGGCCGGGGTGTCGGGCCTGCGGGTGGTGTCCAACAACTGCGGGGCGATGGAGTCGGGGCTCGCGGTGCTGCTCTCGGCGGGCCGGATCGCGCGGGTGACCGGTTCGTACATCGGCGCCAACAAGGAGTTCGCCCGCCAGTACCTGGGCGGTGAGCTGGAGGTCGAGATGATCCCGCAGGGCACGCTCGCCGAGCGGCTGCGGGCCGGAGGGTGCGGGATCCCCGCGTTCTACACACCGGCCGGGGTGGGCACCCAGGTCGCCGACGGCGGGCTGCCCTGGCGCTACGACGGCTCGGGCGGGGTGGCGCTCGCCTCGCCGCCCAAGGAGGTGCGGGAGTTCGACGGGGAGGAGTACGTCATGGAGCGGGGCATCCGCACCGACTTCGCGCTGGTGCGGGCCGCCAAGGGCGACCGGCACGGGAACCTCGTGTTCAACAAGTCCACCCGCAACTTCAACCCCCTCGCCGCGATGGCCGGACGGGTCACGATCGCCGAGGTGGAGGAGCTGGTGGAGCCGGGCGAGATCGACCCCGACGCGGTGCATCTGCCGGGGATCTACGTCCAGCGGGTCCTCGCCCTCACCCCTTCCCAGGCGGCGGACAAGCAGATCGAACGGCGCACGGTCTCCGCGCCCGCGACACGAGGGACGGAGAGCGACTGATGGCCTGGACCCGTGAACAGATGGCCGCCCGCGCCGCACGCGAGCTGCGCGACGGCCAGTACGTGAACCTGGGCATCGGACTGCCCACCCTGATCCCCAACTACCTCCCCGAGGGCGTCGAGGTGGTCCTGGAATCGGAGAACGGCATCCTCGGCGTGGGCCCCTACCCCACCGAAGCCGAGGTGGACCCGGACCTGATCAACGCGGGCAAGGAGACGGTCACCGTCCGCCCCGGCGCCTCGTACTTCGACTCCGCGCTGTCGTTCGGGATGATCCGCGGCGGCCACATCGACGTCGCGGTGCTCGGCGCGATGCAGGTCTCCGCGCGCGGGGACCTGGCCAACTGGGCGATCCCCGGCAAGATGATCACGGGGATCGGCGGCGCGATGGACCTGGTGCACGGGGCCCGCACGGTGATCGTGGCCATGACGCACACCGCCAAGGACGGCTCCCCCAAGATCCTCCAGGAGTGCGCGCTGCCGCTGACCGGCCGGGCCTGCGTGAACCGGATCATCACCGACCTCTGCGTCCTTGACGTCACCGAAACCGGCCTGGACCTGGTCGAGTTGGCGCCCGGCGTCACCGCGGAGGAGGTCGTCGCCAAGACCGCGGCCAAGGTCCACGTCCCCGAATCCGTCCCTGTCATCGCCACCACCACAGCCACCACCACGGCCACCGCTGAAGGATCCCCGTCATGAGTCTGCGTGACGTCTACATCGTCGACGCCGTACGCACCCCCGTCGGCAAGTACGACGGCGCGCTCGCGGGCGTCCGCCCGGACGACCTCGGCGCGCACGTCATCCGCGAACTCCTCGCCCGTACACCGGACCTGGACCCGTCCCGGATCGGCGACGTCTACTTCGGCAACGCCAACGGAGCGGGCGAGGAGAACCGCAACGTCGGCCGCATGGCCACCCTGCTCGCGGGCCTGCCCGTGACGGTGCCCGGCGTGAGCGTCAACCGGCTCTGCGCCTCCGGGCTCGAAGCCGTGATCCAGGCCGCGCGGGCCATCGCGCTCGGCGACATCTCCATCGCCCTGGCCGGCGGCGTCGAGTCGATGACCCGCGCCCCCTACGTCCTGCCGAAGAACGACCGGCCCTTCCCCGCCGGGCACACGGAGCTGTACTCCACCACTCTGGGCTGGCGCATGGTCAACCCCAAGATGGAGCCGCAGTGGACGGTGCCGCTGGGCGAGAGCGCCGAACTCGTCGCGGACAAGCACGGGATCACGCGCGAGCAGCAGGACGCGTACGCGCTCGCCTCGCACCGCAAGGCGGCACAGGCCTGGCAGGACGGCCTCTTCGACGCGGAGGTCGTGCCGGTCGCCGTCCCACGGCGCAAGGGTGACCCCGTCCCCTTCGAGCGCGACGAGTGCGTGCGCGCCGATGCCTCCCTGGAGACCATGGCCAAGCTGAAGCCGTCCTTCCGCGACTCCGGAGGCACGGTCACGCCCGGCAACGCCTCCCCGCTCAACGACGGCGCCGCCGCGCTGCTCCTGGTCGACGAGGAGGGCCTGCGGGCGACGGGCCGCGAACCCCTCGCGCGTGTCTCGGCGTCCGCCGTCCGCGCGATCGAACCGCACTACTTCGGGCTCGCGCCGGTGGAGGCCGTCAACGGCGCACTGGCGAAGGCGGGCAGGTCCTTCGGCGATCTCAGCACGCTGGAGCTCAACGAGGCTTTCGCCGCCCAGGTGTTGGGGTGCGTGGCCGAATGGCCGGACCTCGATCCGGCCGTCCTGAACCCGCAGGGCGGCGCCATCGCGCTCGGCCATCCGCTCGGTGCGTCCGGCGCGCGGCTCGCGGGCACGGTCGCCCACCAGCTCGCCCGGCGCGGCTCGGGCACGGGCGTGGCCACCCTCTGCATCGGCGTCGGCCAGGGCCTGGCCCTGGTGCTCGAACGCTGACCCGTTCCGTCCTTCGTCAAAGCCCAGCAGCCGTCAAAGCCCAGCAGCACGCCGTACCCACGCTCACGGAGCCGAGAGACATGACCCTCACCGAACCCCTGCCCGACGGGCTCAGCCAGCAGGAGATAGACACGGAGGTCGCCAAGGCGCAGGCCGCCGCGGCGCCCTCCGATCACCCGCCGCGCGACTATCCCCCGTACCGCAGCAGCCACTTCCGCCACCCCAAGCAGCCGCTCATCCCCCTGCGGGACCCGGAGGCGGTGGAGCTGAGCGGCCCCGCGTTCGGCGTCACCGACATCACCGCGCTCGACCGCGATCTGACCCGCCAGCACCTGGGCGAGCCGCTCGGCGAGCGGATCACCGTGTCCGGCCGCGTCCTCGATCGCGAAGGGCGCCCGGTGCGCGGCCAGTTGGTCGAGCTGTGGCAGGCCAACGCGTCCGGCAGGTACGCCCACCAGCTCGACCAGCATCCGGCGCCGCTCGACCCGAACTTCACGGGCTTCGGCCGCTGCCTGACCGACGACGAGGGAACGTACTCCTTCACGACGATCAAGCCGGGCGCGTACCCGTGGCGCAACCACGTCAACGCGTGGCGTCCCGCGCACATCCACTTCTCGCTCTTCGGCACCGCGTTCACCCAGCGCCTGGTGACGCAGATGTACTTCCCCGGCGACCCGCTGTTCGCCTACGACCCGGTCCTGCGCTCGGTCACCGACGAGTCGGCACGGGCCCGCCTGGTCTGCGCCTACGACCACGCTCTCTCCGCCCCCGAGTGGTCGCTCGGCTACCGCTGGGACATCGTCCTGGACGGTCCGTCCGCCACGCTCTTCGAGGAAGGCGCCCCGCTCTGATGCCGCACGCTCCCACTCCCTCCCAGACGGTCGGCCCCTTCTACGGCTACGCGCTGCCCTTCCCCCTGGGCGGCGAGGTCGCCCCGGCGGGCCATCCGGAAACGATCACCCTGCACGGGTACGTGTACGACGGCGCGGGAAACCCCGTGCCCGACGCCCTCATCGAGACCTGGCAGCCCGCGCCCGACGGCTCCCGCACCGGCGCGCCGGGATCGCTGCGGCACGACCCGGTCACGGGCGAGGTCATCGGCCGTGACGGCCTCGTGTTCACCGGGTTCGGCCGCGTCCCGACCGACGCGGACGGCCACTGGACTCTCCGTACGCTTCCGCCGGGCGGGGTCTCGTACATCGCGGTCGCGGTCTTCGCGCGCGGTCTGCTCCACCACCTGTACACGCGCGCCTACCTGGTCGACGAGCCCGGCGACCCGCTCCTCGGCTCCCTCGACCCGGCGCGGCGCACGACGCTGATCGCCCATCCAGAGGCGAGCCACACGTACCGTTTCGACATCCGCCTTCAGGGCGAGGGCGAAACGGTGTTCCTGGAGTTCCAGTGAGTCGTGAAGGTACGGACGTCGGCCTGCTCGCCCCCGGGCGGGCAGGCTCCCCGGCAGAGGAAGCGACGGGCGACACCGCCTTTCTCCAGGCGATGCTGGACGCGGAGGCGGCGCTGACGCGGGCCCAGGCGACGGCGGGTCTGGCACCGGCGGAGGCGGCGAAGGCGGTCACCGCGGCGGCCCGCGCCGATCACTTCGACGTACGCGACATCGCGCTGCGCGCGCGGGCCGGCGGCAATCCGGTGATCCCGCTGGTCGCGGACCTGACGGCGGCGGTGCCCGCGCAGGCCGCGCCGTACGTCCACCGGGGAGCGACGAGCCAGGACATCATGGACACGGCGATGATGCTGATCGCGCGGCGCACGCTGGACCTGATCCTGACGGACCTGGCCCACACGGAGACCTCCCTCGCCCGCCTCGCGTCGGAACACCGGGACACGGCGATGCCGGGCCGCACCCTGACCCAGCACGCGGTCCCGACGACGTTCGGCCTCAAAGCGGCGGGCTGGCGCGCGCTCGTCCTCGACGCGCGGGACAGGGTGCGGGCGGTGCGCGACGCGCTTCCCGCGCAACTGGGGGGCGCCGCGGGAACGTTGGCGGCTTTTGGGGCGTACGGGGGTAGCGCGAGGGCGGTGGAGACGAGCGCGCACGTCGCGAAGGCGTTCCACGCCGCCGGTGGCCAAGGGGAGTTGCTTGTTTCGGCATACGCCCAGCAGGTGGAGCTGGCCGTGCCCGTCCTGCCGTGGCACACCCTGCGGACCCCGGTCGCCGATCTCGCCGCGGCGCTCGCGTTCACCGCGGGGGCCCTGGGCAAGGCGGCCACGGACGTCCTCACCCTCAGCCGGACAGAGCTCGGTGAACTCTCCGAGGGAGCGGGCGGCGGTTCCTCCGCCATGCCGCACAAGGCGAACCCCGTCCGCTCCACCCTCATCGCGGCCGCGGCCCGCCGCGCCCCCGGCCTCGCAGCGACGCTCCACGCGTCGATGGCCGCCGAGGACGAGCGCCCGGCCGGAGCCTGGCACGCGGAGTGGGAGTCCCTGCGCGACCTCCTGCGCACGGTCGGCGGCGCGAGCCACGACGCCGTGGAGCTCACCGGGAACCTCCGGGTCCACCCGGAGCCGATGCGTCAACACCTCACCCTCACCCACGGGTTGATCGTCTCCGAACGGCTCACGGCGGAGCTGACCCCTCTCCTGGGCCGGGCCCGCGCGAAGGAGCTCCTCACGTCGGCGGCCCGCCGCACCCGCGACGAGGGCAGGCCCCTCGCGGACGTCCTCGCCGAAGAGCCCGATCTCGCGGGCCTGGACCTCACCGACCTCACCGACCCCGCCCGTTACACCGGCTCCGCCGGAGCCCTGACGGACCGAGCCCTGGAGCGACGATGACCGGCAAGCTGCCGCACCACACCACCGAAGGCGCCCCGACCGCGCCCCCTCTCCTGCTCGGCTCGTCCATCGCCACCTCCACCGCCCTGTGGGACGCCGTGGCGCCCGAACTCTCCACCACCCACCGGGTCATTCGCTGGGACCTGCCCGGCCACGGCAAGTCCCCCGCCGACCTGATCGGCCCGGGAGCCACCGTCGCCGATCTGGCCGCGCTCGTCCTCGCGCTCGCCGACTCCCTCGGCATCGACCGGTTCGCGTACGCGGGCGTCTCCCTCGGCGGGGCCGTCGGCCTGCACCTGGCCGCGCACCACCCGCAGCGGGTGGAGAGCCTCGCCGTGATCTGCTCGTCGGCGCACTTCGGCGGCAGCGCCCGCTGGGAGGAGCGCGCGGCGCTCGTGCGCCGCGAAGGCCTGGCCGACCTCGTCCGGAGCGCGCCGGAGCGCTGGTTCACCCCCGGGTTCACCGTCCCCCGCCTGGTGGACGACCACCGGGACACCGACCCCGACGCGTACGCCGCATGCTGCGACGCGCTGGCCGCGTACGACAGCAGGGAAGCGCTCGGCACGATCACCGCGCCCACGCTCGTCCTCGCGGGCCGCGAGGATCCGGCGACGCCGCCCGCCCACGCCCGCGAGATCGCCGACGCCGTGCCTGGCGCATCCCTCACGGAGCTGGCCGGAGCCGCGCATCTGGCGCCCGCCGAGCGTCCGGAGGCCGTGATCGCCGCGCTGCGCACGCACTTGGGCGGAGCTGCCGCGAGCGGGATGGGCGTGCGGCGCGCGGTCCTCGGCGACGCGCACGTGGACCGCGCACAGGAGAACACCACGCCCTTCACGGCCCGCTTCCAGGACTTCATCTCCCGCTACGCCTGGGGCGAGATCTGGACCGACCCCACCCTCGCGCACCGCGAACGCAGCATGATCACCATGACCGCCCTGGTCGCGCACGGGCACTACGACGAGCTGGCCATGCATGTCCGCGCGGCCCGCCGCAACGGACTCACGCCCGAGGAGATCGGAGCGGTGCTGCTCCAGACGGCCGTCTACTGCGGTGTCCCCGCGGCCAATTCGGCGTTCGCGGTGGCACAGCGGGTCCTCGCGGAGGAGTGAGGGCGGAGTAGGAGCCCCGAGCACCCTTTAGGCTGCTGCTGATCAGGGGTCATGGGGATCAGGGGATCCGGGGTTCTGGGGATCTGGGGGGACGAGGGCCGATGAGCTACGCGACTGAGGTGTTCCAGCCGTTGCAGGCGGACGATCCGCCGATGGTGGCGGGGTACCGTATCGCCGCCCGGATCGGCTCGGGAGGCATGGGCCGCGTCTACCTGTCGCACACGCAGGGCGGCCGACCGCTCGCGATCAAGGTGGTGCGGCCCGAGCTTGCCGACGACCCGGCCTTCCGGCGGCGGTTCGGCCGGGAGATAACGGCGGCCCAGCGGGTCCGTGGCGCCTACACGGCCGAGTTGATCGACGCGGACGCGGACGGCGTACCGCCCTGGCTGGCCACGCTGTACGTGCCGGGGCCCTCGCTGTCGGAAGCCGTCGCCCGCAGCGGACCGCTGCCCGTACCGGCGGTGCTGTGGCTGATGGCGGGGGTCGCCGAGGCGCTGCAGGCCATCCACGGCGCGGGGATCGTGCACCGGGACCTGAAGCCGTCGAACGTGCTGCTGGCCGCCGACGGACCGCGCGTGATCGACTTCGGCATCTCCCTGACCTCCAGCCTCACCTCCCCGCACACCGTCACGGGCACGGTCGCGGGAACGCCCCAGTACATGGCCCCCGAGCAGGCCTCCGCGGGCGAGGTCACGGCGGCCACCGACGTCTTCGCACTCGGCCAGATGGCGGCGTTCGCGGCGCTGGGCGAGCCGCTGTACGGGGACGGGCCCTCGGTCAGCGTGCTGTACCGGATCGTGCACTCCGAGCCCGACCTGTCCCTTCTGCCCGCCCAGCTGCGGCCGTTGTTCGCCCGGTGCCTGGCCGCCGACCCGGCGCGGCGGGCCTCCCTGGCGGAGATCGTCGACTGGTGCAGGCAGCGGCTCGGCCGGGACGCCGACTCGGGCGCGGGGCCCGCCGTCTGGCGGGAGATCACGGGTCCTGAGGTGTCGGTACCGGCTCCGGTCCCGCACCCCACGCGGGTGCACACGCAGCCGTTGTTCGCGCCGCCGCAGCCGACCGTGCCCATGCGGGACGACGAGCGGCGGGCCCGCCGAAGACGCAACGCGCTCGTCACGGCCGTGGTGACGGGCAGTGCGCTGCTGGTGATGGGCCTGACGTGGACGGTCATGGACGCGACGGATCTGCTGCGGCATCGGGACACGTCGTCGAAGTCCGGTGCGGCGGCGTCCGAGCGGTCGGGGTCCGGGGCCGGGGAGGCTTCCGGGGGGACTTCGGGGGACGGGGAGAGGTCGTCGACCGGCGAGGGTTCGGGGGCCGGCGACAAGAGCGACGGGGCTGCAGGCGCCTCGCGCCCCTCCTCAGGCTCTTCGTCGACCGCGAGCACCCCGCCGAGGGCCGTCGCGTACCCCCAGGAGTGGTTCGACGAGAAGAACTCCGTGAGCCTCAGGGAGCCGGTGGACCGCAAGGACCGCAAGGGCGACATCCGCTTCGTCTGCGGTGAGAACAGCTGTGCGCTGGAGAGCGACAAGAGCGTGATCACCCTGCTGTACGGCAAGCCGGGAGCCACCCTCGACACGTGCCGCACCATCCTCAAGGGCGCCGACAGCCACGACCTCCCGCTCGCCGCGGTGGCGGCCGGCAGCGAGATCTGCGTGAAGAACCCCTCCGGAGACATCGCCCTGCTCGTGGTCCAGGTGAAGTCGACCGCGCTGCCGAACGGCGGGTTCAGCTTCCTGAGCGCGGACATGACGGTCTGGCGGGCTGCATAGAACTGGCGGACTCCAAGCGCCCGTAGAACCGGCTAGGTGGCGCTGCGCTCGCTCGCCTCCCGATAGCGCCGCTCCATCGCGTCGAGGTAGGCGTCGTCCCCCGGACGCCCCGCCCGCAGCAGCCGCCACCACTGGTCGATGCTCCAATTGGCCGGTTCCGTCGCCCCGATGAACTCCTCGACGAGCGAGAGGAAGCGCGCGGGATCGGCGTGAAAGGGGAAGTGCCCGGCGCCCGGGAAGATTTCGAGGCGGCTGCCGGGCATCGCCTCGTGCGCGGTGAACGCGTGGTCGACCGGCAGGACGCCGTCCCGGTCGCCCCAGACGACGAGCGTGGGCATGCCCTGGGCGAGGTAGCAGCGGTCCAGCATGGTGACCACCTGGCCGCGCCAGTCGACGACGGACCGCAGGGTGCGGATGAACGCGGCCCGCGCCCACACGTCCGGCAGCGCGTCGACCAGGCCCATCAGTTCCGGCGCGTCCCGCCCCAGCGGGGTGTCGAAGAGCCGGAGCAGCGCGACCACCGCCCGCACCGGCACATCGGCGCCCGGCAGTTCGAGCAGGGAGAGCAGCAGCGCGGCGCCGGGCAGCGAGACGCCCCGCAGGACGGGGGTGACCTGCGGGCCGACGCCTCCCGTGCTCACCAGGACGAGCCGGTCGACGCGTTCGGGGAACTGGTAGGCGAACTGCATCGCGACACCGCCGCCGAACGAGTGCCCGACGAGGGTCACGCGCTCGACGCCCAGTACGCCGAGCAGGTCGCGGACTCCGTTGGCGTACGCGGCCACCGAGTAGTCGGCGCGCGGCTTCTCGGACGCGCCGTGCCCGAGCAGGTCGGGGGCGATGACCGTGTGGCTGCGGGCCAGTTGGGCAATGAGCGGGGACCACGTCGCCGATGAGTCGCCGATGCCGTGGATCAGCAGAATCGCCGGTCCCTCGCCCGCGACGCGGTACGCGCGCCGGTAGCCGTGCACGGTCCGGAACCGCAGGCAGGCCCCGCTCTCGTCGTCGGTGGGAAGCCGCCTGGGCTGGAAGGGCAGGATCCGCGCCATGGGCCGGAGTGTAGGCGGGCGGCGCGTTCGGGTGGTTTCGGAGGGGTTTCGGGTGGCGCAATACGGGCGACGCGCTACGGGCGGCTCTTGCTGCGCCGCCGCGTCGCTACTCGGCCGCGTAGCACCCGAGGAACATGTCGACGCCGGGCGGGGCCCGCACGCCCCGCCCGAGCACTCCACTCGAGCGAACGCGCCACGTACGCGTGATCGAAGGGTGGCTGTCGCACCATGTCGCCACTTGGTCACCCAAGTGACACATCTGGCGGGTTAAGTTACTTGGTGACCATGCGAGTTACGCGGCCACGTGAGGACTTTGCCACCGTGACGGAACCCGGAGTGCACAGGCGGGTGCTGCCCGCGGCGCTGCTCGCCGTGCTCCTGGTGACCGTCCAGTTCTTCGCCCACGGGGTCAACGAACCCGTGTCCGGCGCGGCGTCCCGCATGCCGCCGGCCACGGCTCCGTACGCGCAGTGCGGCGAGGACACGCATCCGGCCGAGTCCGCCGAGCGCTTCCGGGCCCGCGGCAGGGCGCACTGCCGCGACCTCGTCCCCGACACCGCCCCGCGTCTCCCCGCCCACGCGGTCACGGCCGCGGACGACGCCACGTCCGCGCGGCGCTCCGTCGCCGCCGCCCACCGCGAGACGAGACCCGCGGGCCGCGAACTGCCACCCCTGTTGCAGGTCTTCCGCTGCTGACCGGGCCCTCCGGCACGGCCATGCCGCCGGGCCTCCCGTCAGGCCCTCTGTCTGACGCGCCCGTCGGCCGACCGGACCCGGACACCGGTCCATGTCACACCGACGCGCCCCCACGGCGCTCAGGAGTCCACCGCATGCAGCCTCCCCCTGCCTCCGTACGCGACCGCGCCCGCTCCCTGCTCCGCCCACCCGAAGGCGTGCGGCGCGATGTCACCGCCTCCGTAGTCGTCTTCCTCGTCGCCCTGCCCTTGTGCGTGGGCGTGGCCGTCGCCTCCGGGGCGTCCGCCGAACTCGGTTTGATCACCGGCGTCGTCGGCGGTCTCGTCACGGGCCTGCTGCCCGGCAGCAGCCTCCAGGTCAGCGGTCCCGCCGCGGGCCTCACCGTCCTCGTCTACGAAGCCGTGCAGACGTACGGCCTCCCGGCGCTCGGCGCCCTCGTGCTCGCCGCCGGGATCCTCCAGCTGGCCATGGGCGCCCTGCGGCTCGGGCGCTTCTTCCGGGCCATCTCCGTGGCCGTCGTCGAGGGCATGCTCGCCGGCATCGGACTCGTCCTGATCGCCGGGCAGTTGTATGCCATGGCGGACCGCGAAGCCCCGGCCGGCGGCCTCGCCAAGATCACCGGGCTGCCGGGGCTGCTCACCGATATCGTCGGCTCGGAGCGCTCGCTGACCGCCTTCGGGATCGGCGCGGGCAGCATCGCCGTCCTCGTACTGTGGCGCAGGCTCCCCGCGAAGCTCCGCGCGGTGCCCGCACAACTCGCCGCCGTGGTGCTCGCGTCGGGCGTCACCATGCTCTTCTCCCTGCCGGTGGCCACGGTCGAGGTACAGGGGCTCATCGAGGCGGTGCGGGTGCCGGACGCCGCCGTGTTCGGGGAGCTGATGACCCTCGGAGCCGTCGGCACCGTCCTGGCGTTCGCCCTGATCGCGTCGGCGGAGAGCCTGTTCAGCGCGGCCGCGGTGGACCGTATGCACGACGGTCCGCGCACGTCGTACGACAAGGAACTGATCGCGCAGGGCGCGGGCAACACCGTGTGCGGGCTGCTCGGCGCCCTGCCGATGACCGCCGTCATCGTCCGCAGCTCGGCCAACGTCCGGGCGGGCGCGCGGACGAAGGCATCCCGCGTCCTGCACGGCGTCTGGCTGCTCCTCTTCGCGGCGCTGCTGCCCGCCGCGCTCGGCCTCATCCCGGTCGCCGCGCTCGCGGGCGTCCTCGTGCACGCGGGCTGCAAACTCGTCCCCGTACGGCAGTTGGCCGAGCTGTGGCGCGAACACCGCGGTGAAGCGGTCGTCCTGGTCGTAACGGCCGCGGCGATCGTCACGGTGAGCATGTTCGAAGGCGTGCTGATCGGCCTCGCCCTCGCCGTCATGAAGACCGCCTGGGAGACGTCGCACGTGCATGTGGAGGTCGTCGACAAGGGCGCGGGCCCGATCCGCGTCCACCTGACGGGCAACGCCACGTTCCTGCGCCTGCCCAAGCTCCTGGACGCGCTCGAAGCGCTGCCGCAGGACCGCCTGATCGATCTGGACCTCACGGACCTGCGCCACGTGGACCACGCGTGCCGTACGTCGCTGGAGAACTGGGCGGCGCGGCACAGCGCGGAGGGCACGGGTCCGGTGCGCGTGGCCCCCGGGAGCTGACGGCTCACCTCATACGCCGGACGGTCCGCGACAGGGCCCGTCCGGCGGGGTGCGCGTCTCCCGCCGCCCGTCCGACGGAGCGCGCACACCTCCCGCCGTCCAGCGGGCAAGCGCGCTACCTGGCCCCGTACACCGGCTGGGGCACCTGCGCCCCGGCGATCAGCTTCAGCGCCGCTTCGCCCGCCTCCGCCGGGGTCCAGCGGGCGCCCTTGTCGGCGGTGGGGCCCGGTCGCCAGCCCTCCATGACCGTGATGCGGCCCGCCTCCGCTTCGAAGACGCGGCCCGTGACGCCGGTGGACGCCTCCGAGCCGAGCCAGACCACGACCGGTGACACGTTCTCCGGAGCCATCGCGTCGAAGCCTCCCTCCTCGGGGGCGGCCATCGTCTCCGCGAAGGTCTGCTCCGTCATACGGGTCCGCGCGGCGGGCGCGATCGCGTTGACCCGCACTCCGTAGGAGGCGAATTCGGCCGACGCGACCATCGTGAGCCCGAGGATCCCGGCTTTCGCAGCGCTGTAGTTGCCCTGCCCTACACTCCCCAAAAGGCCCGCACCTGAGCTGGTGTTGACCACGCACGCGTGCCGCGCCCGTCCCGCCTTCGCCTCGCCACGCCAGTACGCGGCCGCGTGCTTCAGGGGCAGGAAGTGACCCTTCAGATGGACGCGCATCACCGCGTCCCAGTCGTCCTCGTCGAGGTTGACCAGCATCCGGTCCCGCAGGAACCCCGCGTTGTTGACGAGGGTGTCGAGCCGTCCGAACGTGTCGAGCGCGGCCCGCACCAGGGAAGCGGCGCCCTCGGACGTGGCGATGTCGCCGCCGTGCGCGACCGCCTCGCCACCCGCGTCGCGGATCTCCGCCACGACATCGTGCGCGGGCCCACCGGACGCTCCGGAGCCGTCGGGCCCCACACCGAGGTCGTTCACCACGACCTTGGCGCCCTCGGCGGCGTACGCGCGCGCGTGCGCCCGGCCCAGGCCGCGGCCCGCGCCCGTGACGATCACGACGCGGCCCGCGCAGAGACCCGTGCCCGGCTGCTGCTTGTCGGCTGAGGTCATACGAACTCCTCGCTCATGCGGAACTCCTCGTTTGCGTTCAGCGGTTGACGGAAGCGGCGTCCAGGAAGGCGGGGCGTTCGCCGCCCCCGTGCAGGTGCAGTGCGGCGCCGCTGATGTAGCGCGCGCTGTCGGAGGCGAGGAAGACGCACGCGTCCCCGACGTCCGAGGGATCGGCGAGGCGCCCGAGCGGGACGGTGCGCGCGACCTGCGCGATACCTTCCTCGTCGCCGTAGTGCAGATGGGCGCTCTCGGTGCGGGCGAGGCCGAGCACGACGGTGTTCACGCGCACCTTCGGGGCCCACTCGACGGCCATCGTGCGCGCGAGGTTCTCCAGGCCCGCCTTGGCCGCGCCATAGGCGCCGCTGCCGGGTGAGGGCCGGGAGCCGCTCACGCTCCCGATCATGGTGATGCTGCCCGCGCCCGCCTCCTGACCCCGCATCACCTCGTACGCCGCCAAGGACGCGTACAGCGGGGCCAGCAGGTTCAGTTCGACGATCTTGGCCTGGCGGGCGGGGGCCGACTCGGCGAGCAGCCCGAAGGGGGTGCCGCCCGCGTTGTTCACCAGGGCGTCCAACCGGCCGTGATCGGCGGCCACACCGGCGAAGAACGCGTGCGCCGCTTCGGCGTCGCGCAGGTCGAGGGGCCTGAACTCGGCCGCGGTACCCGCCGCTTCGACCGGGCGGTCCGGCGGCCTGCGGGCGCAGACGACGACCCGCGCACCGGCGGCGAGGAAGCTGCGGGCGATACCGGCGCCGACGCCTCGGGTGCCGCCGGTGACGACCACCACCTGTTGGGTGTCAGTCATCGCTGCTACCTTCCTAACTAACAAATGTTTGGTTGAAGGGCCTGGTTGAAAGGTAGCGGATCCTCTGATGTCTGTCTCCACCTCCTCCCCGGACAAGGGCGTGGCCGTCGTCACCGTCGACTTCCCGCCCGTCAACGCCCTGCCCGTGCAGGGGTGGTTCGACCTGGCGGACGCGGTGCGCGCGGCGGGCCGCGATCCCGCGACACGCTGTGTCGTCCTGGCCTCCGAGGGCCGCGGTTTCAACGCGGGCGTGGACATCAAGGAGATGCAGCGCGACAGCGGCCACAGCGCGCTGATAGGCGCCAACCGCGGGTGTTACGAAGCGTTTTCGGCGGTCTATGAGTGCGAGGTGCCCGTCGTGGCCGCGGTGCACGGCTTCTGCCTGGGCGGCGGCATAGGCCTGGTGGGCAACGCGGACGCGATCGTGGCGAGCGAGGACGCGACCTTCGGCCTGCCCGAGCTGGACCGGGGCGCGCTCGGCGCCGCGACCCATCTCTCCCGCCTGGTCCCGCAGCACCTGATGCGCGCCCTGTACTACACCTCGCGGACGGCCACCGCGGCCGAACTGCACGCGCACGGCTCCGTGTGGCGGGTCGTGCCGCGCGCGGAACTGCGGGAAGCGGCCCTTGGCTTGGCGCGCGAGATCGCCCGGAAGGACGGGACCCTGCTGCGGTTCGCCAAGGCCGCGATCAACGGCATCGACCCCGTCGACGTGCACCGCAGCTACCGCTTCGAGCAGGGCTTCACCTTCGAGGCGAACCTGAGCGGCCTGGCCGACCGGATCCGCGAGGACTTCGGGACGGCCGCAAAGACGAGCTCCGGAACAGACACCGGCAAGAAGCAGGAGGGCAGGGCATGACCGACAAGACCATGACGCCCGACGCGATCGTGGGGCGGCTCCGGAGCGGGATGACGCTCGGCATCGGCGGCTGGGGCTCGCGCCGCAAACCCATGGCGCTGGTGCGGGCCCTGCTGCGGTCCGGGATCACGGACCTCACCGTCGTTTCGTACGGCGGCCCGGACGTCGGCCTGCTCGCCGCGGCGGGGAAGATCCGCAAGCTGGTCACGGCGTTCGTGACCCTCGACTCGATCCCCCTGGAGCCGCACTTCCGCGCGGCACGCGAGCGTGGCGCCTTCGAACTGGTCGAGCTGGACGAGGCGATGCTCCTGCAGGGGCTGACGGCCGGCGCCCACCGCCTGCCGTTCCTGCCGATCCGCGCGGGCCTCGGCTCGGACGTCCTGCGGGTCAACCCCCAGCTGCGTACGGTCACTTCGCCGTACGAGGACGGGGAGGAGCTCGTCGCGGTGCCCGCCCTGCGGATGGACGCGGCGCTGGTCCACCTGAACCGCGCCGACCGCCTGGGCAACGCCCAGTATCTGGGCCCCGATCCGTACTTCGACGACCTGTTCTGCGAAGCGGCCGACACGGCGTACGTGTCGTGCGAGCGGATCGTCGAGTCGAGCGAGCTCACCGGGCAGGCGGCGCCGCAGACGATGCTGGTTTCCCGGCACGCGGTGACGGGCGTGGCCGAGACGCCCAAGGGCGCGCACTTCACCTCATGCGTGCCGGACTACGAACGCGACGAGCCCTTCCAGAAGGCCTACGCCACCGCCGCGGGCGACCCGGACGCCTGGAAGGAATTCGAGGACCGCTTCCTTTCCGGCACCGAGCAGGACTACCGAGCGGCCGTCCAGACCTGGCACAAGGAGCAGCGATGACGCGGAGCGACCCGACGGCGGCGGCGACCGCCCCTGACGTGGGCGCCGTGACCCGCGCCGAGTACTGCGTGATCGCCTGCGCCGAGGCCTGGCGGGACGCCGGTGAGATCCTCGCGTCGCCGATGGGCACGGTCCCGGCGATCGCCGCCCGCCTGGCGAAGCTGACGTTCTCGCCGGACCTGCTGCTCACGGACGGGGAGGCGATGCTGATCGGCGACGTGCCCGCGGTGGGGGCGCCGTCGGCGGTGACGGAGGGCTGGTTGCCGTACCGCAAGCACCTGACGATGGTCATGGGCGGCAGGCGTCACGTGATGATGGGCGCGAGCCAGATCGACCGCTTCGGGAACCAGAACATCTCCTGCATCGGCGACTGGCAGCGGCCCAAGCGCCAGCTCCTCGGTGTCCGCGGAGCGCCCGTCAACACCCTCAACAATCCGGTGAGTTACTGGGTCCCGCGCCACTCGACGCGCGTCTTCGTCGAGAAGGTCGACATGATCAGCGGCGTCGGCTACGACAGCGCGGCGGCGGCCGGTCCCTCCGCCACCCGCTTCCACGATCTGCGCCGGGTCGTCTCGGACCTCGGCGTCTTCGACTTCGGTGCGGCGGATCACGCGATGCGGCTGGTCTCCCTGCATCCGGGCGTGACGGTCGAGCGGGTGCGTGAGGCGACCGGCTTCACCCTCTCGACGCCGGACGACGTGCCGTACACCCGCGAGCCGACCACGGAGGAACTGCGGTTGATCCGGGACGTGGTGGACCCGCGCGGTCTGCGCGAGCGCGAGGTGCGCCCGTGACGTCCGCCCCGCCGGGCATGGAGACGGCTCTGACCAAGCTGGTCGGTGTCCGGTACCCGATCGTGCAGACCGGCATGGGCTGGGTGGCGGGCCCCCGCCTGGTCTCCGCCTCGGCGAACGCGGGCGCCCTCGGCATCCTGGCTTCCGCGACGATGACCGTCGATCAGCTGCGAGCGGCCGTCCGGGAGGTCAAGTCCCGTACGGACGCGCCCTTCGGGGTCAATCTGCGCGCCGACGCGGGCGATGCCCGGGACCGGGTGCGGGTCGTCGTCGACGAGGGCGTGCGGGTGGCGTCCTTCGCCCTCGCCCCCTCGAAGGAGCTGATCGCGGAGCTGAAGGACGCCGGGGTGGTCGTCATCCCGTCCATCGGCGCGCGACGCCATGCCGAGAAGGTCGCGGCGTGGGGCGCGGACGCGGTCGTCGTGCAGGGCGGCGAGGGCGGCGGGCATACCGGCGATGTCGCCACGACCGTGCTGCTGCCGCAGGTCGTGGACGCGGTGGACATTCCGGTGATCGCGGCGGGCGGCTTCTTCGACGGACGGGGGCTGGTCGCCGCGCTCGCCTATGGCGCGGCGGGGGTCGCGATGGGCACGCGGTTCCTCCTCACGTCGGACTCGACGGTGCCGGACGCGGTCAAGGCGCGCTATCTGGCGGCATCGGTCAAGGACGTCACGGTGACGTCGCGGGTGGACGGCCTTCCGCACCGGATGCTGCGGACGGATCTGGTCGCTTCGCTGGAGAAGTCCGGCCGGGCGGCGTCCCTGGCACGGGCGGTGCGGCACGCGGCGGCGTTCCGGAAGATATCGGGGATGGGGTGGGGCGAGATGGTCCGCGACGGCCTTGCGATGCGGCACGGCAAGGGGATGACGTGGAGCCAGGTCCTGCTCGCCGCGAATACGCCGATGATGCTGAAGTCGGCGATGGTGGACGGGCTGCCGGAGGCGGGCGTCATGGCTTCGGGGCAGGTGGCGGGGGTCATCGAGGATCTGCCGTCGTGCGAGGAACTGGTCTCGCGGGTGATGCTGGAGGCAACCGAGGTGGTGAACCGCCTGCGGCAGAACTGACACCCGCCCTCCAGCGGCCTCCCACCGGACCCGCCGCCCTCCACGCCCCCCGGCTCGCGGTCAGGCCCTACGGCTGCGGTGCGCCTGCGGCTGCGGCTGCGGCTGCGGCTGAACTGAGACCCGCCCTCCGGTAGCCTCCCACCGGACCCGCCGCCCTCCACGACCCCCGGCTCGCGGTCAGGGCCTACGGCTGCGGTGCGCCTGCGGCAGAACTGAAACCCGCCCTCCGGTAGCCTCCCACCGGACCCGCCGCCCTCCACGACCCCCGGCTCGCGGTGAAGGCCTACGGCTGCGGTGCGCCTGCGGCAGAACTGAGACCTGCTCTCCAGTGGCCTCCCGCCGGACCCGCCACCGTCCACGATCCCCGGCTCGCGGTCAGGGCCTGCGGCTGCGGTGCGGCTGCGGCAGAACCGAGACCCGCCCTGCTGATGTTCACCTCGGGCTGAGATGGCCGCGGCTGGCAGCTGCGGCGGCCCCGGGGCTGGGCGGGTCCTATCCCGGCCCAGCCCAGAGCCCCCTCGGCGTGGCAGGGCGCACCTGCGGCTGGACCGAGCCGGGCCCGGTGGTCTCTCCCCTACCGGGCACCAGCCCTGCCTGAGACCCCGCTCGGCGGCCCGTGGCTCAGACTCCCGCCACCTCCAAGGACGCCCGCGCCTGGGCGGCCAGGCCTTCCGCCCCGCAGGACTCGGCCAGGGCGAGGCCCCGCGCCAGCTCGTTCGCGGACCCCGCCGCGATCCCGTACTCGACCCGTGCGACCGCGTGTTCATAGGCGCACGGCGATGCCTCCAGGCAGGCGACGGCTCGTGCGTACAGCGCGATCGCACGCTGCCCGCTCTCCAGGGACGCCGCACACCGCAGCGCCTCGCCGATCGCCGTCTCCGTGCCGAAGAACTCCGCCTGGATCCGTGCGTCGGCGACCAGCTCCGCGGCCCGCCGCGGGTCCTCGACGGCGACCGCGCGGGCGAGCTCGTACGCCCAGGGGTTGACGACCGTGTTGTAGCGACCGCGTTCGTTCGCCGTCTTCGCCGCCACCTCCAACTCACTGATTCCCTCGGGACGTTGACCTGCCGCGATCAGCAGGCGGCCCCGCACGGAGTGGATGTCGGGCAGCAGGATCGTGGACGGGTAGGGCGGCGCGATGCCGTACCGGTCGGCGATCTCCTGTGCTTCGTCGGGCCTGCCCCGGGCCAGCAGCGTGTCGATGAGCTTGCACGCGGCGTCCCAGTGCATCGGGAGGCCGCTGCCGACCCGGTCGGTGAGGCGCAGGCTCTCCCGCAGCGAGGCCTCCGCCTCGACGAGACGTCCGCGCCTGCGGTACACCAGACCCAACCAGGCCTTGGCGACGGCCAGATGACCGCCGCTCCAGCCCGCGGCCTCGTAGGCACGGACCCCTTCGGCGAAGACGCTCTCGGCGCGGTCGAGGCGGTCCGTGAAGATGTACGAGCCGCCGAGCATCGTCAGGAGCTCGAAGCCCCACTCCGTGTCGGTCCAGCCGAGCCCCGGCGCGAGCCGGCCATTGACGAGGGAGCGGTCGCAGAGCTCGACGATCTCCTCCGCGTTCTCCCCGCGGGTCATGGCGTCGAAGGCGCGCAGGATCAGCAGGGCGCGCTCGGAGTTGTCGCGTCCCGGCAGCGGTCCGGCGAGCGCGGCGAGGCGCCGCGAACGGCCGGTCGCGTCCTCCTCGCGCGAATAGATGCCCTCCCACATGTAGTGGACGCCCTGCAGACGCATCCGGTCGGACCCCGGCTCGAGCCGGGCGGCCTCGGCGTCCACGACCCGCAGGGCCTCCTCCAACTGGTCGTTGTGGACCAGGGCTTGGGAGAGGCGACAGACGGCGTCCACGTGCAGCCCGCGGTCGAGACCCGGGGTGTGGAGCGCCTCGCGCAGATGGCCGATGGTCGTGACGGGCGAGGTGAGCAGCGTGGCGCAGCCCAGTTCGTAGAGCACGCGCGCATGCGTCTCGGGCAGTGGTGGTTCCCGCAGGGCGCGCTCCAGGCAGCGGCGGGCCGCGTCCGGTGCGCCGACCGCGAGGTGCTCGGCCGCCGCCTGGCGCAGTTGCTTGACCAGCTCGGGGTCGTCGTCCGGATGGACCTCGAGGAGGTGGCGTGAGGCGGCCGCCGCGCCACGGCCCGACAGCGTGACGGCCCAGGCAGCCTGGCCGTGGAACGCGGTGCGGGTGGCGGACGGGATCGAGCGGTAGACGGTGCTGGCGATCAGCGGGTGGACGAACTCCAGGCATTGGTCGGCGCCGAGCAGGATGCGCGCGGTCCGCAGCCGCTCCGCGCACCGCTCGCCCGCCTCGCGGGTCATCCCGGCGAGCGAGGCGGCCAGGTCGAGCGGGATGGATGTGCCGAGGATCGCCGCCGCCCACGCGAACCGCGTGACGTCCGTGCCGAGTCCTTCGAGCCGGGCGACGAGCCCACGTCCGCGCGCCGAACGGTTCAGGGCGCGCAGCTCACCGGCGGAGCTCTCCACGGGGTCGAGCTCGCTGTCCTGCACCTTGGCGAGCAGTTCCACGGATTCGTACGGATTGCCGCCGGTGACCGCCCAGACCTCGCGGCAGAACGGGGCGTCCGCGTGCTCGCCGAGGGTGGCGCGGGTGAGCCCGGCCGCCGCGTCCGGGGTGAGGGCGCGCAGCGGGGGCGTGGTGCGGGCGGCGGCGCCGACCGCCGCGAGGTGGCGGGCGCTCTCGCCGACGGCGTCGTCCGGCCGGTGGGCGACCACCACGAGGACGGGCAGTTCGTCGAGGCGCTGGGCGAACGCGGCCAGCCAGTGCAGCGTCTCCTGGTCGGCCCAGTGCGCGTCGTCGATGAGCAGGACGAGGGGCCAGTGCAGCCCCGACAGACGCGCGACCGCCTCGACCAGACCGTCGCACACACCCTGCGGGTCGGCCTGGAGCCCGGTCGGCTCGGCTATGCCCAGGGCGGGGCCCGCGATCTCGTACCAGTCGCCGAGATACTCCCGTGCCTCTTCGGGCGAGAGGGCGACGAGAGCCGGCTGCAGCAACTGGCGTACGACGTTGAAGGGGACGGAGGTGACGGTCTCGCCGCCCCGCGCGGACCACACCACGGCCCGCCCCTGTGCGATACGGCGCACCTCGGACAGCAGCGCCGTCTTGCCGATGCCCGCCTCGCCCTGGAAGACGAGCAGCCCGCCCGCCGCCGTAGAGTCGGAGCACAGCTCGTCAACGGCCCGCGCCGCTGCCGCGAGTTCCGCATCGCGCTCCCACAGCGGGGCCCAGATGGCACCTCCGGGCCGTCCCTGTGTCATCGCGCTACCTCCCGAGGTCGCTCAATCGACGTACAGACATCGAGACTAGCTGGGGAGAGGGCCTCACGGTGCGGGGTCCGGCCAGCAACTCCCGCAAGGAGTGAGGGACAAGCCCGGAACTGGACGCCGTCAGAGGCGCTCGATGATGGTCACGTTCGCCTGTCCGCCACCTTCGCACATGGTCTGGAGGCCGAACCTGCCGCCCGTGCGCTCCAGTTCGTGCAGCAGGGTCGTCATGAGCTTGACGCCGGTCGCTCCCAGGGGATGGCCGAGAGCTATCGCACCGCCGTTGACGTTCACTTTCTCCGGGTCGGCCGCCGTCTCCTTCAGCCACGCCAGGACGACCGGGGCGAAGGCTTCATTGATCTCGACGAGGTCGATGTCGCCGATGCTCATGCCGCTCTTCTTGAGGGCGTACGCGGTGGCGGGGATCGGCGCGGACAGCATGCGGATCGGATCCTCGCCGCGCACCGAAAGGTGGTGAATTCGGGCGCGGGGCGTCAACCCGTGTTCCCGCACGGCCCGTTCGCTCGCGATGAGGAGCGCGGCGGCTCCGTCCGAGACCTGTGAGGAGCAGGCGGCGGTGATGGTGCCCTCGTCCAGGACGGGCTTGAGGCCTGCCATCTTCTCCAGGGTCGTGTCGCGGCGCGGCCCCTCGTCGGTCGTCACGTCTCCGTGGACGACGAGTTCGCGGTCGAAGCGGCCCTCGTCGATCGCGCGGACGGCCCGCTGGTGCGAGCGGAGGGCGAACTCCTCCATGTCGCGGCGGGATATGCCCCACTTCTCGGCGATCAGCTGGGCGCCGTGGAACTGGTTGACCGGCCGGTCGCCGTAGCGGGCGCGCCAGCCCTCGCTGCCCGCGTACGGCCCTTCGGTGAGGCCGAGCGGCTCGGCGGCCTGCCGGGAGGCGAAGGCGATGGGGATCATCGACATGTTCTGGGTGCCGCCCGCGACGACGAGGTCCTGTGTGCCGGACAGGACGCCCTGCGCCGCGAAGTGCACGGCCTGCTGCGAGGATCCGCACTGCCGGTCGATCGTCACGCCGGGCACCTCTTCGGGGAGGCCGGCCGCCAGCCAGGAGGTGCGGGCGATGTCCCCGGCCTGCGGCCCGACCGTGTCCAGGCAGCCGAAGACGACGTCCTCGACGGCGGCGGGGTCGATCCCGCTGCGCTCGACGAGTGCCTTCAGGACATGGGCTCCCAGGTCGGCGGGGTGGACGGCCGAGAGGCCGCCCTTGCGCCTGCCGACGGGGGTGCGGACCGCTTCGACGATGTAGGCCTCGGCCATGACTGCGTACTCCTCGGTCGGTTGCGGTCGCCGGGGTGACGACGCGCGCTCTACGTGCGTACGGCGATGCCGTCCAGGACCATCGAGAGGTACTGGCGGGCGATCTCCTCGGGGCTGTGGCCTCCCCCGGGGCGGTACCAGGACGCGGCGACCCAGACGGTGTCGCGCACGAAGCGGTAGGCGAGCCGGATGTCCAGGTCGTCGCGGAAGACGTGCTCGGCGACTCCGCGCTCCAGCGTCGTCAGCCACGTCTTCTCGAAGCGCTGCTGCGAGTCGGTCAGGTACTGGAAGCGCGCCTGCGCGACCAGCTGCCTCGACTCCTTCTGGTAGATGGCGACGGCGGCGCGGTGCCTGTCGATCTCCCGGAAGGACTCGGTGACCAGCGCCTCGAGGGTCTCGCGGGGGCCGAGCTGCGACTGGAGCACGGTGTCGTACCCGTCCCACAGCTCGGCGAGGAAGGTCGAGAGGATCTCTTCGAGCATCGACTCCTTGGAGTCGAAGTGGTAGTAGAGACTGCCGGCGAGCATGCCGGCGGCGTCCGCGATCTTGCGGACCGTGGTCGCGTTGTACCCCTGCTCGGCGAAGACGTCGGCCGCGATGGCGAGGAGTTCGCTCCGGCGCTCCGGCGAGGGACTCACCGCGGCCTTCTTCTTCGTGGTGCTGCTCTGCTTCGTCGTGGTGCTGCTCTGCTTCGGTTTCGACACACGGTCATTCTCCGCCTAGGCGTGCTGGTTGCTGACCGAGACCGACTCGCCCGTCATGTACGAGGAGTACTCGCTGGCCAGGAAGACGATCACGTTGGCTATCTCCCAGGGCTCGGCATGCCGTCCGAACGCCTCACGGGCGGTGAGCTCTTCGAGGAGCTCCGGCGAAGTGACCTTCGCGAGGTGCGGGTGCATGGCGAGACTGGGCGACACCGCGTTGATCCGTATGCCGTGGGGCGCGGCCTCGACGGCGGCGCAGCGGGTGAGGGCCATGACGCCCGCTTTCGCCGCCGCGTAGTGCGCCTGGCCGGCCTGGGCGCGCCAGCCGAGCACCGAGGCGTTGTTCACGATCACGCCGCCCCGGTCGGCGGCCCGCATGCGGCGCAGGGCGGCCCTGGTGGAGCGGAACGTGCCGTTCAGTGTCACGTCGATGACTCTGTCCCACTGCTCGTCGGTCATTTCGGTGAGCTCGGCGGTACCACCGAGTCCCGCGTTGTTCACGACGACGTCCAGGCCGCCGTGGCGCTGCTCGGTGAGGTCGAACAGGGCCTGGACCTGGGCTTCGTCCGTGACGTCGCACGGCGTCCCGTCGACCCGGTCGGCGCCGAACTCCCCGGCGAGCGCCTCCACCGTCTCCTTCGTGCGGCGCGGGTGGGCGTCGCCGATGACGATGCGCGCGCCCTCCTCCAGGAAGCGGCGGGCCGTGGCGCCCCCGATGCCGGCTCCGGCCGCCGCGGTGATGACGGCGGTGCGGCCCGCGAGCAGACCGTGCCCCGGCACATACGTGGGTGCGTCCATGCTCGACCCCCTTGGCTCTCGTGCTCGCTCTCGACGACTGGCTCGACCTCAGGGTAATCTACCAAACACTTGTTAGGGAAGAGTGCCGAAGGTTGCCGGGAAAGAACCGACCGAAGAGGTGGGCCACTGATGGACCTCGACTTCACCGCCGGGGAAGGGGAGTTCAGACAGCGGGCGCGCGACTGGCTCGCCGGGCATGTGCCCGCCGGGCCGCTGCCGTCGCTCGAGACCCGGGAGGGGTTCGCGGCCCACCGCGCCTGGGAGGGCGAGCTCGCGGCCGACCGCTGGTCGGTGGTGTCCTGGCCCGGGGAGTACGGCGGGCAGGGCGTCGACATCGTCAAGTGGCTGGTGTTCGAGGAGGAGTACTTCGCGGCGGGCGGCCCAGGCCGCGTCTCGCAGAACGGCATCAACCTCCTCGCCCCGACCCTCTTCGACTTCGGCACCGCCGAGCAGCGCGCACGGATACTGCCCCCGATGGCGAGCGGCGAGGTGATCTGGGCGCAGGCCTGGTCCGAGCCGGATGCGGGCTCGGACCTGGCGTCGCTGCGCTCCACCGCCCGTCGCACGGACGGCGGTTGGCTGATCAGCGGGCAGAAGACCTGGTCGTCGCGGGCCGCGTTCGCCGACCGGGCCTTCGGCCTGTTCCGCAGCGACCCCGCCGTCGACTCCGCCAAGCCGCACCGGGGCCTGACGTATCTGATGTTCCCGCTCGACGCGGACGGGGTGACGGTCCGTCCCATCGGGCGCCTGGACGGCAAACCCGCCTTCGCCGAGCTCTTCCTCGACGACGTCTTCGTACCGGACGAGGACGTGCTCGGCGAGCCGGGCCAGGGCTGGCGGATCGCGATGTCGACGACGGGCAACGAACGGGGTCTGACGCTGCGCTCCCCCGGCCGCTTCGTCGCCGCGGCCGACCGCCTGGTGCGGCAGTGGCGCGCGCACGGAGACCTTGCGGACACCGCGCTGCGCGACCGGGTGGGCGACGCCGTGATCGGGGCCCGTGCCTACCAACTGTTCACCTGGGCCAACGCCTCGCGCTTCGCCGCGGGCGAGACGATCGGCGCCGAGTCGAGCCTGAACAAGGTCTTCTGGTCCGAGTACGACATAGCGCTGCACGAGACCGCCCTGGATCTCCTGGGCGCCCAGGGCGAGTTGGCCGACGGCGGTGAGTGGGCGGAGGGGTACGTCTTCTCGCTCGCCGGGCCGATCTACGCGGGCACCAACGAGATCCAGCGCGACATCATCGCCGAGCGGCTGCTCGGACTGCCGAAGGGACGCCGCTGATGAGGTTCCTGCTCGACGCCGAGCAGCGCGAGTTCGCCCGCTCGCTCGACGCCATGCTGACGGCGGCCGACACTCCGGCGGCGGCGAGGGCGTGGGCCGCCGGGGACCATGCGCCGGGGCGTGCCGTGTGGGGGCGCCTCGCGGATGCGGGCGTGTTCTCGCTGTCCGTCCCCGAGGAGTACGAGGGGTCGGGGCTGCTGCCGGTGGAAGCAGCCGTCGCCTTGGTGGAGTTGGGGCGCCATGCGGTGCCGGGTCCCGCGGTCGAGACCGTGGCGGCGGGCGCGCTGCTGGCCCGGCTCGCCGAACTGGGCGAGGCGGCCCCCGCCAAGCGTTTCCTGCCGCCCCTGGCCTCCGGGGAGGCCATCACGACCCTCGCACTCCCCGAAGGGGGCCCTTTCGCGCTGGACGCGGACGCGGCGGCGCTGCGGCTGACGGCCTCGGGCGGCGAGCTGCGGCTGGCCGCCGGGCACGCGCGCGTGGAGCGGTCGCTGGACCCGGCTCGGCGCCTGGCACGGCTCCGGCCCGGCGGCGAGCTCCTGGCCTCGGGCCCCTCGGTGACGGAGGCCTCGCGGCACGCGGCCGACTGGGCCTCGCTCGCGACGGCCGCGCAGGCCTTGGGGGTCGGGCTCGCGCTACTGGACAAGACGGTGGCGTACGTGAAGCAGCGCACCCAGTTCGGCACGCCGATCGGCGGCTTCCAGGCGGTCAAGCACCGCCTTGCGGACGTCCTGATAGGCCTGGAGTTCGCCCGGCCCCTGCTCTACGGTGCGGCGCTGAGCCTGGAGACGGCGGATGTGGCCGCGGCGAAGGCAGCGGCGGGCGAAGCGGCGTACGGCGCCGCGCGGGCCGCACTGCAACTGCACGGGGCGATCGGCTACACCGCGGAGTACGACCTGTCGCTGTGGCTGACGAAGGCGCGGGCGCTGCGCGGTGCGTGGGGCAGCCCCGGCGAGTGCAGGCGCCTGGTGCTGTCCGGGGTACGGGGGGTCGATTGACGCATGCCCCGGGCGCCTGCCAGAAGCAGGCCGCTCCAGGTGCCGCCGGTTCGGGTGAGGTTCGGGAGGAGGTTCGTGCGCCGAGTCCGCGCGCGTGGGACGGGCGATCCCGTGGCGGACATGGACGAGTCGCCCCTCCCCCTGCCTCAACGGCCTGAACTGGATCGTACGTGCGAGTGCGCGCGCCCTGTCATCGCTGCGATGATCAAACACCCGTGAGGAGAGCGAGAGGGGCAGCACGTGCGCGTAATCGGGCTGATGTCGGGGACTTCGTACGACGCCATCGACGCCGCGGCGGCCGACCTGACGATCGACGGCGACCGGCTGCTGCTCTCCCCGCTGGGTCTCATCACCCGCGGGTACGACGAGGAGCTGCGCAGAGCCCTCGGCGCCGCGCTGCCGCCCGCCGCCACCACGCTGGCGGACGTCTGCCGCCTGGACACCCGCATCGGCCAGGCCTTCGCCGCGGCGGCGGCCGAGGCGGACCGCGAACTGTGCGACGGACGCGCGGAGTTGGTCGCCTCGCACGGGCAGACGGTCTACCACTGGGTGGCGGACGGCCAGGTGCACGGCACGCTGCAGATCGGCCAGCCCGCGTGGATCGCCGAGCGGACGGGGCTTCCGGTGGTCGCCGACTTCCGCCCCCGTGACATCGCCGCCGGCGGCCAGGGCGCCCCCCTGGTCAGCATCGTCGACCGGATGTGGCTGCGCGGCAGGCCCGGCGCCCCGGCCGCGCTGAACCTCGGTGGCATCGCCAACATCACCGCCCCGGACGGCACCGCCTTCGACACGGGCCCCGCCAACGCCCTCATCGACGCCGCCGTGCGCGAACTGACGCGCGAGCGCCTCACCTGCGACCTCGACGGCGAGATGGCCGCGCGCGGCACGGCCGACGAAGGCCTGCTGGCCGTCCTGCTCGGCGAGCCGTACTACGCGCGCCCCGCCCCGAAGACCACCGGCAAGGAGCTCTTCCACCTGCCCTATCTGCGGGCGGCCCTCACCGGGTACGAGGATCTCGCCCCGCAGGACGTCGTCGCCACCCTCACCCGGCTGACCGCCCGCACGGTCGCCGACGCCGTCAGGGCGGTCGGCGCCTCCGAGGTCGTCGCCTCCGGCGGCGGCACCCGCAATCCGACGCTGATGGCGTTCCTGCGGGCCGAGTTGGGGGGAAAGATCCCGGTCCGCACCTCCGACGAGCTCGGCCTTCCGTCCGCCGCGAAGGAGGCGTACGCCTTCGCGGTGCTGGGCTTCCTGACGGCGCACGGACTGCCGGGGACGGTGCCGCAGAGCACGGGGGCCCGGCATGCGAGCGTGCTGGGGTCGATCACTCCGGGGCGGGCGGGGGTGCGGGTGCCCGCGTTCGAGGGCGGCGGGCCGGTGCGGCTGGTGGTGGACGGACAGGAGAGGTGAACAGCCTCCGCGCGTACGGGCGAGCGCCGTGAACTCGCCTCTCCCCCGGCGACGTGAACTCGCCTCTCCCCCGGGCGAATAGAGCGGCCGGATGGAGCGACCCGATGGAGCGGACGAGCGGATCGGCCGAACGGTGACCTCCGTAAAGGCCCCCTCTCATCCCACTTTCACCGAATGCTCATACCCTGACGCCCATGACCCAGGTAACCCCTCCCGGCTGGTACCCCGACCCCGGCCAGACAACTGACGGCCCCCGTACCGAGCGTTGGTGGGACGGGAACGTATGGACGGACCAGGTCCGCGCGGTGGGTTCCGCCACCGCCGGGTGGGGCGGGTCCGCCCCGGCGGCTCCGCCGGCCCATCCGCCCACCACCCCGGCCGGCGCTCCCACCGGCGCCGCCCCGGGCGCGTACCCGGCCTATCCCTCCTACCCGGGAGCCCCCACCGCCCCCCGCCGCGGCCTGCGCATAGGCATAGCCGTGGGTGTGGCCCTCGTGGTCCTGGCCGGGATAGGCGGCGGCGTCTACTTCCTGACCGCCGACGACGGCGGGGACGGCGACAGCGCCTCCAAGACCCCGTCGTCCTCCGCCCCCTCGAAGCCCGGCGCACCCCAGGACCCCCAGGACCCGCAGGACCCCGAGCAGTCCCAGCCGCCCGGCGGCTCCGCCGCGCCGCCGTCCGAGGACGGGTACGCCACCGACATCCTCAGCGGCATCAGCCTTCCCGTACCGGACGGCTGGACCGGCGCGAGCGGCCAGGAGGGCGGCGCCTCGGTGACCACGGGCTCCTACCCCTGCCCCAGGGAGACCGAGAAGACCTGCACCCGCGGCGGCGCGTACTCCGGACCCGCCAAGGGCTTCAAGGTCGACGCCAAGACAGCGGAGGCGGCCGCCAAGGCCGACATCTCCATCAACGCCAAGGAGTCCTACGGCGGCAAGACCTACGGCAAGATCACCTCGCACAAGGAGCTGGAGTCCAAGGCGGTCACCGTGGCCGGCCAGAAGGGCTACCTCGTGCGCTGGAAGGCCGTCACCGAGAAGAGCGACGACGGCTACGTCCAGTCGCTGGCCTTCCCCTCCCCCACCGTGAAGTCCGAGCTCGTCATCGTCCGCTTCGGCATCGACGTCAACGACAAGTCCCCGAAGGTGTCCGTGATGGACGAGATAACCAAGGGGATCAAGGCCGCCGCGGGCGGCGGAGGCGGCAACGGCAAGGAAGTCTGAGCACGCCGGAGCCGGGCGGACGGAACCACGGGGGTTCCGCCCGCCCGGCCACGGGCGGCCACGCCACCCCCGTCCCCACGGTGCGGCGCGGCAGGCAGATCGGAGCCGGTCATCCACCGGGCCCCGGTCCACGATCAGGTGGGTCTTGTCAGACGGGTCGTGTCAGACCCAGCGCGGGCAGCAGGCACGCCTCCACGAAGTCCGAGAGGTACTCCTCGTCCGCGTGCTTGCCCTCCAGGACGGGCCGGGCCCGGACCACGCCCATGAGCTGAGCCGTGATGAACCTCGTGGCCGGATGGTCCGCGGCGATCTCTCCCCGGGCCACTCCCCGCTCGACCAGGTCGTCGAGGGCGCGGGTCTCCGGCTCCACGAGCGCTTCGCGCAGCGCGCTGCGCAGGTCCTCGTCCTGCAGCACCGCGTGGCTCAGCGCCTGGACCAGCATGCTGTCCTGGGTCGACCACTCCCCCGCGGCCCGCGCCGCCTCGCGCAGATCACCGGCGAGCGTGCCGGTGTCGATGCCCGCGAAACGCACGCAGCGGTTGGCGCGCAGCGCCGCCGCGACGAACTGGGGCTTCGTCTTCCACTGGCGGTAGAGCGTGGACTTGCTGCACCGGGTGGTCGAGGCCACGCCCTCCATGGTCACGGCGTCGTACCCGCACTCGCGGAGCTGGTCGAGGACGGCGTCGTAGAACTCCTGCTCACGCTCGGGCGTGATCTTGGAACGGCGCGGCGAGCCCACGGGGTCCGCTGCCGCTGCGTCTGAAGCCTGTTCCGGCGACGTCATGACTCTTCTCCTCGGGTGGGGCGGCTTCCACCGACCCTATCGATACGTCAGTGTACCGGTACGGCTGCGTATCGGTACACTGGCGTATCGGTACACTGGCGTATCGATGAGTAGGGCGCTCTCTCCCACTCACTACCCGCACCACCCAGTCGTCACGTAAAGGGGCCGGGGGATGGAATCCCGAACCGAGCCTGCCGAAAGGGAACCGGACATAGCCGTCCGGGAGCCGGACACATCTGCCCGACCGCCCCTCGTCCGCGAGCTCCTCCTCGTCGTAGGACTCTTTCTCGTCTACAAATTCGGCAGGCAGCTGGCCAACGGCCACACCGGTGAGGCCTTCCGCAACGCCCACCACGTGTGGGACGCCGAGCGCACCCTGCGGCTGCCCGGCGAGGGCGCCGTCCAGGACGCGCTGCTCAGCAGCGACACCCTGGTGCACATCGCGAACACCTACTACGCGACCGTGCACTTCCCGGCCACCGCGCTGTTCCTGATCTGGCTCTATCTGCGCCGGCCCCGGCACTACGTATGGAGCCGCCGGGTGCTCGCCGCGCTGACCGCGGCGGCCCTCGTGCTGCACCTGACCTTCCCGCTCGCGCCGCCCAGGCTCCTGGCCGCGACGGGTCTCGTGGACACCGGGCAGGTGTACGGGCCGACCGTCTACGGCTCCACCCCGCAGACGGACTCGATGGCCAACCAGTTCGCCGCCATGCCGTCACTGCACTTCGGATGGGCCCTGATGCTCGCCGTCGGGCTCATCGCGGCGACCTCGTCGCGGTGGCGGTGGCTGTGGCTGTTGCACCCGCTGATCACGCTGCTCGTGGTGGTCGGGACCGCCAATCACTACTGGCTCGACGCCATCGCGGTGACCGCGCTGCTCGGCATCGCGCTCGCCGTGATCAAGCTGCCGGACCCCGCGCGCTCGTTCGTCGTGCGGCGCCACGCGCCCGCACCCGAGCTCGCCGCCCCGGGGGTGCGACGGTGAACGCCACCCTTGTCGCCGTCGCGCTCTCGCTCGTCTCGGCCGCCGCGTACGCCTGTGCCGCCGTGGCCCAGCAACGCCTCGCCGCCCGCGCCACGGGCACCGGCAGCGGGTTCCTGCGGATGCTCGGCAGTGGAGCGTGGTGGTCGTCCGTCGGGCTCAACGCGTGCGCGGCACTGCTGCACGTGGCGGCCCTGAAGTACGGCCCGCTCACCCTGGTCCAGCCGCTGGGCGCGCTCACCCTGGTCGCCGCGGTGCCGCTGGGCGCGCGGCTCGCGGGGCGGCGGGTCACCCCGCTGGAGTGGCGTGGCACGGGGCTCACGCTGATCGGCCTCAGCGCCCTGCTGCTGACCGCGTCCGGGCCCGCGCCCGACGACTCGCTGACCCTGACGGAGGCGCTGGCCGTCGCGGGCCTCACGATGGCCGTGATCGGCGCGCTGTCCCGTCCGGGCGCGCGGCCTGGGCTGCGTCACGCGACGGCTTCCGGGTTCGCATCGGGCGTCGCGTCCGCGCTCACCCAGACCGTGACGGTCGCCGCGACGGACCGCTCGGGTCCGCTGCTCAGCCCGCAGGTGATCGTCGTGGCGCTGCTGGTCGCCGCGTTCGCCGTGGGCGGCCTCTTCCTCTCGCAGACCGCGTACCGAGGGGGCCTCGGGGCGCCGCTCGCCGTCGTCACCCTGGCCAACCCGGTGGCCGCCGCCGTCATCGGTCTGACGCTGCTCGGGGAGCGGCTCCAGGGAGGCGTGGCCGGGCTGTTCCTCGCGGCAGGGGGCGCGGCGATCGCGGCGTACGGAGTGGTCGTCCTGACACGGTCACCGCGGGACGAGCCGTACGACAAGCCGTATGGCAAGGGGTATGGCAAGGCGCCTTCGGAGCTGACTGCGGACCTGTCTCCGGAGGTGGCCTCGGGCCTGTCGTCGGAGGACTTCCTGCCGTCCATCCCGAGCCAGGCGGAACCAGCGATGCACCTGCCCTAACCCCGTAAACGGCATCGGCGCCCTGCATCGGCGCCCTGAACCCAGGGCGCCGATGCCGTTGATGCGAGGGCCTAGCTCACCCGAAGCCCCGCGAGTCCTGCTTCAGCGCCGTGTCGACCGTGAGGGCCGTGGCCACGACGAGGCTCAGGAGCGGCTCGGGCAGCTGGTAGTGGATCTGCAGGACGTAGTTGTCCGCGGTGGTGAACATCGTCTTGGCGAGGCCTTCCCAGGTCTTCGTGATCCGGGCGACCTCGTTGTCCGCGTGGTCGACGATCGAGAAGTTCCAGGCACGCCAGTTCTCGGCCTTGATCGCACCGGCCTGCTGGCCGTTGACCATGATCGCGAAGTTGATCTTCCCGATCATGTTCTGCTGGACGATCTCGCCGATCGGCTGGCCGTCGGCGCGCTCGACGATGACCCGCGACTTCATGAACTTGCGGGGGCGGGTCAGCTGGATCACCGGCTGGCCGTACGCGTCACGGATCTCGAGCTTGTGCGTCATGAACTGGTCGATGCTGGAGACGAAGCGCGCGACCTTCTTGAGCGTGCTCTGACCGACCTGGACGACCGAGCCGAGCATGTTGCCCGACTGGTCCATGACGCTGTACTCGTTCGTCAGCTCGATGAGCTTGGCCTTCTGGTTCACCACGAGGACCGGCTCGGTGAAGAGCGTGCCGCCGCCCTGCGAGGAGGGCGCGACGCCCGCCTGCTGCTGGACCTGACGCTGCACCTTGGCGGGGTCGACCTGCGGGGCCGCCTGCTGGGGGTGACCGTACTGGGCCTGCTGCGGGGCCTGCTGCTGGAACTGCTGCTGGCCGCCGAACTGCGCCTGCGGCTGGCCGAACTGGGCCTGCTGGGCCGGTGCCTGCTGCGGGACGGGCTGCGCCTGCTGGGCCTGGGCCTGCTGCGGAACAGGCTGGGCCTGGACCTGCTGCTGGGCGGCCTGGCCGGCTCCCTGGTCGCCGGCGCTGGTGTGCTGCGTCCACAGGGAACCGTCCCACCAGCGCAGCAGCTTGGGCGCGCCCTGGGGGTCCGGATACCAACCTGCAGGTGTGTTCGAATGCGTCGTCACCCGGGCACACTACCCCGACGCACAGGGCGCTTCGCCAGCCCCTGGCGCCCCCTTTGATGCCGGACACACCAGGATTCTCCGCTCACACACGCACCTCGACCCGCAACGCGCCCTCGGCGTCGCCGAGTTCCACCGCCGCGACCCGGCCCGCCGCCCGTACGTCCGCCTCCACCAGCCGGACACGTTCCAGGTTCACCGGCGGACCCGAGACGATCAGCGCCGCCACCTCCGCCCGCATCGAGAGCCGCGCCTCCGACTTCGCCCTGCGGATCGCGGCGATGACCTCCGATGCCGTCGCAAGGACCGAGGGGTCCGCTTCGGCAGGGACCTTCGGGTGCGGCCAGGCCGCGCGGTGGACCGAGCCCGTGGCGTACCAGGACCACACCTCCTCCGTCACGAAGGGAAGGACCGGCGCGAACAGCCGCAGCAGCGCGTCCAGCGCGGCCCGCAGCGTCACCCGCGCCGACCACGTCCCGGCGCCCTCCCCCTGGTCCCCGTACGCCCGTGCCTTGACCAGTTCCACGTAGTCGTCGCAGAAGCGCCAGAAGAACCGCTCCGTACGTTCAAGGGCGCGCGCGTAGTCGAAGTCGTCGAAGGCCGCGGTCGCCTCATCGACCGTCGCCGCGAGTTCGGCGAGCAGCGCGCGGTCCAGCGGCTCGGTGACCAGGTCGAGCGCACCGGCACCAGCATCGGTATCGGCATCGACCTCGACCTCGACCTCGCCGAAGCTCAGCACGAACTTGCCGACGTTCAGGATCTTCATCGCCAGGCGGCGGCCGACCTTCATCTGGCCGACGTCGAACGCCGTGTCCGTGCCGGGCCGCCCGCTCGCCGCCCAGTAGCGGACCGCGTCCGAGCCGTGCCGCACGAGCAGGTCCCCGGGCGTGACCGCGTTCGACTTCGTCTTCGACATCTTCTTGCGGTGGGGATCGAGGATCCAGCCGGAGATCGCCGCGTGGCGCCACGGCAGTTCGCCCTGTTCGGCGTGGGCCCGCACCACCGTGGCGAACAGCCAGGTGCGGATGATCTCGTGTGCCTGCGGCCGGACGTCCATGGGGAAGACCCGCGCGAACAGATCGGGGTCCGAGCGCCACCCGCCCGCGATCTGCGGGGTGAGCGAGGAAGTGGCCCAGGTGTCCATGACGTCCGGGTCGCCCGTGAAGCCGTGCGGCGCGCCGCGCTGTGCGTCCTCGTATCCGGCAGGCGCCTGCGCGCTCGGGTCGACGGGCAGGGCGGAGGGGTCCGGGACGATCGGGTGGCCGTAGTCCGGCTCACCGTGGCCGTCCAGCGGGTACCAGACGGGGATCGGCACTCCGAAGAAGCGCTGACGGCTGACCAGCCAGTCGCCGTTGAGGCCGCCGACCCAGTTCTCGTAGCGCACCCGCATGTGCGGCGGATGCCAGGCCAACTCGCCTCCGCGTGCCATGAGTTGACCCCGCAGGTGCTCGTCGCGACCGCCGTTGCGCAGGTACCACTGCCGGGTGGTGACGATCTCCAGGGGCCGCTCGCCCTTCTCGTAGAACTTCACCGCGTGCGTGACGGGCCGCGGCTCGCCCTCCAGTTCACCGCTGGCCCGCAGCAGCTCCACGACGCGTTCCCGCGCGGTGTGCGCCGTGGCGCCCGCCAGCTTCGCGTACGCCGCGACGGCCGACGCCGATTCGACGCCGCTCGGCGGCTGCGCGAGGAAGCGGCCGTCCCAGCCGATCACCGGGCGCGTGGCGAGCCGCAGTTCGCGCCACCAGGTGACGTCGGCCGTGTCGCCGAACGTGCAGACCATCGCGATCCCCGTGCCCTTCTCCGAGACCGCGGCGCCATGGGCCACGACGGGCACCTCGACGCCGAAGAGCGGGGTGCGGACCGTCGCGCCGACGAGGTGCCGGTGGCGCTCGTCGTCGGGGTGCACGACCAGGGCGACGCAGGCCGGGAGCAGCTCGGGCCGGGTCGTGTCGATCGTGACGGGCCGGTCGTCCGGGCCGTGGAAGGTGAGGCGGTGGTAGGCGCCGGGGCGCTCCCTGTCCTCCAGTTCGGCCTGCGCGACGGCCGTGCGGTAGGTGATGTCCCACAGGGTGGGCGCCTCGGCGATGTACGCCTCGCCGCGCGCCAGGTTGTTGAGGAAGGCGAGCTGCGCGGTGGCGCGTGCCTCGGTGCCGATCGTGCGGTACGTGCGCGACCAGTCGACGGAGAGTCCGAGCAGCCGCCACAGCTCCTCGAAGGCCTTCTCGTCCTCGACGGTGAGCCGCTCGCACAGCTCGATGAAGTTCCGCCGGGAGATGGGGAGCTGGTCCTTCCCCGGCTTCCCCGACTTCCCGGGCTCCTCGGGCGGCTGGAACGAAGGGTCGTACGGCAGCGTCGGATCGCACCGCACGCCGAAGTGCGTCTGGACGCGGCGCTCGGTCGGCAGGCCGTTGTCGTCCCAGCCCATCGGGTAGAAGACTTCCTTGCCGCGCATGCGCTGATAGCGGGCGACGGTGTCGGTGTGCGTGTACGAGAAGACATGCCCGACGTGCAAGGAGCCGCTGACCGTGGGCGGCGGGGTGTCGACGGAGAAGATCTCCTCACGCGTCCTGGCGCGGTCGAACGTGTATACGCCCGCCTCGTCCCATCGCCGCGACCATTTCTCTTCGAGCCCGTCGAGAGCGGGCTTCTCGGGAACGCCGTCCGTGCGCGTGCGATGGGAGTGGTCCATGCCTCCGCATGCTAGAGGGCCGCCACCGGAGCCGTGCTCCGGCGGCGGCCCTTCACAGACTGCCGATCGTCACCGTCAGGCGGAGACGATCGCGGGGTCGCTCACCCCGGCCCGGCCGTTCTCCACGTGCCCGGCGAAGCGCCGCAGGAAGGTGGCGTCCGCGTCGGACTTCACCGTCACGTCGTACCAGCGCTTGCTCGTGCGCAGGTCGACGGTGTGCTGGACGGTGGAGCCCGCCTTCACCTTGAACGTCTGGGCGGCGCCGCCGTAGGCGTTGGCGACGCTGAGGTGCACGTCGGCGCTTCCCGCGTTCTTCAGGGTCAGCTTGAGGTTGCCGGTGGCCTTGTCGTGGCGTGCGGTGACCTCGGGGCCCGCGGTCTTGCCGGGTCCCTTGAAGACGCGCAGGAAGCCGTTCGGGCCGAACACCGACAGGTCGTACGCACCCTTCGAGTACGCCGTGTTCCAGGTGTCGGAGATCTTCTTGCCGGCCTCCGTGGTGTACGTCCAGGGCCCGTCCGTGCGGTTGTTGGAGCGCACGTGGAAGCAGGCACCGGCCGCGTCGCCGCCGCTGAAGGTGAGCGTGAACTTCCCGTCGGCGGGCGCCCCCGCCCCGTCCACCAGCGGTGCGTACGGCAGCGCACGCGCGGGCCGGGAGCCGGACTCCTGCTTGGGCAGGTTGGCCTTGGCCGGCGCCTTGGGCACGTAGTCGGGGTGGCGCTCGCCGTCCGGCGGCTCATAGGCGCCGGTGTCCGGCAGCTTCGCCGGGTCGGTGTCCTTGCCGCTGAAGTCGAAGGCGGAGGTGAGGTCGCCGCAGATGGCGCGGCGCCACGGCGAGATGTTCGGCTCGCGCACGCCGAAACGCTTCTCCATGAACCGGATGATCGACGTGTGGTCGAAGACCTCGGAGTTCACGAAGCCGCCGGTGCTCCACGGCGAGACGACCATCATCGGGACGCGCTGGCCGAGGCCGTAGTGTCCCGCGGCGTACTGCGCGTTGCCCGGGAAGTAGTCCAGCGCCGTGTCGACGGTGGACTTGCCCTGGTTGGCGGAGGACGGGACGTAGGGCGGGACGACGTGGTCGAAGTAGCCGTCGTTCTCGTCGTACGTGATGAACAGCGCCGTCTTGGCCCACACCTCGGGGTTGGAGGTGAGCGCGTCGAGGACCTGTGCGATGTACCAGGCGCCGTAGTTGACGGGCCAGTTGGGGTGCTCGCAGAACGCCTCGGGTGCGGCGATGTACGAGACCTTCGGGAGCTTGTCGGCCTTCACGTCGGCCGTCAGGAGGTCGAAGTAGCCGTCGCCCGCCTTGACGTTCGTGCCGGTGCGCGCCTTGTCGTAGAGGGGGTCGCCGGGCCTGGCGTTGCGGTACTTGTTGAAGTAGAGCAGCGAGTTGTCGCCGTAGTTCCCGCGGTAGGCGTCGTCTATCCAGCCCCAGTGCCCCGCCGCGTCCAGGCCGTCGCCGATGTCCTGGTAGACCTTCCAGGAGACCCCGGCCTGCTCCAGGCGCTCGGCGTACGTCGTCCAGTCGTAGCCCGCCTCCTGGTTGCCCAGGATCGGGCCGCCGCCCTTGCCGTCGTTGCCGACGTGGCCCGACAGCATGTAGTAGCGGTTGGGGTCGGTGGCCCCCATGAACGAACAGTGGTAATCGTCACAGACGGTGAATGCGTCGGCGAGGGCGTAATGGAACGGAATGTCGTCGCGCGTCAGATACGCCATGGTCCGCTCGGACTTGGCGGGGATCCAGTTGTCGTACTTGCCGTTGCTGAAGGCGCTGTGGCCGCCCGCCCAGTCGTGGTCGAGACCGGCGATGAACTGCATGCCGAGGTCCTCGGCGTCCGGATGGAAGGGCAGCACCTCCTTGCCGCCGCCCGATTGGTTCCAGACGGGTTTTCCGCTGGGGAGGGTCACCGGGCGCGGATCACCGAAGCCTCGTACGCCCTTCATGGTGCCGAAATAGTGGTCGAAGGACCGGTTCTCCTGCATCAGGACGACGACGTGTTCGACGTCCTCGATGGAGCCGGAGCGGCGCTGGGCGGGCAGGGCGGCGGCGCGGGCGATGCTCTGCGAGAGCGTCGCGGATGCTGCGGTGCCGCCGGCGATCTGCATGAACCGGCGCCGATTGAGTTCTGGCATGAGTGGATTCGACCTCGTGGTGTGGGTTGTGGGGGACGTGAGCGCGTGCAGTGTTTCAAGGGGAGCAAGGATGAGGGAAGGGGCCGTGACCTGGATGTGAAGAGAAGTCCAACCCTTGGTGGGTGGGACACAAGTCCCGACCTTATGGGGACCAAAGTCCTATATTTGACATATACGGCCTGACATGCCTGACTTGGCCTCGCACCGTTCGATGGTGCGTTCTTCCGTGTCCCGCGATCGCAAGGAGGTGTTCGGGATGAGTCCCGAAGGAAGTCCTTGCGTCAGCGCCACGTCTCACTGAAGCGGTTCGCTCGCTGAAGCGCTTCTGCTGCCCTGAGCGGTTCCGTTTCCCGAGGCGATTCCGTTTCCCGGCTGAGGCGTAGTTCGCCTCACCCCCTTTCCGTCCTGCGGTCACTCACCCGCGGTCGCCGACCGCGCCCGTGCGCCTGTCCGCCGACGGCATCACCCATCACATCTACGTCCCTGTGCACGGGCGTGCTTCGTCATGCCCCCGCACGGAGGGAGGTCTGCCATGAACAAGCTGATTCCCCAGGTACGCCCGGCGACGCCGGGCGACAACCCCACCACCCCCCGCTTCCCCACCGACAACCGCACCCGCAAGGCCGCCGAGCTGGACGCCCGCACCCGCGAAGTCGGCGTACGCCTGGCCGAGTTGAGCGCGAAGTCCGCCCGCGAAGTACTGCGGGACCTCGGCACGGACACCCGCGGCCTGCGCCAGGACCAGGTCCTCGAACGCCTGGAGCGGCACGGCGAGAACGTCGTCGCCCAGGAGCGCGCACCGCACTGGACGGCGCAGCTCGCCAAGTCCTTCCGCAACCCCTTCATCGGCGTTCTCGTCGTCCTCGCCGCGGTCATGTACTGGCAGGACCCGGCCGACCCCGGCGTCTGGATCCTCACCTCGATGGTGCTGATCAGCGGACTGCTGCGGTTCTGGCAGGAGTTCCGCTCGACCAGGTCGGCCGAGGCGCTCAAAGCCCTGGTCACCACCTCCTGCGCGGTCCAGCGCCGGTGGAGCGAGCACCCCGGCACCGAAGAGATCGCCATGGAGCAGGTCGTCCCCGGCGACCTCGTGAAGCTCGCCGCCGGCGACATGGTCCCCGCCGACCTGCGGCTGCTCACCGCCAAGGACCTGATGGTCAGTCAAGCCGCCCTGTCGGGCGAGTCCTTGCCTGCCGCCAAGGCCGACACCCGCGCCCCCGACCTCGGCCAGCGCGCGACCACCGACCCCGTCGACGCCGACAACCTCTGCCTGATGGGTACGTCGGTGACCTCGGGCACGGCCACCGGCGTGGCCGTCGCCACGGGCGCCGACACCTACTTCGGCTCGATGGCGGGCACCCTGGTCGGCGACCGCCCGCAGACCGCCTTCGACCTCGGCGTGCGCCGGGTCAGCTTCCTGCTCATCCGCTTCATGCTGGTGATGGTCCCGATCGTCTTCGCGATCAACGGCTTCACCAAAGGCGACTGGGACCAGGCGCTGCTGTTCTCGATCTCCGTGGCGGTGGGCCTCACCCCCGAGATGCTGCCGATGGTGGTCTCGGCGAACCTGGCGCGTGGCGCGGTCGCGATGTCGAAGCACAAGGTCGTCGTCAAGCAGCTCAACGCGATCCAGAACCTGGGCGCGATGGACGTGCTGTGCACCGACAAGACGGGCACGCTCACCGAGGACCGCATCGTCCTCGACCGCTACCTCGACGCGCGCGGCGAGGAGGACCGCGAGGTGCTCGAACACGCCTACCTCAATGCGCACTTCCAGACGGGACTGCGCAACCTCATGGACCAGGCGGTCATCGACCGCATCGACGAGGCCGAGGAGGTTGTCGTCGACCGGCTCTTCACGATGGTCGACGAGATCCCCTTCGACTTCGCCCGGCGGCGGATGTCCGTCGTGGTGCGCCGCGACGAACTGCACGGACCGGCCGCCGAGCACACCATCGTCACCAAAGGAGCGGTGGAGGAGGTCATCGAGCGGTGCGGCCATGTCATGGACCGCGGCGAGCGCGTCGAACTCACCGCCGAACTGCGCGCCCACGCCACGCACATCAGTGAGCGCCACAACCGTGAGGGCCTGCGTGTCCTCGCGGTCGCGACCCGCACCGTGCCCGCCGATCGGGACACCTACACGGCCGCGGACGAGTCGGACCTGACCCTCGTCGGCTTCCTCGCGTTCCTCGACCCGCCCAAGCAGGACGCCTCCGAGGCCCTGCGCGCGCTCGCCGACAACGGCATCGCGGTCAAGGTCGTCACCGGCGACAACGAACTGGTCGCCGCGCGGGTCTGCGCCGACGTGGGCCTCGACGTCAGCGAGCTGATCACGGGCGCCACGATCGACCTCGTCGACGACGCCGAGCTGCGCCGACTCGCCCGTACGACCACGGTGTTCGCCAAGGTCAACCCGGTCCAGAAGGCACGGATCGTACGAGCCCTGAAGGCCGACGGGCACACCGTCGGATTCCTCGGGGACGGCATCAACGACGCGGCGGCGCTGCGCGAGGCCGACGTGGGCGTGTCGGTCGACACGGCCGTCGACATCGCCAAGGAGTCCGCTGACATCATCCTCCTGGAGAAGGACCTGATGGTCCTGGAACAGGGCGTGTTGACGGGCCGTCAGACCTTCGGCAACACCATCAAGTACATCAAGATGACGGCGTCGTCGAACTTCGGGAACGTCTTCTCGGTCCTGGTGGCTTCGGCGTTCCTCCCCTTCCAGCCGATGCTCGCCATCCACCTCCTGGTGCAGAACCTCTGCTACGACATCAGCCAGCTGTCGATCCCCTGGGACCGGATGGACAAGGAGTACCTGCGCAAGCCGCGCGCGTGGGACGCGAAGGGCATCGGCCGGTTCATGATCCGGATCGGTCCGATCAGCTCGATCTTCGACATCACCACCTTCCTGGTGATGTGGTACGTCTTCCAGGCGAACTCGCCCGCGCAGCAGACCCTCTTCCAGACGGGCTGGTTCGTGGAGGGACTGCTGTCGCAGACGCTGATCGTGCACATGATCCGCACCCGGAAGATCCCCTTCATCCAGTCCCGTGCGTCGCTGCCGGTACTCCTGATGACGGGCGCGGTGATGGCCTTCGGCCTGTGGCTGCCCTTCTCGCCGCTGGCATCGGCCCTGTCGATGCAGCCGCTGCCGATGAGCTACTTCCCGTGGCTGATCGGGACGCTGCTCGCGTACTGCGCGCTCACCCAGGTGGTGAAGGGCTGGTACATCCGGCGCTACGGCAGCTGGCTCTGATGACGCCGTCGACCGTGCCCCTCTCAGCCGGTGAGGATGACCAGCTGCTGGGTCGCGCGGGTCATCGCGACATAGCGGTCGACCGCTCCTTCGATCCCCTCGCCGAAGTTCTCGGGGTCGATGAGGACGACCAGGTCGAACTCCAGGCCCTTCGCGAGCTCCGGCGTCAGTGACCGGACACGCGACGTCGCCCTGAAGGCGGGATCGCCGATCACACAGGCGATCCCGTCGGCATGGGCGGCGAGCCAGCCGTCGAGGACCGAATCCAGCTCCGTCACCGAACCGTGGACGACGGGGATGCCGCTGCTGCGGATGGAGGTCGGCACATTGGCGTCCGGGAGCGCGGCCCGGATGACCGGCTCGGCCTCCGTCATGACCTCTTCCGGTGTGCGGTAGTTGACGCTCAGGGACTCCACGGCGATGCGGTCCAACCCGATCCGCTCAAGGCGTTCCTGCCACGACTCCGTGAAGCCGTGCCTGGCCTGGGCGCGGTCACCGACGATGGTGAAGCTGCGGGAGGGGCAGCGCAGCAGGAGCATCTGCCACTGCGCGTCCGTCAGCTCCTGGGCCTCGTCCACGACGACGTGCGCGAAGGGTCCCGCGAGCCGGTCCGGGGCCGCGGGCGGCAGCTCGGACTCGTCGACCAGGCTGACCTGGGCGTCCTGGCCGCGCAACATCGTCACCAGGCCCTCGCCGTCGTCACCGTCGGCGCCGGAGGCGGCTGCCGCGTCGATCAGGTTGTCGACGACCTGGGCCATCTGCTCGCGCTGGGCGGCGAGGATGGCTTCGTGGCGGCGCTTCTGCCGGGCCGCCTCCGGGTCGCCCAGCCGCTGGCGTGCCGCGTCCAGGAGCGGCAGGTCGGACGCCGTCCAGGCCTGGGGGGCTTCCTTGCGGCGCAGCGTGCGCACCTCGTCCTGGCTGAGCCAGGGCGCGCACATCCGCAGGTAGGCGGAGTTCGACCACAGGTCTCCGACGAGGTCCGCGGCTTCGAGCAGCGGCCACGCGCCGTGCAGCGTCGTGACCAGTTCCTCGTCGTGCCGCAGCGCCCTCTCGAAGAGCTCTCCGGGCACGTCGCCGTCGAGCTTGTCGAGGAGGATCGCGACGAGCTCCTCCCAGACCTGCTCGCGCGCCTCGTTGTGCGGGGTGCCGCGTCCCGCCGCGTCGAACGCCTCGGCCCAGTCGTCGGCGCTCAGCCAGACGTCGGCCCAGTCCGTCGAGACCGTCATCCCCTTGGCGGGCGGCTCCTCGTAGAACCTGACGGCCTTCTCGATCGCCTTCACCATGTCCGCGGACGACTTCAGGCGTGCCACCTCCGGGTCGGTCTCGGGCCGCGCCCCGGCTCCCTCGGTGACCAGGTCCTCCAGGACGCAGGTCTGCACGCCCTCCTCCCCGAGGCTGGGCAGGACGTCGGCGACGTAGTTCAGGTAGGGCCGGTGCGGGCCGACGAACAGCACGCCGCCGCGGCTGTGGCCCAGGCGCGGGTCGGAGTAGAGGAGGTAGGCCGAGCGGTGCAGGGCCACGACGGTCTTGCCCGTGCCCGGACCGCCGTCGACGACGAGAGCGCCGCGGGAGCCCGCGCGGATGATGGCGTCCTGGTCGGACTGGATGGTGGAGAGCACGTCGCGCATCCGGGCCGAGCGGTTGCCGCCCAGGCTGGCGATGAACGCGGACTGGTCGTCGAGGGCCGCATGGCCTTCGAGACCGTCGGCGGTGAACACCTCGTCCCAGTAGTCGCTGATCCGGCCGTCGGTCCAGCGGTATCTGCGGCGGCTCGCCAGACCCATGGGGTCGGCGTGGGTCGCGGCGAAGAACGGCTCGGCGGCGGGTGCGCGCCAGTCGAGCAGCAGCCGACGGCCCTCGCTGTCGGTCAGGCCGAGCCGTCCGACGTACACGGGCTCGGAGTCGTCCGCGCCGACGATGTGCCCGAGGCACAGGTCGAGCCCGAAGCGGCTCAGGGCGCGCAGGCGGCCGGTGAGCCGGTGGATCTCCAGGTCCCGGTCCATCGCCTCCCGGCCGATGCCACCGGGCGCCTTGCGCTGGACGTCGAGGCGGGCGGACACGTCGGCGATGGTCTGCTCAAGACTCTGTGCGATGGCAGCGAAGTGCTGCTCGTCCCGGGCGATCAGCGCCGGGTCGGCCTTGGGGGCGAGGTGGGCGGGAAGGTCGAACGCAGACAGCAACGCAGGCACTTGGTGAATCTCCCGTTTCCGCAGGTCCTGTGCTTTGGCCTGCGATTGTGCGGGATGACCGGGGCCTTGCCGCAAGCCCCCCACTGCGCTATAAATTAAGAGTGGCAAGGAGTGGGAACACCTCCTTGCCTTTCTTCTTTTCTCTCCCCCCGCAGCACTTTCCTCTCCCGCCTCCGCACTCTAGGTGCCGTGGGCAACCATGCGCGAGGATGTGGCGGGTCCGCGCTTCCAGCGATCGAGGAGAGTCATGACGGCACGTATCCATGGCACCTGTGCCCCGGGATTCGAAGGCGTACGCGAGGAGTTCGAGCGGAACTTCACCGAGCGGGGCGACCTCGGGGCGTCCGTCGCGGCCACCGTGGACGGCGAGTTCGTCGTCGATCTGTGGGGTGGTGACGCGGACAGGACGGGCACGCGCGCGTGGGAGCGCGATTCGCTGGTCAACGTGTACTCCACGACCAAGGGGATGACCGCGCTGGGCGCGCATCTGCTCGCCGACCGGGGCGAGCTCGACCTGGACGCGCCGGTCGCCCGCTACTGGCCGGAGTTCGCCCAGGAGGGCAAGGCGGACATCCCGGTGCGCTGGCTCCTGAGTCATCGCTCCGGGGTGTTCGCACCGCACGAGCCCCTGACGTCCCAGGACCTCTACGACTGGGACAAGGTCTGCGGGGTCCTCGCCGCGACGCCGCCGTGGTGGAAGCCGGGTTCGGTGCAGGGCTACCACGCGGTGAGCTACGGCTATCTGGTCGGCGAGGTCGTCCGGCGGATCACGGGCGTCTCGCTCGGTACGTTCCTGCGCGCCGAGGTCACCGGGCCGCTGGGCGCCGATGTCTACGTGGGCACACCGGAGAGCGAGCACGCCCGGTGCGCGAACATGGTGAGGCCGGTCGCTTCGGACGGCGCGGCGAACGCGGCCGACTCCGCGACGCCGCCCGCGCCACCGGTGCGATCGATCGACGACCATCCGCTGGCCCCCATCACGCTCGCCATGCAGTACCTGCCCATCGAGAACGTGAACGGCGCGGCCTACAGGTGCGCGGAGATCCCCGCGGCCAACGGGCACGCGTCCGCGCGCGGGCTCGCGAAGGTGTACGCGGCGTTGGGCGGCGGAAAGCTGCTCGGCGAATCCGCGCTGGAGCGGTTGCGGACCCGGCAGAGCGAGCCCGACGAACGGGATCTGGTGCTCGGGGCGATGACGGCGTGGGGCGAGAAGTGGGAGTGGGGGCTCGGCTACATGCTGAACCTCTACGGACAGGCCGGCCCCAATCCGCGGGCCTTCGGCCATGGAGGCATGGGCGGGTCGTACGCGTTCGCCGATCCGGAGAACCGTGTCGCGTACGCGTACGTGATGAACCAGATGGGCGGCGGGACCTCGGGCGAGGACTTGCGCAGCGTGCATCTGGTGGGCGCTTTGTACCGCGCGCTGAGGTAGGGCGGCTGCCGGGGAATCCGGTAGGCGGCTGCCGGGGAACCGTAATCTGCCCCCATGGAGCAGCACACCCCCCGCCACCGCCCGACAGGGCAGTACGCCGCCGCCGATCCCCGCAGGGCGGCCATCATCGACGCCGCTCTCGCGCTCTTCGCCAAGGCGGGCTATCTGAACTCCTCCCTGGCGAAGATCGCCGCGGAGGCGGGCACGTCCGCCACCGTCATCACCCACCACTTCGGGTCGAAGCAGCGGCTGCTGATGGCGGTCCTCGAGGCGCGCGAGGAGCGTACGGTCCGTACGTTCGGGCGGCTCGGTCCCGGCTCAGGGGATGGCGCCGGGGGTGAATCCAGTGGTGACGACGTGCGCGCGCTGTTCCGGGAGGTGCTCGCGCTGGCCGCGTACAACCTCACCCAGCCGGGGCTCATCGAGCTCTACACCCGCCTCTCGGCGGAGGCCGGCGACCCCGCGCACCCGGCACACGCCTACTTCGCCGAGCGGTACGAACGCGTCGCGCACTCCCTCGCCGCCGCGCTGCAACGCGCCGCCGACGCCGGGCAGTTGAAGTCCGGAACCGACCCGCAGGACATCGCGCGCGAGATCCTCGCCGTCTCCGACGGGCTCCAGGTCCAGTGGGCCATCGCCGAAGGGCGCCTGGACTTCGTCGGGTTGTACCGCGCCCACCTGGACCGGCTCACCCAAGCGCTCACCGCGGACGGTAAGGGCTTGGGCGAGCCGACCGAGGCGGAGCGGCTCCCCTAGGCCGTCCCCTCAGTGGTACTGGCCGACCTGGTAGTCGCCGGCGGGCTGCTGGGTCATGACGTTCAGGCGGTTGAAGGCGTTGATGAGGGCGATCTGGGTCACCAGGGCGGCGAGCTGGTCCTCGTCGTAGTACTTGGCGGCGTTCGCCCACACGTCGTCACTCACGCCACCGGCCGCGTCCGCGATCCGGGTGCCCTCCTCCGCCAGCTCCAGCGCGGCGCGCTCGGCGTCGGTGAACACCGTGGCCTCCCGCCAGGCGGCGACCAGGTGGAGGCGTACCTGGCTCTCCCCGGCGTGCGTGGCGTCCTTGGTGTGCATGTCGATGCATCCGGCGCAGCCGTTGATCTGGCTGGCGCGGAGCGACACCAGTTCCCGTGTCGCGGGCGCAAGCGTCGACTCCGCGAGCGCCTTGCCCGCGGCGACGACGTGCTTCAGGGCCTTGGCCGCGACCGGGGCTGCCATCGGGTTCAAGCGAGCTTCCATGATGCACTCCTGTGTCGTCCGTACTGGCTACACCCCCTAGACGACACAGCCGGCCGGGTTGTGACACCCACGGAAGTGGCGTGGGTCTCATGCCGCCGCCTAGCCCGCCACTCCCCTCAGCCGGATGTCGCGCGACGACGACCCGACGTACACCGTGCGCCGCCCGTCGGGGCGCACCCAGCGGCCGCGGTCCGTGTCCCAGTAGGACAGCTGCCGCTCGGCGACCCGTACCCGGACCCGGCGCGACTCCCCCGCGCGGAGTTCGACGCGGTCGAAGGCGGCCAGCGCCTTCACGGCCATCTCGACACCGGCGCCGCGCGGCGCGCCCACGTACACCTGCGGGACCTCCGCGCCCTTGCGCCGCCCCCGGTTGGTCACCGTGAACGACACCTCGTAGCCCGCGCCCGCCCGTCGCACGGACAGGTTGCGATAGCCGAACTCCGTGTAGGACAGGCCGTGTCCGAAGGGGAAGAGGGGCTCGATGTCCGCCTTGTCGAAGCCTCGGTAGCCGGTGAAGATGCCCTCGCTGTACGTGACCACTCCGTCGACCCCGTAGTAGCGCTCGGGGTGGGCCGGGTCCAGGGTGGGGTGATCCGTGTCCTTCTTGGGCCAGGTCACCGTGGCCTTGCCGCCGGGGTTGGCGCGGCCGGTGAGGAGGTCGGCGGTGGACCAGCCGCCCTCCTGGCCGACGTAACCGGTGTGCAGGATCGTGCCGACCTCGCGGCGCCAGGGCATCGTCGCCGGGCAGCCGGTGGTGAGGACCACGACCGTGCGCGGGTTGGCCCTGGCGACCGCCGTGATCAGCTCGTCCTGGTGGGAGGGGAGCGCGAGCGTGGTGAAGTCGCCGCCACCGCCCACCGATCCTCCCGAGCCGTTGAAGGCGAAGACGACCGGGGTGTGGACCCGCCGGGCCAGCCTCGCCGCGGCGGCGATGGAGGCGGTGCGCTGCTGCGGTGTCACCCAGGCGAACCGCACCTGGACCGGGCCGCGTTCGGCGATGGTCGTGGCCCATCCGGTGGCCTTGACGACGACCTGGTAGGACTTGCCGCCGGTGAGCTCGACGGGTTCGGCCTGGCCGTTGTCGAGGCCGTCGGTGGTCGGGACGATCGAGGACCACTTGCGCGCGAAGCTGTCGCGGGCGACGGCCGCCGTCGTCAGCTCCTTGCCGTCGAGGCTCAGTGAGACCGTCGCTCCCCAGCCCTGGATCTTGAGCGCGTACTCGCCCGTGGTGGGCGGCACGAAGGTGCCGGTCCACTCGGCCGTCGCACCGACGGGGAGCGCCTTGTCGCCGACGAAGTCGACCGTCCGGTCCGGGGCCTTGCCCTTGTCGCCGTCCTTGCCGCCGCCCTTGCGCGTCAGGCCCTTGGGGAAGGCGGATGCGGGGACGGCCGTGCCCGTGAGGTCGACGCCGACCTCGTAGACGATCTTCCGCTTGGTGCTGCGGCGCAGCGCGTCGAGCGGGCTGACCAGGCGCTCCTCGAAGCCGTACGCGCGCTCGCCGGAGACCGAGGTGGCGACCTGTCCTGCGGTCGGCCCGATGAGGGCGAGGTCGCGCAGCGCTGCGTGCGACAGCGGCAGGCCGCCGTCGTTGGCGAGCAACACCGCGCCCTGTGTGGCGACTTCGCGGGCGACGCGGGCGCCGGCCTCGACGTCGATCTTCTTGCGGGCGGGCACGCGGCTGCCGTCGAGCATGCCGAAGGCGTCGTACCGGCCGAGGATGCGGGAGACGGCGGTGTCGAGGGCGGCCTCAGGGATGGAGCCGTCCTTGATGGCCTTCTTCAGCGGCTCCCCGTAGAACGAGCCGTCCCACATCTGCATGTCCTGGCCCGCTTCGAGAGCGGCCGTGGAGTGGGTGGCGCCCCAGTCGGAGGTGACGAAGCCCTTGAAGCCGAGTTCGCCGCGGAGGATGCCGGTGAGGGTGGCGCTCTGCTCGGAGTTCCACTCGCCGTTGAGGTGGTTGTACGCCGACATGACCGAGGCGACACCGGCGCGGACGACGGCCTCGAAGGCGGGCAGGTACAGCTCGTGCAGGGTGCGGTCGTCGACGACGAAGTCGTAAGAGTTCTCCGGCTTCTCGCGGTCGAACTCGTGCAGGCGCTGGTTGTTGGCGAGGAAGTGCTTGGCCTGGGCGAGCATGCCCTGCGCCTGGACGCCTTCGACCTGAGCCGCGCCGATCAGGCCGTTGAGGTAGGGATCCTCCCCCGACTGGTCCTTGTTGCGGCTGAAGAAGGGCGTGCGGGAGAGCTCTATCTGCGGGGCGAGCAGCACGTCCATGTCGAGGGTGCGGCCCTCACGGCCCATCACCTCGCCGTAATGGCGGGCGAGTTGGAGGTTGAAGGAGGAGCCGAGCGTCGCGACCGGCGGGAGGCCGGTCGCGGACTTCGTGACGTTCACGCCGGCCGGGCCGTCGGTCAGGCGCAGCTCCGGTATGCCGAGGCGCTTGATGCCCGGCAGGTATCCGGCCTGGCCCAGTCTTCGCGGATCGGTGGCGCCGTGGACGAGGCTGATCTTCTCGTCGAGGGTGAGGCGGGCGATGAGCCCCCGGACGCGGCGCGTGGCGGCGGCCGCGCCCGGGGAGGCGGTGCCTCCGGCCGCCCCGGCGGCTTCGGCCACGGCGGGCGTGGCCGCGGCGAGCGGGCCGGCGGCGGCCACGAAGGCGAAGGCGGCTGCGGTGCCGCCCAATTGCTTCATAAGTTCACGACGTGTGGTGGCAGGCATGGCGAAATGGCCTCCGAACGCGGCTCTGGGCATGCCGAACTGGGTCGACGACGCCAAGAGCTGAATGCGTCATCCGCGCCAGTGCGGTCTTACGGGGCCTGAGTCTTGATTGGTTGAACACTTAAGGTCAAGGCTCGCGTCAGCAAAACTTTGTGGGTCGTTCAGTTTTGTGGCGGTGGTCGTGGGCGGGCGTGAGCGGCCGTGTGCGGGGGCTGTCCTCGCCGTGTCGGGTGCCTCTGTCATTGCGACCTCGTGAACGCTGCGGCGTACGGGGAATAGCGGGGCGATCATGGCGGTCGTCCAAGGTGACACCAGTGACACCCGCGTCGATTCACGTCGACTCATGGTTCGGGTTCGCGGTGCGGGTTCGCTGTTCGGGTTCGCGGTGCGGGTTCGCGGTGCGAAGTTCGAAGTTCGAAGTGAGGGAGCACATGACCAAGGCGTACGTATTCACCCGGTTCGGCGGCCCTGAAGTGGAAGCCTTCGTCGACCAGGACCCACCGGAGCCCGGCCCCGGTCAGCTGCTGGTCGCGGTGCGGGCGGCCGGGGTCAACCCGGTCGACTGGAAGCTGCGTGCCGGTAAGCGGAGGCCGGGGGCGCCGCCCGCCGCGTTCCCCGAGGTGCTGGGCAGCGAGGTGGCGGGCGTGGTCGAGGCGGTCGGTGCGGGGGTCGAGGGCGGAGCTGGAGGCTTTGCCGTCGGCGATGCGGTGTTCGGCAACCCGGACACCGGCGGCTACGCCGAGTACACCCTCCTCCCCGCCTCTCTTGCCGCGCACAAGCCGGCGGGCCTGACCTTCGCGGAGGCCGCCGCTCTGCCGGTCGCGGCGGCGACGGCGTACGACGGTGTGCGTCAGCTGGATCTGCCCGCCGGGGCGACGCTGGTGATCACCGGGGTCGGCGGTGGGGTGGGCGTGGCCGCGGCGCGGCTGGCGCGGCACTTCGGTGTCCATGTCGTGGGCACGGCGAGCGCGGGCAAGAAGGACTTCGTCGAGTCCCTGGGTGCGGTGCATGTGCCGCCGGGGCCCGATCTCGCGGAGCGGGTGCGGGCTGCCGCGCCGGGCGGGCGCGTCGACGCGGTCTTCGATCTGGTGGGCGGCGAGGATCTCGTGGCGGTGGCGTCCCTGCTGCCGCTGCCCGGCCGCGAGGGGAAGCTGATCACGGCCGCGGCCAAGGAGACGGTCGCCGAGCTCGGCGGGGCGGCGGTGGCGCGGGCGCGGACCAGTGAGGTTCTGGAGGCGGTGGCGCGGCTTGCCGTCGACGGGGTGCTGCGGCCGGAGGTGACGGCGACGTATCCGCTGGAGCGGGCCGGTGAGGCGCTTCGTGTGGTGGAGGGCGGGCATGTGCGCGGCAAGGTTGTGATCGAGGTGGGCGCGTGAGCGGCGTGACGGAGCGTGGGCTGGCGCCGGGCCGCCGTGTTGTGGCCTCTGCTGAGGCCCCTTCTGTGCCCCCGGAGGGGCCGCACCCCTTGGACAACCCCGCCTACGCGGCGCTGAACGGGCCGCATGCGCGGTTCGCCGAGCGGCGGGGGCGCGTGGTCCGTTATCAGCAGGACGTGTCGCCGTGGCTCGGTCTGCCCGATGCTCCCGGGCCCGACGACTGGGCCGATCTCGCCGCGCTCGCGGGGCCCGGGGCGGAGGTGCCGCTGCCGGGTGTGCGGGTGGCGCTTCCGGCGGGGTGGGAGCTCACGTTCGACATGGAGGGCGTGCAGTTGGTGGACGACGGGGTGGCCGCCGCGCCCGATCCGGAGGCTGTACGGCTCGGGGCGGATGACGTCCCGGAGATGCTGGATCTGGTCGAGCGCACCCGGCCCGGTCCCTTCCTGCCGCGGACCGTCGAGCTCGGTACGTATCTCGGTGTGCGGCGCGGGGGTGCGCTTGTCGCGATGGCCGGGGAGCGGTTGCGTCCGCCGGGGTGGACGGAGATAAGCGCGGTCTGCACGGATCCGGGGTTCCGGGGGGAGGGGCTTGCGTCGCGGCTGGTCCTGGCGGTGGCCGATGGGATCCGCTCCCGGGGGGAGACTCCGTTCCTGCATACGTCGGCGCGGAACACCGAGGCCATCCGGTTGTACGAGGCGCTGGGCTTTCGGTTGCGGCGCAGGACGAGGTTTGTGGCGGCGCGGGTGCCGGGCTGAGGGGGCGGGGTGGTGTGCGGCTCCGTCACGGGGCGGGGCGGGGCGGGGATGCGGCGCCGGCGGTGCGGTACTGCTCCGTCTCAGGGGCGGGGCCGCGCCGGTATGTCCGTCCTCGCTATCGTCCGGTGGCCGCTTTGGTACTTCGGTTCCGGAGTCCCGCGAACCGTGCTCCGGGCAGACATACCGGCACGTCCCCTCAGGTCTCGATGCCGACTGCGGGTGTGTGCGGGCTGGTCTTCTCCCTCGTGGCTGGGGTGGGTACCCTGCTGACGAGCCCCGCCCACCAGCTGTGCAGCCAGCCCCTCTATAGCTGCGGGGTACTCGGGTGGGTGGGTGGGAGAGCTTGTTCGTGCAGGGGCGTGCTGCGGGGGACTGTTCAGGCGGCGCCCCGCGCAACAGCCGCCGCCAGGAAAAATTAGAGCAGGCAGAATTCGTTGCCCTCGGGGTCGGCCATCTCCACGTGATCCGGGGTGCCCCGCAGCGCATGCTCGCGGATCACCCTCGCCCCAGCTCCGGTCAGCCTCTCGACCGCCGCCATGACCCGCGGCCACCGGATCTCCCACGGAGTCTCCCGGCCGCCGCCCACCTGCACGTCCAGGTGGAGCCTGTTCTTGCCCAGCTTCGGCTCCGGGACCTTGAGGAAGGAGAGGCTGGGGCCCGAGCCCTCCGGGTCCGACAGATAGGCGCCGTCGTCCCACTCCTCCTCCGGGACCTCGTGGTGGACGAACCACGCTTCCCAACTGGTGAAGCCCGTCGGTGGGGGCTTCTGGGCGTAACCCAGCGCCAAGGCCCAGAACTTGGCCAGCTCGCCCGGGTTGGCGCAGTCGATGGTCACGGTCCACGCAGTCGTCATGGATGCTCTCCCTCTTCCCCGCAGAATGCGATGGACCGAGCGTGCCACGAGGTACTGACAACAGGGCTGAGATGATCACCGGATGAGTCCCGTCATCTCCATCGGATCCGCCGCCGCCCGCCCCTGCACACTCGTCGTGTGCCGAGGCTGCTGCTGTGGCAACGTACGCAAGCACCCCGGCACGGACCACGACTGGCAACTGGCGCGGCTGCGGGCCGCCGCGGCGGAGTCGGCAGGGCGGTTCGCGGTGCGTACGAGTGAGTGTCTCGGACCCTGTGGCCAGGCGAACATCATCGTCGTACAACCCTCACGAGAAGGCCGCCGCAGAGGTGGGCGAGCCGTCTGGGTCGGCTTCGCCATGGACGACGAGTCGATCGACGAGATAATCGCGTGGGCCGAGGCGGGCGGGCCGGGGATCGCGGCACCGTCGCCGGCGCTCACGCTGCAAGTGGTCGATCCCCGGCAGACCTGACCGTCAGGCCGCCTTCGATCCTTCGAGGACCTTGTCGAGGAAGCCGTGCAGGTTCGCCACGGTGCGCGCGTTCTGCTCCTCCAGCGTGAGGCTCTCCTCGAAGCGGCGGGCCAGGGCCGTGGTCTTCTTGCCCCGTACGTAGAGGGAGCAGGCGAGGTCCGCGCAGATGTAGATGCCGACCGAGTTGCCCTGCCGGCCCGCCGGGCCGGAGAGGGGCGCCACGAGCAGGGTGATGCCCGAGCCGGACTGCGGGGTCACGCAGACCGAGCAGATGCTGGACTTGAGCAGGCTCCTGCGCGCGCCGGTCGAGGCGCGCAGCGCGATGCCCACGTACGCGCCGTCCCGCTCCGTCACGATGTAGCCGCGATCCGGGGCCTTGGGGTCACGCCACCCGAGGAAGTCCAGGTCGGACCAGGCGATGTCCGGGAAGCCCGCAGGGAGAGTGAGCCTGCGCGCCTCGCCCTTGGAGCAGTTGACGAAGGCCGCGCGAATCTCTTTCTCGCCGATAGGTTCCATGATCCGTAATTTATCAACGCCCCCGCCGAACCGTCCTCCCCTTTTCCGCCGGGGGGACGCACGACAGGGCCGGCCCACCGGGCCCCGCAGTCGGCAACGCACCTGAGGGGACGTGCCGGTATGTCCGCCCGGAGCACGGTTCGCGGCACTCCGGAACCGAAGTACCAAAGCGGCCACCGGACGATAGCGAGGACGGACATACCGGCGCGGCCCCGCCCCAAGACAGACCCGCACCGCCCCCGGCACCGGGCCACCACGCCCCCCCCCAAGGCCCAGGGGCCCGCTCCCTCACCCCAGGTACCCCAACCCCGGATGCACCCCCCGATACCCCTCCACCAACCGCCGCGCCACCCCCACGGAATCCACCAGCGGATGCAGCGCGAACGCCTTCACCGCCGTAGCGCGTGACCCGCTCTCCGCCGCGGACAGCACCTCCCGCTCCACCGCCTTCACCGCGCACACCAGCCCCGTCGCATGTCCGGGCAGCGGATCGACGGCCATGGGATGCGCCCCGTTGGCATCGACGGAGCACGGCACCTCGATCACCGCGTCGGCGTCCAACGCCGAAAGGGTCGTGCGGTTGCGGACGTTGAGGATCAGCGTCGTCCGCTCGTCCCGCGCGATCGCCCGCATCAGGGCGAGGGCGACCTTTTCGTACCCCCCGGATTCGAGGTCCTCCGCCGCACGCTCCCCGACACCGGCGGCCTCGCGGTTCTCGGCCATGTAGGTGGCCTCACGTTCCGCGCGCGTCGCGTCCCACGCCTTGAGCGCCGAGGTGGAGGGCTCCGCCCGGCCCAGCTCCTCGTAGAACCGTGCCTGCTGGTCCCGCAGGAACGCTCCGCGCGTCTGCTCGGCCTCCTGGTAGGCGCGGACGGCCTCGCGGTTGAAGTAGTAGTAGTGCAAGTACTCGTTCGGGATCGACCCCAGCGACTGGAGCCACTCCGCGCCGAAGAGCCGCCCCTCCTCGAACGAGCCCAGCATCTGCGGATCATCGAGCAGCCGCGGCAGCTCGTCGCGCCCCGCGATCCGCAGACCCCGCAGCCAGCCCAGGTGGTTGAGGCCTACGTAGTCGATGAACGCCTCGTCCGGATTGCCGCCCAGCATGCGGGCCACCCGGCGCCCCAGGCCCACCGGCGAGTCGCAGATGCCGATGACGCGGTCACCGAGGTGCCGGGACATGGCCTCGGTGACCAGGCCGGCGGGGTTGGTGAAGTTGATGACCCAGGCGTCGGGGGCGTGCTGCCTGACCCGGCGTGCGATGTCGACGGCAACGGGCACGGTCCGCAGGCCGTACGCGATACCGCCCGCGCCGACGGTCTCCTGGCCGAGGACGCCCTCCGCGAGAGCGACCCGCTCGTCGGCCGCACGCCCTTCCAGGCCGCCGACACGGATCGCGGAGAAGACGAAGTCCGCGCCCCGCAAGGCCTCGTCGAGGTCGGTGGTGGCCGTGACGGTGGGCGCGTCCGGCTCCCCTGCCGCCTGGTCGGCGAGGACCCGGGCGACCGCGCCGAGCCGCGCCGCGTCCAGGTCATGCAGCACGACCTCGGTGACCCGGCCTTCGGCATGGTCGCCGAGCAGCGCGCCGTACACGAGCGGAACGCGGAATCCGCCGCCACCGAGAATGACCAGCTTCACGTCTCAACCACCTTCTGTCGGAACAGCCGTCGGAACATCTCGCGTCCGGCTCACGTACACCTGTCGGGCTGTCAGAACCCACCCGTCGACAGGGCTCACGTTACGTACGATTGCCCGGCAGCGATCGACCCCCCACGGAGGTAGCGCACCGATGACACCCTTCAAGACATCCGCGAAGACGTCCGTCACCCTGATCGGGGCCGTCACGATGGCACTGACGATGGCGGGCGCCGGCGCCAGCTCGGCCGCCGACGGAGCCGGCACCGCCCCGAGATCCCCGGGCGGCTGGCAGGAGTCCGGCGTCTCGTCCGTCAGCTCCCTCACCGGCAGCCAGGGCCTCGCGAGCCGCGCCGACGGCAGTCTCCTCTACCGCGGCCTCGCCTCGATCCCGCTCGACCTGCGGATCAAGGGCTGGGGCCATGTCGGCGACCCGGACATAGCCGCCGGCCACACCGTCGACGCCTATCAGGGCGGCGACGACGCGAAGTCGAAGATGTTCGCCGTCACGACACCCGGCGGGAAGCGCTATCTCTACGAGCACCAGCTCGACGCGGGCGAGAAGCTCAACAACTCCTTCGCGGCCGTCTCACCCGACAAGCAGTGGCTGGTGTCGGGCGAATGGGGTGATCAGAACCGCCTCCAGGTCTTCCCCGCCCCGCTCCTCAACTCCTCGACCCCGCCCACCGGCGGCGCGCTCCCCCAGGCCGGTCAGATCTCGCTCGACAAGCCGGTGCGCGACATCCAGGGCTGCGACTTCGTCTCCGACACCCGCCTGGTGTGCGCGTCCAACGACGCGTCGAAGGAGCTGTGGCCCGAGGACCGCCCCGTCCTCCAGGTGGACCTGGAGCGCGCGCTCGACGGGAAACCCGTCACGGGCAAGGTCTCGAGCCTGTTCGCCGCCCCGCAACGGAGCATCTGCTCCGGCACCTTCGAGACGGAGGGCGTCGACTACGACTCCGAGCGGCGTACCCTGCGCGCCGAGGTCGTGCCGCCGGCGCCGTGCCTGGTGACCACGTCGGTCTACTCGTACAGGCCGACGACGGGCTGACCCAGACAGCAGCCCACCTGCACACACTCTGAACACGCCGGACGTGTGCGGACGGGCCGGGCGGGGGATGGTCGCGATCATGACACAGCAACACCGGCACGAATCCGTGTCCGACACGCTCCCCGCCCAGCCCCGCCGCCCGATACGGCAGCTGCTCGCCGCGTCGGTGGGCAACGCCGTGGAGTGGTACGACTGGTACGCGTACACGTTCCTCGCGACGTACATCGCCGACCAGGTCTTCCCCAAGGGCTCGGGCAACTCCCTCGTACCGCTGCTCTCCACGTTCGCCGTCTTCGCGGTCGGCTTCTTCATGCGGCCGGTGGGCGGTCTGCTCATGGGTACGGTCGCCGACCGGCGCGGCAGGCGCGCCGCGCTGACCGTCACCATTCTGCTGATGGGCGGCAGCAGCCTGCTGGTCGGTCTGACGCCGACGTACGCGTCCGTGGGGGTGCTCGCGCCGGTGGTCCTCGTCCTGGCGCGGCTGCTCCAAGGGCTGTCCGTGGGCGGCGAGTTCGCGGCATCGACGACCTTCCTCGTCGAGTCCGCGGGGCCCGGACGGCGTGGCCTCTTCTCCAGTTTCCAGTACGTGTCGACGAGCGCCGGCCAGCTCGCCGCGTCCGGCGTCGCGGCCCTGCTCGTCAGCCTGCTCTCGGAGGGGCAGATGGACGGCTGGGGATGGCGGCTGCCGTTCTTCATCGGCGCGGTGCTCAGCCTGGTCGGCTTCTGGATCAGGCAGGGCGCGTACGAGACCCACCAGGCGCCGCAGGACGAGTCGGAACGCCCCGGCCTGTTCGACGCCCTGCGCAAGCACCCGCGCCAGTCCCTGCTCATCTGCGGCATCACGGCCGGCGGCACGATCGCGTACTACACGTGGACGTCGTACCTTCCGACGTACGCCGAGCTCAACACCGACATCAGCAAGAGCCAGGCCCTGCTGTCCGGCACCCTCTCGCTCGCGTTCTTCGCGCTGCTCCAGCCGGTCGGCGGGCTGCTCTCCGACCGCTTCGGCCGCAGGCCGCTGCTGCTCTTCTTCGGCCTCGGCTTCGCCGTCCTGAGCGTGCCGCTGCTGCGGTCCCTGAACGGCTCGTTCGGTTCGCTGCTCATGGTGCAGTGCGCGGGCATGGTGCTGCTCACCGGCTTCACGTCGATCTCGGCCGCCGTGAACGCGGAGGTGTTCCCCGCGCGCGTACGGGCCGCGGGGATCGGCTTCCCGTACTCCCTCACCGTCGCGCTGTTCGGCGGCACGGCCCCGTACATGGGCACCCTGTTCAAGGAGATCGGCGAACCGGGTCTCTTCCCTTGGTACGTGGCCGTGCTCTGCCTCGCGTCATCGGCGGTGTATCTCCGGCTCCCGGAAACGGCGCACAAGGAGCTGGAGCGCTAACGCGCCTTCGGCACCTCGACGATCGAGCGGCCCGCCCACTCCGGTGCCTCTTGTGCCAGACCCGTCAGGTGCTCACGGATCGTGTCCGGGAAGGGGGTCGCACGGCCCGCGTTCTGGTCGACGTGGATGGCCAGGAGCTCGGTGGTCGCCACGGGGGTGGCGTCCGGGGCGATCTGCGCCTCGGCGTCCTCCACCACGTACAGCTCGTGGGTGAAGCGGGCCTTCTTGGCGTCCGCGCCCAGGATGCGGGTGCGCACCGCGAGGTGGGCGCCCTCCGCGACGTCGTCGAGGTAGCGGATGTGCGCCTCGACCGTGTAGAGCGAGCAGCCGGTGGACTCGCGGTATCCCGCGTGCAGGCCGGTCTCGATCATCATGGCGTCGGTGGCGTACCCGAAGACGAGGACGTAGAACGCCTCGCTCATGTGGCCGTTGTAGTCGATCCACTCGGGCCGTACGGTCCGGTGCAGAAGGGGCAGCGGCTGGGGCTCGGGGGGCTGGGACTCGCTCACTTGGTCTCCTCCTTCGCGCGCTGCTGCGGGAGGCGGCCCGTCGCCCGCAGTACGTCGATGACTCCCTGGTCACGCTCGGCGACCAGGTCGGCGATGGTCCTGCCGTCCGCCGCGTCGTGGCATCCGGCGACCACCGCGTCGTACAGCTCCTTGTCGAGCTCGGGTGCTTCCAGGCGCGTCCACGGTGACTTCAGGGACGGGCCGAAGTGGTCGAGCATGTGGGCCATGCCGCCCTCGCCGCCCGCGAGCGCGAAGGTGAGCATGGGGCCCATGAACGCCCAGCGCAGGCCGGGGCCTTCGGTGATCGAGTCGTCGATCTCCTTCACCGTGGCCTCGCCGTTGGCGACCATGTGCAGCGCCTCGCGCCAGAGCGCCTCCTGGAGGCGGTTGGCTATGAAGCCGGGGACCTCGCTCGCCATGGTGATCACGGACTTCCCCGCGACCTCGTAGAAGCGGGAGGCCCAAGTGACCGCGTGCGGGGCGGTCTTGTCGCCGCCGACCACCTCGACGAGCGGGATCAGGTAGGGCGGGTTGAAGGGGTGTCCGACGACGAGGCGGCCCGGGTCGGCGGCCTCGGTCTGCATGTCGGTCATCGGGTAGCCGGAGGTGGAGGAGGCGATGACGACTCCGGCGGGCGCGGCGGCATCCAGCTGCGCCAGCAGATCCCGCTTGAGCTCCAGCTTCTCGGGGGCGCTCTCCTGCACGAACTGGGCTTCGGCGACGGCCTCTTGCAGGGTGGGCGTGACGGTGAGGCGGTCCGGCGAAGCCCCTTCGGCGAGGCCGAGCTGCGTCAGCGCGGGCCAGGCGGCGTCCACCAGGCGGCGGAGCTTCTGCTCGGCGTCGGGGGCCGGGTCCCAGGCGGTGACGTCGTAGCCGCGGGCCAGGTAGTGGGCGACCCAGCCGCCGCCGATCACTCCGGCGCCGACGCAGGCGATTCGGCGTACGTCTTCGGGGGCGCAGGGGGCGGGGGGTGTGTTGATGTCACTCATGGAGGGGTCCTACTCGTCGTGGGGGGGGAAGTTCAGGCGCGGGGCTTGAGGCCGAGCTTCTGGCGGGCCTCGTCCGGCGTGGCGACGCGCGAGCCGAGGTTCTCCGTGATCTGCACGGCACGCTCGACGAGTTGGGCGTTGGAGACCTTGTTTCCCTTGCCGAGGTAGAGGTTGTCCTCCAGGCCGACACGGACCTGGCCGCCGAGCAGGATGGACTGGGCGACCCACGGCATCTGCATGCGGCCGAGCGCGAAGCTCGCCCACTGGGCGCCTTCGGGGAGCATGTTGACCATGGCCTGGAGGACGCCCGGGTCGGCGGGGGCGCCCCACGGGATGCCCATGCAGAGCTGGAAGACGGTGGGGTTGTCGAGCAGGCCTTCCGCCAGGAGCTGCTTGGCGAACCAGAGCTGGCCGGTGTCGAAGATCTCCAACTCGGGCCGTACGCCCAGCTCCTGGATGCGCTTGGCGCCCTGGCGGAGCATGTCGGGCGTGGAGATGTAGAGGTTGTCGCCGAAGTTGAGCGAGCCGCAGTCCAGGGTGCAGATGTCGGGGAGGAGGTCCTCGACGTGCGGGAGGCGGTCAAGGCCGCCGACGAGGTCGGTGCCGGGCAGCTCGCCGAGGTCCTTGAGCGGTGCGACGGGGTCGATGACCAGGTCGCCGCCCATGCCCGCGGTGAGGTTGATGACGACGTCGGTGCCGGTCTCCTTGATGCGCTCGACGACCTCGCGGTAGAGCCGCGGGTCGCGCGAGGGGTCGCCGGTCTCGGGGTCGCGTACGTGGATGTGCACGACGGCGGCGCCCGCCTCGGCGGCCTCCACGGCGGAGGTGGCTATCTGCTCGGGGGTGACCGGGACGTGGGGACTCTTGCGTACGGTGTCGCCCGCGCCGGTGAGGGCGGCGGTGATGATGACGTCTTGATTCACGGGCATGGTGAACTCTCCCTCGGGGGTGGGGTGTTGATGCTGGTGCTGATGCTGTTACGGAGCCGCCGGTACGCCCGGTGCCGAAGCGTCAGGTGGCTGTACGCCGGGGGCTATGCGGCGCCGCGCGGCGCGGCGAGCGTCGCGTCCACGTACACGAGCAGCGCCTCGTGCATGTCGTCGAGGGTCGTGCCGTCGTTGCCGGGGGTGGTGGCGAGCACCTGGGTGGCGAGGCCGTCGATCAGCGCGGTCAGCCGGAGCGCGGCGGACTGCGGATCGACGGGGCGGAACACGCCCTGGTCGACGCCGCGCCGGATGACGTCGGCGACGGTGGCGCGCCACTGGCGGTAGTAGTCGGCGTGCAGCCGCCCGACGGCGGTGGAGCGGGCCGCCTCCGCCCACAGGTCGAGCCAGACGCTCCACTGCCAGCGCTGCTGCGGGGTGCGGGGGGTCTGTAGCTCGATCAGCTGGCGCAGTTCGTCGGCGGCGTCGGCCGCGTCCGCGATGCGGGCCGCGCGGCGGGCGGTGTCCTCGTCCATGCACCAGCGGACGGCGGCTTCCAGGAGGTCGTCGCGGCCGGGAAAGTGGTAGTGGATGGCCGCGGTGCTGGTGGCGCAGGCTTCGGCGATGTCCGCGACGCGTACGGCGTGGAAGCCGCGCTCGGCCACGAGCCGCACGGTTTCGCGGACGATCTGGAGAGGACGGCCGCCTTCCGGGGCGGCGGCGGTGCGTTCCCGGCGGGCCGGGGGTGTCAGGTCCTTGGTGCCCAGGAGCCAGCCCGCGTCCACGCCGCCGGTGTCCGCGATGCGGGCCAGCTCGGCCGCCGTGAAGCGGCGGGTGCCGCCGAGGGAGCGGGAGAGCTTGGAGGGGTCCATCACGATACGGCGGGCGAATTCGCGCTGGGTCGCGCCGGCGTCGGCGATGACCTTGCGGACCCTGTCCGCGACCTCGGGGTCTTGCTGCATGGGCGGTGACGCTACCTGGATGTTGCGCTGATCGCAATCCATCGGGCGAGACTTTCCGCAGATAGCAGCCGTTGTTGCGATCCTGACTGACGTATCAGTTATCGCAATGTGCGGCTGTACAGCGACTGGGCAGCGCGGGACGACGCGCGCCCACCCACCCGTTCACCTTCGCGCTGCGGGGTGAACGGGTGGGTGGGCGGGAGAGCATCGCCGCGCAGCGGCGGCTAGGTCCTGTCCTGCACCCCTTGGACGAACTCGTCCAGGAACGGATCGGCGATCTTCACCGCCCCCAGCTGATGGTGCTCGGCCGGGTCCACGGAAATCGCCCGCGCCCGCCCCACCAGGGACTCCATCGCCGCACGCTCACGCGCGGCCTCGGCGCCGTCCCCCTCGTCGGCGGCGGACAGCGCCGCGAGCCCGTGCCGCATCGCGGAGCCCCACAGCTCCGTCGCGTCCAGCCACTGCTTCGCGTCGTGCAGGAACTGCTTGTCCGGCACTCCGGAACGGAGCACCGCGGGGACCTTCTCGATGTCACGGGCCGTGGGCCGCAGCGCCCGTACCGCCCCGGCGGGATCACTGTCGTACCGCTTCCAGAAGGCATCCAGCTTCGGCCCGAGCACGGGCGACTGCGGCAGCCAGTTCGACTCGCCGAACGTGGGCGCCGCGTGGTTGAGGTCCACGAACGTCTGCACCGCGTCGGCGACCCGCCGGTCGCCCCCGGCGAGATACAGCGCGGCCTGCCGGCCCGAGCGCGTCCGGTCGTACCCCCGGTCGTTCCAGGAGAAGTCGTTCATGGTGAACACGGCGAGCTTGCTGGCACCCTCCTGGTTCATCGGGTTGGAGACGATGCCGCTCAGGTGGCCCGACAGGCCGGGCTCGCGCTTGTCGTAGGGCGCGAGAAGCAGCCGTCCCGCCGTGCGCGCGAAGTCGTTCACCGGGTAGTTGTCCCAGACGAACACCTTCCGGCCGAACAGCTCGGCGGCCTTCTCCGCCTGGGCGTTGGTGATCTCCGGCGGGACGACGTCCGTGCCGGTCCACATCACCTCCACGGCGCCGTCAAGATCGGCCCGCATCGTCTGCTTGTACGCGGTGTCCGTGAGGTCCCCGTACTCGGTGGGCACCATCTGCAGCGGATTGGCGCCCTCGTGCTTGGCGATGAAGTCACGCTGGATGGTGTTGAGGAGCCCCACCTGCGCCTTCGCCGCGGGGCCACGGCCCGGGTCGCCGAACTTCGCCTTGTCGGCGTCGCAGTTCCACTTGGTGTAGCTGATGTCGTCTAGCGGGACCGAGAAGGACCGCACGCCCAGGTCGTACATCGCCTGGAGCTTGGCCGTCAGCGCCTTGACGTCGGCCGGGTCCGAGTAGCAGATGGAGCCGCCCGGCGAGACCGCGAACGTGAAGCGCACGTGGTTGGCGCTCGCGCGGTCGATCAGCTTGCCCAGCTCGGTGAGCTTGTCCGCCGGGTAGGGGTCGCGCCACTTCTCACGGTGGTAGGGATCGTCCTTGGGCGCGTAGACGTACGTGTTGGCCTTGGTGTCGCCCAGGAAGTCCATCTGGTCGAGGCGTTCGGCCTCGGTCCAGGGCGGGCCGTAGAACCCCTCGATACTGCCGCGCAGCGGCATGGCGGGGAAGTCGGAGACCTCGACCCCCGCTATCCGCCCCTTGGACATCAGTTGGCCAAGGGTCTGCGCCGCGTAGAACTGCCCGGTCGCGTCCTTGCCGCCGAGTGCGACGGTGCGGTGCCTCACCCGCAGCGCGTAGCCCTCGGACTGCTCAGGCACCTTCGTCCCGCCGAGCGCCTTCGCGATGTCGGGCCGGGTCGCCGGGCCGAGCAGGACGGTCAGCGGGGCACGGCCCGACGCCTTCGCGCGTACGTCGATGTCGCGCACCCCGTGGGCACGCAGCGTCTCGGTGACGCGGCGCCTGGCCGCCTCATCGCTTTCTTCGGCGCCTCGGCCGACGACGAGTTCGGCGCGCCGGGCGAGCGGCACGTCGCCGCCCGCGCGGGCCATGTGCTGCGGGGTCGGGGAGACGACGGGGAGCCGGTGGGCCGTGGATTTTTCCTGAGCGGCGTCCCCTTGGGCCGACGCGGGCGCGGCGAACGCCGCCGGGGCCAGCGGGACGGCGAGGACGGCCAGTGCGAGGAGCGCCGTGCGCGGTCTGAGCGTGCGGGTAGAGCGTGGCATGGAACCTCCGGGCTCGGGGTGGGCGTCCGGTTGGCAACGTTGTCTACGGGCGAAAGCGCTTGAGCGCCAGCAGGCTAGATCGAGATAGATGCCGTGTACAAGGGGGCGTGGGGCATCCATCCGGTCCCGTCACGACCATTGACCGACCTAGAGACCAAGTGATTTATTCACTTCATGAGTTACGGCAGTCAACCCTCCCTGTCCGAGCGTCTCGCGGACGACATCGTCGAGATCATCCGCACCGAACGCCTCGCCCCCGGTGACGCGTTGGCCTCCTCGCGTGAGCTGGCCCGCCGCTTCGACGTCACCACGCCGACCGTGCGCGAGGCGCTGCGCAGGCTGGAGGCCACGGAGGTGGTGGAGTTCCGGCACGGTTCAGGGACGTACGTGGGACCCGGCGTGGACCGCAGGCTCCTGGCCAACCCGCATCAGCCGCGCAGCGACCGCGCTTCGGTGCTCGAACTGGTCGGGGCCCGCCTCGTCCTGGAACCGGCGATCGCCGCGACCGCCGCGCGCATCCAATCCCTGGACGGCGTCGAGCAGTTGGGCCTCGCGGCGGGCAACGCCCTGCTTCCGCCCGAGGAGTCCCTGCGCCGCTCCGCGCACTTCCACGTGGCGCTCGCGGCAGCCAGCGGCAACACCCTGCTCCGGGAGGCCGTCGAGGCGCTGCTGTACGTGAGGGCGCGCGAGCAGGTGGAGATCCGGCACCGCTATAACGACCGCGAGCGCGACCACGCCGAGCACGTGGAGATCTACGAGGCGGTGCGCGCGGGCGACGCGGCGGCGGCGGAGCGCCTCACCCGCGAACACCTGACGGCGATCCGCGACGCCGTCACCGCGGCCGACTTCCCCGGGGAGGAGGGCCGATGACCTCCCGACGCCCCCACCACCTGGCCGAGATGACCACGCTCGAAGCCGCCGACGCGGTCCGCGCCAGCCCCCTCGTCATCATTCCCGCGGGCGCCTTCGAGCAGCACGGGCCCGGGATGCCGCTCGCCACCGACACCGTCCGGGCCGAGCAGGTCGCCGCTCTGGTCGCCTCGCGGCTCGACGGGCGTGCCGTGGTCGGGCCCTCGCTCGGCATCGGGGTCTCGCCGCATCACCTGGCCTTCGCCGGCACGGTGAGCCTGTCGACGGCGACGCTGGCCGCGCTCGTCCGTGACTACGTCGACAGCCTGCACCGGCACGGCTGGCGGGACGTGCTCGTGATCACGGGGCACGGCGGCAACAACGCCACGCTCACCACCGTCGCGCAGGACCTGCTCGTCACCCACCCCGGGCTGCGGTTCGCCTGGACACCCCTGACCTCACTCGCGGGGGAGGCGGTCGCCGCCATGCGGCCCAGTGCGGTCCACGGACACAGCGGCGAGGCAGAGACCGCTCAAATGCTGTACCTGGCACCGGAGTTGGTGCACCGCGAACGTCTCGCCCCGGGGTCCGTCACCCACGACGACCTCGATCCGCTCTCCCGGGTCGCACGCCGCGGCGGCCATCCCGCCCTGACCCTGCCGTACGACCGGCTCAGCCCCAACGGCGTACTCGGCGATCCGCGCCGCGCCACCCCCGAGGACGGCCGCGCGATCGTCGACGCCGCCGTCCACCGCATCGTCACCTTCGCCAAGGAGTGGCTGGCCAGCACCGGCTGACCATCCGTCACCGGACCGTCCGCACCACCTCAGCCGTCCGCACCGCCTCAGCCGTCCGCGCCTCGCGCCGTCGGCGGAAGGAGCCTGCCTTGAAACGCGCACTGTCCCGCACGGCCGCCTCTGTCGTCGCCGGTCTCACCCTGCTCGCCGGGGTGAGCCTGACCTCTCCCTCGTACGCCCGTGGAGGCGTGCCCGGCTGTGGTGAAGCCGCCCCGCAGGCCCCCGGCACCACCGCCCCGCACACCCTCACCAGCGGCGGTCTGACCCGGACCTACCAGCTGCACCTGCCCGAGGGGTACACCGGCGACCGCGCCCTGCCCGTGGTCCTCGCCTTCCACGGGCGCGGCAACACCGGCGGCGGCACCGAGGAGTTCAGCAAGCTCTCGACCCTGCCCGCGATCGTCGCGTACCCGGAGGGCGTCGTCGGCACCGGCGACGGGCAGCGCCAGGCATGGCAGGGCGCTCCGTACGCCGCGCCCGGGGTGGACGACGTGGCGTTCACCGGCGCGCTGCTCGACTCACTGGAGGCCCGCCTCTGCGTGGACCCGCGGCGCGTGTACGCCACCGGGAAGTCCAACGGCGCCGGGTTCACCGCACTCCTGGCCTGCCGGATGTCCGACCGGATCGCCGCGATCGCCCCCGTCGCCGGCGCCTTCTACCCCGGCACCGGCGAGAACTGCCGCCCCTCGCGCCCGGTCCCGGTCATCGATTTCCATGGCACGGGGGACGCCACCATCCCGTACGCCGGAGACCCCGACCGCGGCCTCCCCGCGCTCCACGACTGGCTCACCGCCTGGGCCGGCCGCGACAACTGCCGCACCCGCACCCCGGACCGGGCCACCGCCCCGGACATCACCGAATCCCGCTGGACCCACTGCGCGGGCGGCGCCGAAGTCCGGCACGTGGCCGTCACGGACGGCGGTCACACCTGGCCCGGCGCCGACAGCTACAGCGGCGGCGGTTACACCACCCAGAGCATCGAGGCCCACGAGGTCCTGAGGAACTTCCTGCGCCGCCACCACCTGCGCTGAGCCGCGCACCCTCCCCTCCCCACCCTTCCCCGCGGAGCCGCCATGTCTTCCCCGACCCCCGCCCTGCCGGACGCGCCACCCCCACCACCCGACGGGCCCCCGCTTCCCCGCATCATCCGCGCGATGGCCGTCGTCGAACGCGCCGGGAACGCGCTGCCGCACCCCTTCTGGCTGTTCTGGATCCTCTCCGGCGTCCTCGCCGTGATCAGCGCGGTGCTCGCCGGGTTCGACGTCTCCGTCATCGCGCCCGGCGACGGCAAGAGCGTCGCCGTGCAGAGCCTGCTCAGTGGCGACGGGCTCGCCATGGCCGTCTCGACGATGGTCGAGAACTTCGCCGCGTTCCCGCCGATGGCGACCATCGTGGTGGTCATCATGGGCGTCGCGGTCGCCGAACGCAGCGGATTCCTGGCCGCGTTGATGAAGGTCGGCGTCTCCCGGGTGCCCGCCTCCTGGGTGGTCTTCGCGGTCGCCTTCGCGGGCACGGTGGCGCACGTCGCGTCGGCCGCCGCCTACGTCATCCTCGTACCGCTCGGCGGGCTCGCGTTCCGTGCCGTCGGCCGCTCCCCCGTCCTCGGCATCGTCGTCGCCTACACCGCCATCGCGTCCGGCTACGACGCGAGTCCCGTGCCGACGCCGAACGACGCCATCTTCGCCGGGATCACCACGACCGCCGCGAAGATCGCGGGCGGCGACGACGCGTACGTCTCGCCGCTGAGCAACTGGTTCTTCAACATCGCCTCCTCGCTCCTGCTCGCCACCGTCATCACCCTCGTGACCCGCTTCGTCCTGAGCAAGCGGCCCGACCTCGACGCCGATCCGGACGCGGACCTCGACGACATCGACGGGCTCCGCCTCAGCGACCGGGAGCGCTCGGCCCTGCGCCGGGCGGGCCTCACCTTCCTGCTGGCCGTCGCCGCCCTCACCGCGGCCGTCGTCCCGGCCGCCTCGCCCCTGCGCGGCGACGGCGGAAGCCTCGTCGAGTCACCGCTCCTGGACGGGATCGCGGCGATCGTCGCGTTCCTCTTCGCGCTCGTCGGCATCGTCCACGGAGCCCGCTCCGGGTCGATCCGCAAGCCCGGCGACGTGCCGAAGCTGATGGTCGACGGCGTCAAGCAGATGGCTCCGGTGCTCGTCCTGTTCTTCGCGATCGCCCAGTTCCTCGCCTACTTCGACTGGACGCACATCGGCGACTTCCTCGCCGTCAAGGCGGCCGAGACGCTCGAACACAGCCAACTGCCCATCGTCGTCGTCTTCCTGCTCATCCTGCTGCTCCTGACGGTCGTGAACGTCATGGTCACCAGCGGGTCCGCGATGTGGGCCCTGGCCGCCCCCGTCCTCGTACCGATGCTGATGCTCGTGGACGTCCCTGCCGAGACCACGCAGGCGCTCTTCCGCATCGCCGACTCCGGCTCGACGGCCATCACGCCCATGAGCCCGTACTTCGTGATGGCGCTCGGTTTCCTGCAGCGCTACCGCAAGTCGGCGGGGCTCGGCACCCTCGCCTCGTACACGCTGCCGCTCGCGGTCGCGATGACCGCGGCCTGGACGCTGCTGTTCCTCGCCTGGTGGGCGCTGGGCATCCCGCTCGGTCCCGGCGCGCCGGTGCGCTGACCGCTCACCCCGGTTTGAACTCCGCGGATCACGCGATGGTGTGACGCTACGGGCATCTCCGCATCGGTCACCCCCACGCGGGTAGTGCTCCGCTGCACTTACGCCACCGCGCGAGGAGAACACCGTATGTCGCAGCCCTTCGAACTGCCCAGCTTCTACCTGGCGCATCCCGCGGGTCTCAACCCCCATGTGGAAGAGGCGCGGGAGCACTCCAGGAAGTGGGCGCGCGGCATGGGGATGCTGGAGGGGTCGGGCGTCTGGGAACAGCGCGACCTGGACGCCCACGACTACGCGCTGCTGTGCGCCTACACCCATCCCGATTGTGACAGCCCCGCGTTGTCCCTGGTCACCGACTGGTACGTGTGGGTGTTCTTCTTCGACGACCACTTCCTCGAACTGTTCAAACGGACGCAGGACCGGGAAGGCGGCAAGGCGTATCTCGACCGCTTGCCCGCCTTCATGCCGATGGACATGACCTCGCCCGTTCCGGAGCCGACGAATCCGGTCGAGGCGGGCCTCGCGGACCTGTGGGCGCGCACCGTGCCCTTCATGTCCAAGGACTGGCGGACGCGGTTCGCCGAGAGCACGGAGAACCTCCTCAACGAATCCCTGTGGGAGCTCTCGAACATCAACGAGGGCCGGATCGCCAACCCCGTGGAGTACATCGAGATGCGCCGCAAGGTGGGCGGCGCGCCCTGGTCGGCGGGGCTCGTCGAGTACGCGACGGGCGCGGAGGTCCCCCCGGCCGTCGCCGCTTCCAGGCCGTTGCGCGTCCTCAAGGAGACGTTCTCCGACGCCGTCCATCTGCGCAACGACCTCTTCTCCTACCAGCGGGAGATCGAGGACGAGGGCGAACTCTCCAACGGCGTCCTGGTTTTGGAGAAGTTCCTCGACTGCACCACGCAGGAGGCGGCGGACGCCGTGAACGACCTCCTGACCTCGCGGATGCAGCAGTTCGAGCACACGGCGCTGACCGAACTGGCCCCCCTCTTCGCCGAGACCGGGCTGCCCCCGAAGGAGTGCGCGGACGTGCTCGCGTACACCAAGGGGCTCCAGGACTGGCAGTCCGGCGGGCACGAGTGGCACATGGTGTCCAGCCGCTACATGAACAAAGGCGGCGCCGCGTCCTCGCCGCTCGCGGGACCCACGGGTCCGGGCACGTCGGCCGCCGGGATCAAGGCGCTGATCGCCGCCACGGGCGCGGAGCGGCTGCGCGGCTACACCCACGTCCCCTTCCAGCGGGTGGGGCCGTCCCGGCTCCCCGACTTCGACCTGCCGTACGAGGCACGGCTCTCGCCCCACCTGGAGGCGGCGCGCCCCCGCACCGTGGAGTGGGCGGACCGGATGGGCATGCTCGGACCCCAGGCGGGGGTGCCGGGTTCGGACATCTGGGACGCGCACAAGCTGGACGGCTACGACTTCGTGCTCTGCGCGGCGGGCATCCACCCGGACGCGGACCTCGAAGCCCTCGACCTGGGCTCGCAGTGGCTCACCTGGGGGACGTACGGGGACGACTACTTCCCCGTGGTCTTCGGCAGGCCCCGCGACCTCGCGGGAGCCAAGCTCTGCAACGAGCGGCTCTCGCTCTTCATGCCGCTGGACCTCGCCGACATGCCGGTGCCCGCGAACGCCCTGGAGCGGGGCCTCGCCGACCTGTGGCGGCGCACCGCGGCCCCGATGGACGAGGAGGCGCGCCGCACCCTGCGCACCGCCAACGAGGTCATGACGGCGAGCTGGCTCTGGGAGCTGGACAACCAGGCGCAGAACCGCATCCCCGACCCCGTCGACTACATCGAGATGCGCCGCCTGACCTTCGGCTGCCCCCTCACGATGAGCCTGTGCCGCCTGGGCCACGGCCCCCAGGTGCCGCAGGAGATCTACCGGACGGGGCCGATGCGGAACCTGGAGAACGCGGCGGGCGACTACTCGGCCCTGATGAACGACGTCTTCTCGTACCAGAAGGAGATCGAGTACGAGGGCGAGGTCCACAACGGCATCCTCGTCGTCCAGAACTTCTTCGGCTGCGACTATCCGACGGCGCTGGGCATCATCGACGACCTGATGAAGTCGCGGCTGAGTCAGTTCCAGCACGTCGTGGCCCATGAACTCCCGGTCCTGTACGACGACTTCGCGCTGCCGCAGGAGACGCGGGACATCCTCGACGGCTATGTGCGCGAGCTGGAGAACTGGATGGCGGGCATCTACGTCTGGCATCGCGACTGCCACCGCTACCGCGAGGAGTACCTGTCGCACGGTCCGCTGCGGGCCCCCTCGGGATTCGGCATGGCGGCCGTACGCCCGGACTGGCTCAGGGAGTTCGGTCTCGCCGCCGATCTCCAGATGGAGGCAGAGCGGGGTTGGTTAACCTGCCCCCATGAGTCTCGAACCTGACCGGGCCCAGCGGGCCGCGGGCGCCCTCGTCGGTTCCGCGGTGGGGGACGCGCTGGGGGCGCCCTTCGAGTTCGGGCTCGCGGGTGACTTCTCCGCGCGCTTCCCCGACCCCGGCGGGGGCGGGGAGATGTGCGGCGGCGCCGGCTGGGACGCCGGGGAGGCGACGGACGACACGCAGATGGCCGTGCACGTCGCCGACTCGCTGCTCGCGTACGCGGGTCTCGACCTGCCGGACATCTTCGGCAGGTTCCAGCGGTGGGCGGCGGCCGAGCCCAAGGACATCGGCCTCCAGACGGAGGACGTCCTGACGAACGGCCTGCCGTGGAACCTCGCCGCCCAGATCCACTTCCAGGTCAACACGCGTGCCGCGGGCAACGGTTCACTGATGCGCGCCACCACGGCGGCCCTCTATTTCGCCCGCGAAGGCCGGGCGGCCACGATGGACGCGGCCCGCGGCATCGCGGCCCTCACCCACGGCGACCGCGCCGCCTGGGAGGGCACCGCGCTCTTCCACGAGCTGCTGCGGCTGACGCTGGAGGGCGCCGATCCGCTGGACCACCTCCCCGAGATGCTGGCCCTGGTCCACCCCGACCACCGCGACCGGTACGCGCTCACCCTGGCGCCCTACTGGCACCCCGACAACGCCACCGAGTTCAACGGCGCGGTCTGGCCCTGCCTCGGCTCGGCGGTCTGGGCGCTGCGCGCCACGTCTTCGTACGAGGACGCGGTGCGGGCCGCCGTCGATCTGGGCGGCGACACGGACACCGTGGCCGCGGTCACCGGCGCCCTTGCCGGTGCCCGCCACGGACTCGCCGCCGTCCCCGCCCGCTGGACCGCTCCCCTGCACGTGCCGCTCCCTGGCTCCGCCGAGCCGGGCCGGACGCTGCGCCTCGCCGACCTGGTCGATCTCGCCGTCCGCCTCGACGCGCCCCGGGCGGGCTGAGGGTCCTGGCCCCGCTATCCGGCCTCGCGCGGCTCCGGCAGGATCTGGCGGAGCCGCGGGTCGGGGTGGCGGTCGCGGCGCCACTCACGCGGGTAGCCGACCGAGACCTCCTGGAAGCGGACGCCGTCGTGCCAGGTGGTGCGGGGGATGTGCAGATGGCCGTAGACGACGGCCGCCGCTTCGTACTTCACGTGCCAGTCGGCGGTCAGCTCCGTGCCGCACCACAGGGCGAACTCCGGGTAGTGCAGGATCCGGGTGGGGTCGCGCACCAGCGGCCAGTGGTTGATGAGGACCGTGGGCAGGCCGGGCGTCCGCCGGGCGAGCATCTCCTCGGTGACCGCCACGCGGGCGCGGCACCAGTCGTCGCGGCCCAGGTAGGGATCCGGGTGCAGGAGTATCTCGTCGGTGCAGACGACGCCCGCCTCGTGCGCCGCCTCCAGCGCGTCCCGCTTCGCGTACGTGCCCTGGGGGCGGAACGTGTAGTCGTAGAGCAGGAACAGCGGGGCCACGGTGACCGGGCCGCCCTCGCCGCGCCACACCGGGTAGGGGTCTTCGGGGGTCGCGGCGCCCAAGGAGCGGCACAGTTCCACGAGATGGCGGTAGCGGGCCTCGCCGCGCAGCTGGATCGGGTCGTCGCGGGGCGTCCACAGTTCGTGGTTGCCCGGCGTCCACACCACTTTGGCGAACCGCTCGGTCAACGTGCGCATCGCCCATTCGATGTCGGCCATCCGCTCGGCGGTGTCCCCCGCCACGATCAGCCAGTCCTCGTCGGTCTCCGGGCGCAGGGACTCGAGGAACTTCCGGTTGTCGTCGTACGCGACGTGCAGGTCGCTGATGGCGTACAACTTCGCAGTCTTCTTCGGTACTTGTGTCACTCTGTGAGGCTAACCGCAGCGCTGGAGCAGCGTGGCGTGATCACGTTCCTCCGGCGCGCGTGAGCCGCCTCTCTCACGCGACTTCCGTTGCGTGAAAGAGGCGGCCCGTGCGCGCTCGCCGGTGCGGGTCGGTGCGGCGGCTCAGTGGTGCGAGTCCCCGCCGCCCTGCTGGATCTCCAGATACTCCTCGGGCGTCGCCTTGGGCACCTGCGCCGACGGCCCGTACATGGCCCGGCCCAGGCGTGCCCGCACCCGCTCGCCGCGGCTCACCTTGCGTACCACGCCCTGTGCGTCGACCGTCGGGCCGATCTCGTACGGCTTGGGCTGCTCGTGCGCCGTCAGGGTGTACAACTCGCCGCGCGAGAGGGGCACATGGACCTCCACGTACTCACCGTGAGGCAGCCGTTTGATCGTGCCGCTCTCCCGGCCGTGCAGCGCCTTCTCGCGGTCGCGCAGCTGCAGCCCCATGCACCACCGGTGCGTGATGAAGAAGGCGAGCGCAGGACCGACGAAGCAGGCGACGCGCACGAACCACGTGATCGCGTTGATGGAGAGATGGAAGTGCGTGGCCCATATGTCGTTGCCGCCGCCGACCATCAGCACGGCGAACAGCGTCAGCCATGCCACGCCGAGCCCGGTCCGCACCGGGGCATTGCGCGGCCGGTCCGCGATGTGGTGCTCGCGTTTGTCGCCGGTGACCCAGGCCTCGATGAACGGATAGACGGCGATGGCCGCCAGGATCAAGGGGAAGAGCGAGAACGGAATGAAGACGCCCAGTTCGAGCGTATGGCCCCAGGCATTGATCTCCCAGCTGGGCATCACCCGGATCAGACCTTCGGAGAAGCCCAGATACCAGTCGGGTTGAGCGCCCGTGGAAACCAGATCCGGGCGATAGGGCCCGATCACCCACACGGGGTTGATGGTGGCGACCGCGCCCATGATCGCGAGGACACCGAAGACGAGGAAGAAGAAGCCGCCCGCCTTGGCGATGTAGATGGGCATGAAAGGCGCCCCGACCACGTTCTTCTCGGTCTTTCCTGGCCCGGCGAACTGGGTGTGCTTGTGGTAGAAGACCAGGATCAGGTGGGCGACGACGAGCCCCAGCATGATCCCCGGCAACAGCAGGACATGGACGCTGAAGAGCCGCGGAATGATGGCGTCCCCCGGGAACTCTCCCCCGAAGAGGAAGAACGAGAGATACGTCCCCACGACCGGCACGGACAGGATCGCACCCTGCGCGAAGCGGATGCCGGTGCCCGAGAGCAGGTCGTCGGGGAGCGAGTACCCGGTCAGGCCGGTGATGATCCCGAGGAACAGCAGCGTCCAGCCGAACAGCCAGTTGACCTCACGCGGCTTGCGGAAGGCGCCGGTGAAGAACACCCGCATCATGTGCACGAGCATGGCGGCGACGAAGACGATCGCGGCCCAGTGGTGGATCTGCCGGATCAGCAGACCGCCGCGCACTTCCATGCTGATGTCCACCGTGGACTCGAAAGCCCGGGTCATCTGGATGCCCTTGAGCGGCGTGTAGACACCGTCGTAGATGACTTCGGAACCGCTCGGCTCGAAGAAGAGCGTCAGATAGACACCGGTGAGGATCAGGATCAGAAAGCTGTAAAGGCATATCTCCCCGAACATGAACGACCAGTGGTCGGGAAAGATCTTGCGCATTTGGCTCTTGGCCAGCGTATTGATGCCGAGGCGGCCGTCCGCCCAGTCGGCGACCCGCTCCCCCTTGCCGGGCGGCGCCGGCCGTTTGCTGTCCCGGGTGTGCTCGACGCTTCCACTCATTCGTCTCCCCCTCAGGCGGCTATCAGGTTAGATCAAGAGATCCCCGGAGCCAACAGGCCCTGCCCGAAAGGTAGTTGTCGATCATCGGGTGCGCTGGTCAGAACTGGTGGGGGTGATGCTTCCGGGGGCCGATAAATCGACGGCCCGGCCGCCCGCCCATCGGGGACATTCGGTCTTCCTCGCGGCCTATATCCTCTAGGAGTCCGTCATGACGCTCGGCACGGTGCCCGGCCCGGTACTCGGCGACGCCTCCCGCACTTCGACGCGGGAGCCGCGCCGCCCGTCCTGAGCCGACCGCTTCCGCTCCTCGTCGAAGTGCTTTTCGTGCCCCCGCACGTTCACTCCCTGAGGAGTATGTATGTCCGAGATGCCTGTGGTGCCTGCGGAGTCCGAGATCCGCTGGGTCGACGGCGACACCGAGCACACCGCCCGCTGGCACTCCGAGTCCGGGATGCCGGCGCCCCGCCGTGTCGTCCCGGCCGACGACCGCATGAACGCGTCCACCGCCCACCGTCTGGCCTGCGAAGGCACCGCCCTGCTGTGGCAGGGCGACTACCACCAGGCGAACCAGCTGCTCCAGGCGATGGGCCGCCGGGTCGACGGCAAAGCGCAGGCGGCGGCCCCCACGCCGACGGCCGCCTTCCACCTCCAGCGCCGCGCCAGCGGCCACCGGGCCCGCGTGCTCGGCAAGCTCCTGGTGCCGCTGGCCGCGGACCACACGCTCGCCCTGCGCAGGGCGCCGGACGTCCGGGCCGCCTGCGACGAGGCCTACGGCCCGCCCCGGCCGACCCCGTCGGTGGTCTCGCTGCGGGAGCTGCTCGGTGTGCTCGGCGCGCACCAGTGGCGCACCAAGGGCGTGGACATCCCCGCGCTCGACGGCCGGATCCACCCGCACTACGGCGTGTTCTCGCCGGTCAGGGGCGAGTACGTCGACCTGGTCGCGCAGGCACCGCTGCCCCAGCCGCTCTCGCTCGGCGCACCGGCCTACGACCTCGGCACCGGAACCGGCGTCCTCGCCGCGGTCCTGGCCCGCCGGGGCGTCCGCCGTGTCGTGGCCACCGACAACAACCCGCGCGCGGTGGCCTGCGCCCGCGCCAACGTGAGCCGCCTCGGCCTGAGCGACCAGGTGGAGATCACCACCGGCGGCGCACTCTTCCCGCCGGACCGCGCCGCCCTCGTCGTATGCAACCCGCCCTGGCTTCCGGCGAAGCCGAACTCGGCGCTGGAGCAGGGCGTCTACGACCCCAAGGGCGCCATGCTCCACGCCTTCCTGACGGGTCTCACCGCGCATCTGCTGCCGGGCGGCGAAGGCTGGCTGATCATGTCGGACCTGGCCGAGCATCTGGGCCTGCGCGCACCCGACGAGCTCCGGTCGGCCATCGCGGCGGCGGGCCTGCACGTCGCGGGCCGCCTCGACGCCCGGCCGCAGCATCCCCGGGCGTCCGACGCCACGGATCCGCTGCACGCGGCACGCGCGGCCGAGGTCACGTCACTGTGGCGCTTGACGGCGGCCGAGCTGCCGTAGTGGCCGGGCTGCCGTTGTGGCCGGGCTGCCGTAGGGCCCGCCCGCCGCTGCCCCCATCCCCCTGGCTCTCCACCTCTAGCTCTCCACCTCCCGGACCAGCTCGATGGCCCGGCCCAGCGTCGTGAGCCGCGCGTCCAGGCTCTCGCCCGCCGGGTAGAAGCGGACGGTGTCCACGCCCGCGTCGCGCCACACCCTCAGCCGCTCGCGGACCATGTCCTCGGTGCCGATGAGGGTGGTGGCGAGGACCATGTCGTCGGTGATCAGGGCCGCGGCGCCGTCCCGGTCGCCGGACTGCCAGCGGGCGCGGACCTCCGCCGCGGTGTCGGCCCAACCCTGCCTGCTGTAGGCGTTGTTGTAGTAGTTGGTGGTGGCGGAGCCCATGCCGCCCAGGCTGAAGGCGAGTTCACTCTTGCGGCTCGCGACCATCGTGCGCAGCGCGTCCTCGTCGTCGGCGAAGGCCACCTCCGCGCCCTGGCAGATGTTCAGGTCGCCGCGGGCGCGTCCGGAGGCGGTCAGGCCCGCGTCGAGGTGGTCGAAGTAGGCCTCCTTGGCGCCCTCGGGGACGAAGCTGGTACCCAGCCAGCCGTCGGCGATCTCGCCGGTCAGGCGCAGCATCTTGGGCGAGAGGGTGGCCAGGTAGATGGGCAGCTCGTGCTCGGCGCGCATGGACAGACGCATGGGCTTCGCCTCGCCGCCGGGCAGCGGGAGGGTGAACTCCCGCCCCGCGTACGAGATCTTCTCCCCCGTGGCCGCCTGGCGGACGATCTCCACGGTCTCCCGCATCCGGGTGAGCGGCCGCGCGAACGGCACTCCGTGCAGGCCTTCGATCACCTGCGGTCCCGAGGGGCCGAGCCCGAGGATGAAGCGCCCTTCGGAGATGTTCGAAAGGGTGATCGCCGCTCGGGCGATGGCCGCCGGGGTCCGGGTCGCGAGCTGGATGATGCCGGAGCCGAGCAGCATGCGGTCCGTGCGCGCGGCCAAGTAGCCGAGCGGGGAAGGCGCTTCGGAGCCCCAGGCCTCGGCGACCCAGCAGATGTCCATGCCCAGCTTCTCGGCCTCGGTGACGAAGTCGACGCTCTCGCGCCAGTTCGCCCCGGACGCCTCGATGGTCGTCGAGGTGCGCATCACGCGTCCGCCTCTCCGCGGGCGGAACCCTCGGCCAGCTTCCTGATCGCGTCCAGCGTGGCCGTCATGTTCTGCTCGAACTCCCGCATCCGTACGTACACGATCTTCTGCTCCTTCTCGGGCATCCGGTCGATGGCGAACGACAGACCCGAGCGGCCCGGCCCCATCCGCATCCACTGGGTCAGCTCGGTCTCGCCGTCGTCGGCCGCCGTCAGGCTGAACCGCCACAGGGCGCTGGGCCGTTCGGGGTCCTCGACGGCCCAGGCGAACACGCGCGGGGCCGCGCACTCCACGACGTACGAGGTGGTCTCCCACGCTCCGAACGACGCGTGCTCGCTGCGGCCGACGAACCGCGCGCCGAGCGCGGGCCGGCTCGCCCCGTCCAGCCACTCCACCGACCGCAGCTCCTCGCTCAGCGTGGGCATCAGGCCGATGTCGGAGACGAGCTCCCACACGCGTTCCGGTGACGCGGCGATTCGTGTGCGCACCTCGGCCGTCGGTCCGTCCGCGTAGCGCGCGCCTGTCCACTCCATCGTGGTTCGCCTCTCTGTAGCCGAACTCGTCGTAGCCCAACTCGTCGTAGCCAAATTCGTAGCCGCTGACCACGAGAGTTGCGTAGATAGACTCACTCGTCAAGGGTGAATCCCCCGGCAGCGGGACAGGGGTTCAGCGGTTGAAGCGGTCCCGGACGTCCGGCCGCTCGGCGAGCCGCGCGGGGTAGCCGGGGCCGAGGCGCGGACGGGTGTCCGCGGCCGACATCGGCTCCTTGCAGTGGCCGCAGACCACCTCGGCGGCGGCCTCGTGCCCGCAGCGGTCGTGCTCGAAGACGACCGGTGCGCCCTCCTCGCCGCTCAGCCAGCGGTTGCCCCAGGTGTTCATCACGGCGAGCACGCCGAAGAAGTCGCGGCCCTTCTCGGTCAGCACGTAGTCGTAGCGCACCGGCTCGCTCTGGTAGGCGCGCTTCTCCAGGAGGCCCTCGTCGACCAGGCGGCGCAGCCGGTCGGTCAGGGTGTTGCGCGCGATGCCCAGCTCCTGCTGGAAGGCGTCGAACCGCTTGATCCCGTAGAACGCCTCGCGCAGCACGAGCGGGGTCCACCAGTCGCCCAGCAGGTCCATGGTGCGGGCGATGGAGCAGGGCCAGTCGGCAAAGGAGGTCCGCCTCATGCGCCAAGGATACGAGAAGCGACCACGGATCCCGGTGGGTCTCGGAACTGGACTCAGCAGCCCGCGGCGGGTGCCGACGCCCTCACGTGACGTTCGACGCAAACGCGGCGCCCCCGTTGTGCCGCGGCCCGAGGGACTGATCAAGTGGCGGAAGCCGTACTGGCCGACGCGCCGCCCGACGCACCGGCCGACCTACTGATCGACGCACGCCACGCACGCCACGCCCGACTCGCGATCAACGTCTCGTCTCGTCACGTTTCGTCTCGTTTCGCATCGCACACGCTCAAGCCGGAGGCCCCGTTGCTCTTCTCATCCGTGGACGATGTCGCCACGCGGCTCGCCGAGACGGGCTATCTGGCCTCGACGGGGGTCGCCACCACCGTCTTCCTGGCCGACCGGCTGGGCAAGCCGCTGCTCGTGGAGGGTCCCGCGGGCGTCGGCAAGACCGAGCTCGCCAAGGCCGTCGCCGAGGTCGCGGACGCGCGTCTGGTCCGGCTCCAGTGCTACGAGGGTGTGGACGAGTCCCGCGCGCTCTACGAGTGGAACCACGCCAAGCAGCTCCTGCGGATCACCGCGGGCCGCGACGAGACGTGGGACGAGACGCGCACGGACATCTTCAGCGAGGAGTTCCTGCTGCCGCGCCCGCTGCTCACCGCCATCCGCGGCAGCGATCCGAAGGTGCTCCTGATCGACGAGACCGACAAGGCGGACGCCGAGGTGGAGGGACTGCTCCTCGAAGTCCTCAGCGACTTCCAGGTCACGGTCCCCGAGCTGGGCACGATCACCGCGACGCGCCGCCCCTTCACCGTCCTCACGTCCAACGCGAGCCGCGAGCTCTCCGAGGCCCTGCGCAGGCGCTGTCTCTTCCTCCACATCGGCTTCCCCGACGAGGAGTTGGAGCGCAGCATCGTGCGCCTGAAGGTGCCCGGACTCGACGAGGCGCTCGCACAGTCCGTCGTCCGCGTGGTCGGCGCACTGCGTGCGATGGATCTGCGGAAGGCTCCGTCGGTCGCGGAGACCATCGACTGGGCCCGCACCCTCCTCGCCCTCGGCGCCCACTCCCTCGACGAGGACGTCGTACGCGACACTCTCGGCGTCGTCCTCAAGCACCAGGACGACGTCCTGAAGGCGGCGGCCAAGCTGGACCTGGACGCCGTGTGACCCCGGCGCCGGAGGCCGGGGTCCCCGAGCGGCTCACCGCGCTCGTCCAAGCGCTGCGCTCGCACGGCATGCGGATCGGTACGGGTGAGACGGTGGACGCAGGGCAGGCGCTGCTCGCCCTGGGCCTGAGCGACCGCGAGCGGGTGCGGGAGGGCCTGGCCGCCGCTCTGCTGCACAGCGAGGGACAGCGCCCCGTCTTCGACCCGGTCTTCGACCTGTACTTCCCGCGCGGGGTCGGCGGCCCCCGGACGCTGGACCGCCCCGGGCGGGAGTTCGACAGGGACGACCTGCGCGAGCGCCTGGCCGCCGCACTGGCCGCCAATGACCAAGCCCTGCTGGCCCAGTTGGCGGCCGAGGCGGTGGACGGCATGGGCGGGTACGGAACGCGGCCGGGTTCGGGCGGGTCAGGAGGATCGGGCGGCTCGGAGGGATCGCAGGGATCGGGCGGCTCCGGCGGTTCGGACGGGTGGTCGTCGCACCAGACGCTGTCCCGGCTGCGCCCGGAGACCCTGCTGGCCCGCATCCTGGCCGGAATCCGCGAGGGCACGGCGGACGGCGAGTTCGCCGACCGCCTCACCGCCGACGAGATCCGCCGCCGCATCGACGGCTTCCGCGACCAGGTACGCACCGAAGCGCGCCGCCGGATCGCCGAACGGCGCGGCGCGGACCAGATCGCCCGGCGGGCCGTCGCCACGAGCGCCGACCGGGTCGACTTCCTCGTCGCGGGCCGCGCGCAGCTCGACGAACTGCGCAGAACGGTCCAGCCACTGGCCCGCAAACTGGCGACGCGCCTCGCCGCCCGCCGCCGCCGTGCCGCACGCGGCCACATCGATCTGCGCAGAACACTGCGCGGCTCCCTCTCGACGGGCGGCATCCCGATGCGCCCGGTCCTCAAGCGGCGCCGCCCCGCACGCCCCGAGCTGGTCCTCCTGTGCGACGTGTCCGGCTCGGTGGCGGGGTTCGCCAATTTCACGATGCTGCTCGTCCAGGCGCTGCACGACCAGTTCAGCAAGGTGCGGGTCTTCGCCTTCGTCAACCGCGTCGACGAGGTGACCGACCTGATCGCGCGCGGCACGGCCGATCCCGAGGGCCTGGGCGGTCGCATCATCTCGGGAGCGGCGGTCACCGGCTACCACGGCAGCAGTGACTACGGCTCGGCCCTGGGCGAGTTCGCCGAGCGCTACAGCGAAGCGGTGACTCCGCGCTCCACGGTCTTCGTGCTCGGAGACGCCCGCACGAACATGAGCGACCCGAACGTCCCCGCCCTGCGCACCATCGCATCGCGCGCACGCCAGACGTACTGGCTCAACCCGGAGCGCCGCGCCCAGTGGCAGACGGGCGACTCGGCGGCAGGCACCTACGCCGAGTTCGTGGAGATGTACGAGTGCCGCAACGCGCGGCAGCTCAGCGCGCTGATCGGGCGTCTGCTGCCGATCTGACGCCGGTCCGGCCCGGCGGGCGGCCGACCGTAAGCTGTCGGCGCAGGGTGTCGGGGTGTCGGCGGCGGTGGCGAGGAGACGACGTGGCGGGTGGCGCGGACCAGGTCAAGGAGGAGATCCGGGCTCGGATCGGCGAGGTGCGGGGCGAGCTCGTCGGGCTCAGTCGGCGGATCCACGGCCATCCGGAGATCGCCTTCGAGGAGCGGCGGGCCGCCGGGTGGTGTGCGGACGTGCTGCGGGGGCACGGGTTCGCGGTGACCGCCCCGGCTTATGGGCTCGAAACCGCCTTCGAGGCGACCCTCGGATCCGGGCCCGTGACCGTCGCGCTCACCTGCGAGTACGACGCGCTGCCCGGCATGGGGCATGCCTGCGGGCACAATCTGATCGCGGCGGCGGGCGTGGGGGCCGCCCTCGGTCTCGCTCCGGTGGTCGATCAACTGGGCCTGACCGTACGCGTGTTGGGGACTCCCGCGGAGGAGAGCGGGGCCGGGAAGGCGTTGCTGCTCGACGCGGGGGCCTTCGAGGGGGTCGACGCGGCGATGATGGTGCACCCGTGCCCGTTCGAGGTGGCCGACTTCCATTCGTACGCGATGGGGGCACTGTCGGTGGAGTACACGGGCAAGTCCGCGCATGCCGCGCTCAATCCGCAGGACGGGCGCAACGCTGCCGACGCGCTGACCGTGGCGCAGGTGGCCCTGGGGCTGCTTCGGCAGCAGTTGCCCGGAGAGTGGAAGGTGCACGGCATCACCACCGGGGCCGGGACCGCGCTCAACGCGATTCCCGAGCGGGCGAGCGCCGCGTACGCGCTGCGGACGCCGTCGGTGGACGAGCTTCGCGAGTTGCGGGAGCGGGTGGCGGACTGCTTCCGGGCGGGGGCGCTCGCGGCCGGGTGCACGGTGGATCTGGAGCAGCCCGCGCCCGACTATCTCGACTTCCGGTCGGACGCCGGTCTCGTCGCGCTGTGGGAGGCGAACGCGCGCGCCCTGGGCCGGCCACAACCGCAGCGGCGCGGGCCCTTCGCCTCCACGGACATGGGCAACGTCTCGCACGTCGTGCCGTCCATCCACCCCGTTCTCGACATCAGCGGGGGCGGCTGCGGCCCGCACCAGCCGGAGTTCGCCGCCGCGGCAGCCACTCCGGCCGCCGAGCAGGCCATGGTCGACGGGGCCGTGGGGCTGGCGTGGACGGCCGCGGACTTCGCCGTCAGCCGGGTTTGACCACCGTCGGGGGCGTCTTCGCGGTCATCGTCGGTACGACCACCGGGGAGCCGTCGCCCGGCGCCTGGAGGATGTCCGCGTCGATCCCGTACAGCTCCTTGACCAGCTCGGCGGTGACCACATCGCGGGCCGGGCCGTTCGCGACGACCTTGCCCGCGTTCATGGCGATGACGGTGTCGGCGTAGCGAGCGGCGCTGGCGAGGTCGTGCAGGACCATGACGACCGTGCGGCCCGCGGCGGCCACCTCCCGTACCAGGGACAGGACTTCGACGGCGTGCCCGAGGTCCAGGGCGCTGGTCGGTTCGTCCAGGAGGACGATCGGTGTCTCCTGGGCCAGGACCATCGCGAGCCAGCACCGCTGACGCTGACCGCCGGACAGGTGGTCGAGGCGGCGCGTGGCGAGGTCCGTGGTGCCGGTGGCTTCGAGTGCGCCGCGCACGGCGGTCTCGTCCTCGCGCGACCACTGGCGAAAAAGCCCCTGGTGGGGATGGCGGCCGTAGCGGACGAGCCCGGCGACCGTGACCGCCTCGGGGGCCTGCGGGGACTGGGCGAGCAGCGCGATGCGGTGGGCCGCGCGGCGCTGGGTGAGCCCCCACACGTCCTCGTCACCCGCGCGCACCGTGCCCGAACTCGGCTTGTGCAGCCGGGAGATGGAGCGAAGGAGCGTCGACTTTCCGCAGCCGTTCGGGCCGACGATGGCGGCGACCTGTCCGCTGGGGATGGTCAGGTCGACGCCGTCCACGGCGGCCGTGTGGCCGGGGTAGCCGGAGGTGAGCGCCTCGACGGTCAGTTGCACGGGGTCAGGCCTTTCCGGTCTGCTCGGAGTTCTTGCCGAAGAGGACCCAGAGGAGGAAGGGTCCGCCGAGGACGCTGGTGATGACGCCCACCGGGATCTCCACGGGGGCGACGACGCGGCCGAGCGCGTCGGCGGCGCCCACGAGGGCCGCGCCGACCAGGGCCGAGCCGATGATCGGGACCCGGGTCGGGCCGCTGAGCCGGGAGGCGACGACGGGCGCGGCGAGCGCGACGAAGGCGATCGGTCCTCCGATGCCGACGGCCACGCCGGACAGGGCGACGGCGAGCGCGAGGGTCACCGCGCGGACGCGGCGGACGTTGACGCCGAGGGTGGCCGCCATGTCGTCGTCGAAGCGCAGGAGTTGGAGGCGGCTGCCGGCGACGAGGGAGAGCGGGACGAGGACGAGCAGGATGAGCGAGAGGGGTGTGCCCACACTCCAGTCACGGCCGCTGAGCGAGCCGACGGTCCAGAGGAATACGCCGCCCGCGGTGTTGTCGTTCTCGCGGGACATGACGAGGTCGGTGACGGCGCCGATGACGGTGGAGACGCCGATGCCGACGACGAGGATGCGGTAGCCCCCGCTGCCCGCGCCGCCCGCGCAGGCGACGACGACCATGGCCGCGGCGGCGGCGCCGAGCGGCCCGAGCCACCAGTCGCCGATCATCCCGGTGGACGAGCCGACGACGGAGGCGACGACGGCCGCGGTGGCGCCTTCGTTGACGCCGATGATGTCGGGGGTGGCGAGCCGGTTGCCCGCGAGGGTCTGGGTCAGGCACCCGGCGATGCCGAGCGCGGCGCCGACCATGAGGCCCACGACGATGCGCGGGAGCCGGAAGTCCTGCACCAGCATGACGGTGGCGAAATCCCCGGTTCCGAGCAGTCCGGAGAGGCTGTCGGAGAAGCTCATGCCGGTGGAGCTGGCGAAGGTGGCGAGCGAGACGACCACGCCGATGACCAGGGTGAGGCCGACGGCGGCGAAGGCGCTGCGGTAGGGGAAGAGCCAGGAGAAGGTCCCGACGCGGACTGCGGTGGAGTCGGGCGGGGTGACGTCGACCTGATCCGCCTCGGAGGTCTTCGAGGCGTTCGAGGCGTTCAAAGCCTCCGAAGCCTCCGGAGTCCCGGCCTCCGGTATCTCGTGCGTACTCACGCGGCGACCCCCGCCGTGGACATCCGCTTCGACCGTGCGATCCAGATCAGCAACGGGCCGCCGATGAAGGCGAGCAGCACGCTCACGGGGGTCTCCCAAGGGCGGATCACGATCCTGGCGAGGAGGTCGGCGGCGATCATCACGTTCGCCGCGACCAGCGCGGAGAGTACCAACTGGCCCGCCATCCGGGGCCCGGTGACGGCGCGCGCCGCGTACGGGGCGAGCAGGCCGAGGAAGGCGATGGGCCCGGCGAGCGCGACCGCCGAACCGGCGAGGAGGGTCACCGCCGCCGCGACGGTCAGCCGGATCCGCCCCGGGTGGTGGCCGAGGGAACGTGCGCTGTCGTCGCCGAGCGCGAGCGCGGACAGCGGGCGTACGCAGCAGAAGGCGATCAGGAGCCCGACCGCGATCAGCGGGATCAGGGGGTACGTCTCGGAGGTCTTGATGCCGGCCAGCGAACCGATGGTCCAGTAGCGGTAGGTGTCGAAGGTGGCCTGCTCGCCGAGGAGGACGTACGACGTCATGCCGTGGAAGGTCGCGCCGAGCGCCGATCCGGCGAGGACGAGCCGCAGCGGCGAGCCCGCGGCCCTACCGGACGCGGCGAGCAGGAGGACCACCGCGCTGGCGGCCATGCCGCCGACCAGGGCCCACACCAACACGCCGTACGCCGAGGTCACTTGGAAGTACGTCAGGCCGATCACGACGCCGAGTGCCGCACCCGAGTTGACCCCGAGGAGGCCCGTCTCGGCGAGCGGATTGCGGGTGACGGCCTGGAGGAGGCAGCCCGCGGCGCCGAGCGCGACACCGACCAGGACGCCGGCGAGCGTACGTGGAAGGCGTACGTCCATCACGGCGAGCCGGATCTGGGCGTCGGCCCGCGCGGAGGGGTCCCCGGTGAGGAAGTCCCAGGCGCGGCCCGTCGGTGTCGAACCGGACCCGACCAGGAGCGAGAGGAGGCCGAGCAGCATGAGCAGGACGACGAGGCCGGCGGCCGCCCACAGCGTGGGGCGATGCATCTTCGCCAAGTCCGGTATCGGAGGTCTGGATCCGGACGTTGGGACCGGCCCCCCTTGCGCAACCAACATGAAGTTAGCCTAACCTAACCTTGACCTGGAGCCCCGGTTCGGGGTGTGGCCGAACTCCCTGTTCCCTCAGGGCTACTTCGCCATGCCCCGACACGGCCAGGGATGACCCTTATGTCCGGACTGACCCCCGGACTACAGAAGCATGGAGATCACGGACATGTCCTCGAACCACACCCCGCGCACCCGGCTGACCGCGATCGCGGCCCTCACTCTGGCCTCCGCGCTCACCCTCTCCGCCTGCGGTTCGGACTCGTCCGACGACTCCGACTCCAGCACCAAGGGCAAAAACGCCACGAAGGACGTGACCGTCACGGACGCCTCCGGTGCGGAGGTGAAGATTCCGGCCAATCCCAAGAAGGTCGTCGCGCTGAGCGAGATGGACCTCGACTCGGCCCTCGCCCTGAAGGTCAAGCCGGTCGGCCTCTCCGCGGGCCGCGGCCAGAAGGGCGCCCCCGGGTATCTGGCCGGCCAGGCCAAGGACATCCCGGTCGTGGGCGCGGTCACCGGACCCGACGTCGAGAAGGTCCTCCAGGCCAAGCCGGACGTCATCCTGGCCGGTCAGCTCGCCGACCAGCAGGTGCTCAAGCAGCTCAAGGCGATAGCCCCGACGGTCGTCACGATCGACAGAACCAAGGACTGGAAGAAGTCCCTGGAGCTCACCGGCGAGGTGCTCGGCAAGTCCAATGAGGCGAGCGCGTTCCTCAAGGACTACGACACCAAGGCCGCCGCCGTGCGGAAGAACCTCGGCGACAACGCGGGCGCGAGCGTCTCCGTGGCGCGCTACTCCGCCAAGGGCACCGCCGTGATGCAGCAGGGCGTGTTCATCTCCGACGTCCTGAAGGACCTCGGCCTCAAGCGGCCCGGCATCCAGAACAAGAAGGGCGAGGGCCACTCGACGCCGCTCAGCGACGAGGACCTCAAGCAGATCGACGCCGACTGGCTGTTCATCGGCACGCTCACCTCCGCCGGGCCCGACGCCGACCTCTTCAAGGAGCTGAAGAGCAAGGCCGCGTACAAGCAGCTCGACGCGGTCAAGAAGGACCACACCACCGAGATCGACGGCTCGAAGTGGACCAGCCTGGGCGGCGCGCAGGCCGCCGTCTCCGTCCTCGAGGACGTCGAGAAGGCGATGGGCAAGTGACGTCCGGCATAACCGACCCCGAGCTCGCGGGGCGGGTGGCCCTGGTCACCGGCGCGAACCGGGGCATCGGACAGGCGGTGGCCCGCGCGCTCGCCGAGCGCGGCGCGCGGGTCGTGGCCGCCGACCGGTCGCCCGAGGTCAAGGAGCAGACCGAGGGCGGTCCCGTCACGGGCCTGGTGCTGGACGTCACCGACGCGGCGGCCGTCGACGCGGCGTTCGACGAAGTCGAGCAGACCGTCGGGCCGTTGGACATCCTGGTCAATGTGGCGGGCATCCTCAGGCCCGCCCCGGTCGTCGAACTCACCGACACCGACTGGGCGGAGACCTTCGCGGTCAACACGAACGGCGTCTTCCACACCTCGCGCGCGGCGGCCCGCCGCATGACCGCGCGGGGCAAGGGGTCCATCGTGACGGTCGGTTCGAACGCCGCCGGGGTGCCCCGTACCCAGATGGCCGCGTACGCCGCGTCCAAGGCAGCCGCCACGATGTTCACCAAATGCCTCGGCCTGGAGGTCGCCCGCGACGGCGTGCGCTGCAACGTCGTGTCGCCGGGCTCCACCCACACCGACATGCAGCGGCAGTTGTGGACGGACGACCACGAGCAGGCAGCCGCCCGCGTCATCGAGGGCGATCCGGCCTCCTACCGGGTCGGCATTCCGCTCGGCCGGATCGCCGAACCCTCCGACATCGCCGACGCGGTCGCCTTCCTGGTCTCCGACCGGGCCCGGCACATCACCCTGCACGACCTGTACGTGGACGGCGGCGCCACCCTGCGCGCCTGAAAGCCGCGCCGCCCTCCCCTACTTGACGAGGAGTCATCCGTGACACCCCCCAATGACGTGGTCGCACTCGACGCCCCCACCACCCCCGGGGCCGTCGGCGCGGCAACCGCTCTGCTCGACGCCTACCGACCCGGCGACACCCGGTTCTTCGCGTCGCCCACCCGCACCCTCCTCGCCCACGGCACTGCCGCCGAAGTACCGCACGACGAGCGGCCGTTGACGGAGCGGGTCGCCGCCACCCTCGACGCGCAGCGCCGCGCGGGCAACCAGGCCCCGATCGTGGTCGGCTCCATCCCCTTCGACCCCGCCGCGCCCGCCGTGCTCGCCGTGCCCGAAGCGGCCCGCTGGGCGCCCGCGCTGCGCACCGACCCGCTGGTCGCGCTGCCCACGCCGCCGCCCGCCACGGCTCGCGGCTGGCAGCTGCGCGAGGTCCCTTCGGGCGCGGAGTACGCCGCTTCGGTCGAGGCCGCGGTGGCGCGCATGAAGAGCGGTGAGTTCGACAAGGTCGTCCTCGCCCGCACCCTGGAGCTGTCCACGCGGAGCCCGCTCGACCTGCCCGCGATGCTCCAGCGCCTGGCTCGCCGCGACCCGCGCGGCTACTCCTTCGCCGTGCCCACGGGCGCGGGCCGCACGCTCCTGGGAGCGAGCCCGGAGCTGCTCGTCTCCCGGCACGGCAACCGCCTGACCGCCAACCCCCTGGCCGGTTCGACGCCCCGCTCGGCGGACCTCGCCGAGGACGTGCGCCGGGCCGCCGCGCTGCTCGAATCGGCGAAGGACCTGCACGAGCACGCCGTCGTCGTGGACGCCGTGCACAAGGCCCTCGCCCCGTTCTGCGCCGACCTCGACGTGCCGGAGCGGCCCACCCTGGTCCGCACCGCCACCATGTGGCACCTGTCGACGACGGTCACCGGCGAGCTCTCGCAACCGGCCACCACCGCACTGGAGCTGGCGACGGCCCTGCACCCGACTCCGGCCGTGTGCGGTACCCCTACCGGGCACGCCCGTGACGTGATCCGCGGCCTTGAGCCCTTCGACCGCGGCCACTACACCGGCATGGTGGGGTGGAGCGACGCGCGCGGCGACGGCGAATGGGTCGTCACGATCCGCTGCGCCGAAGCCGAACAGACGCCGGACGGCGGCGGACAGCTGCGGCTCTTCGCGGGTGCGGGCGTCGTGGCCGACTCCTCGCCGGAGGCCGAACGCGCCGAGACGGGCGCCAAGTTCCGTACGTTCCTGGATGCGGTGGGGGTCGACCGATGACGACGACGGACAGCCGCAGGGACGCGCCACCGATACCCGAGGTCTTCGCCGAGCGGTACCGCGCAGCCGGGTACTGGCGCGGCGAGACGTTCGGCGGCATGCTCCGCGAACGGGCCGACGCGCACCCGGCCCGGGTGGCGATCACCGACGGGGAGCGGAACTGGACGTACGGAGAACTCGACGTACGCGCCGATCAGTTGGCCGCAGGCTTCGCCGCCCGTGGCATCGCCAAGGGTGACCGGGTCGTCGTCCAGCTGCCGAACGTCGCCGAGTTCTTCGAGGTGATCTTCGCGCTGTTCCGGATCGGCGCCCTGCCGGTCTTCGCGCTGCCCGCGCACCGCGAGACGGAGATCCACTACTTCTGCGAGTTCACCGAGGCCGTCGCCTATGTGATCCCGGACCGGGTCGGCGGCTTCGACCACCGTGACCTGGCATCGAAGATCCGCGCTGAAGTCCCCACGCTGCGTGAAGTGTTCGTGGTGGGCGAGCCGGGCGAGCACACGGCCCTGGCCGACGTGCCGTGCGAGCCGAAGCCGATCGACGGGCCCGAACCGTCCGACCTGGCCTTCCTCCAGCTCTCCGGCGGCAGCACCGGCGTACCCAAGCTGATCCCCCGCACCCACGACGACTACATGTACTCGCTGTGGGGCTCGAACGAGCTCTGTGGCGTGACGGAGGACTCCGTCTACCTCGTGGCGCTGCCCGCGGCCCACAACTTCCCGCTCTCGTCGCCCGGTTCGCTCGGCTTGCTCTACGCGGGCGGCCGTGTCGTGATGTGCCCGCAGCCCGACCCGGACACCGCGTTCCCGCTCATCGAGCGCGAGCGGGTGACCATCACCGGTCTCGTGCCGCCGCTGGCCCTGGTCTGGACGGACGCGGGGCGCTCCACCCCGTACGACATCTCCAGCCTGGAGGTGCTCCTCGTGGGTGGCGCGAAGTTCAGCGAGTCGGCGGCCCGCCGGGTCGCCCCCGCGCTCGGCTGCACGCTCCAGCAGGTCTTCGGGATGGCCGAGGGCCTGGTCAACTACACGCGTCTGGACGACCCGGCGGAGACGATCGTCACCACGCAGGGCCGTCCGATCTCCCCGGACGACGAGGTCCGCATCGTCGACGACCTCGACCAGGAGGTGCCGGACGGCGCGGCGGGCCACCTCCTGACCCGCGGCCCGTACACCATCCGCGGCTACTGGCGCGCCCCCGAGCACAACGCCCGCTCGTTCACCGCCGACGGCTTCTACCGCACCGGCGACATCGTCAGCCGCACCCCCACCGGGCATCTGGTGGTGGAGGGCCGGGCGAAGGACCAGATCAACCGCGGTGGCGAGAAGATCGCCCCGGAGGAGGTCGAGAACATCATCCTCGCCCACCCCCACGTCCATGACGTGTCGGTCGTCGCCGTCCCCGACGAGTACCTGGGCGAGCGGACCCTGGCGTACGTGATCCTGCGCGCGGACTCCGAGCCGCTGAAGCCCGTCGTCATCAAGAAGTTCGTACGGGAGCGCGGTCTCGCCGCGTACAAGGTCCCCGACCGGGTCGAGTTCGTGACCGCCTTCCCGCAGACCGGCATCGGCAAGATCAGCAAGAAGGACCAGCGGACGACCGCCGCGGCCCCGGGCAGCTGACCCCTGCCCCCCGAGCGGCTGACCCCCGCCCGGCGCACCCCGATCCACCAGCTTTCCTGAGTTCCCGAAAGGCCCCCACCATGGCGCTCCCCGCCGTCACGCCGTACCCGATGCCCTCGTCCGACGAGCTGCCCGACAACCGGGTCGCGTGGACCATCGACCCGCGGCGGGCGGTGCTGCTCGTCCACGACCTGCAGAACCACTTCCTGACCGCCTACACCCCCGACACCTCGCCGACCACCGAACTGCTCAGCAATGTCGGAGAGTTGGCGAAGGCGGCCCGCGCGGCGGACATCCCCGTCCTGTACTCCGCCCAGCCCGGCGGCCAGTCGCCGGCCGAGCGCGGGCTCCAGCAGGACTTCTGGGGCCCGGGGCTGCCCGACGACGAGCACGCGAAGGCGATCGCGGGCCCGGTCGCGCCGGAGCCCGGCGACACCGTGCTCACGAAGTGGAAGTACAGCGCGTACGTCCGCACCGACCTGGAGGAGCGCATGCGCGCGGCGGGCCGGGACCAGATCGTCATCGTCGGCGTGTACGCGCACATCGGCGTCCTGATGACGGCCTGCGACGCGTGGATGCGGGACGTGCAGGCGTTCGTCGTCGCGGACGCCGTGGCCGACTTCTCCCGCGAGGACCACGACATGGCCCTGCGCTACGCGGCAGGACGCTGCGCGGTCGTCACCACCACCGACACGGTTCTGAAGGGGATCTGACATGGCGCTCAGCGTGGAACTCATACGGGCCGACGTCGCCGATGTCCTGGGCGAGGACCCGGCCGACATCCCGCTCGACGAGAACCTCGTCGACTACGGCCTCGACTCGGTGCGCATCATGTCGCTCATCGAGCGCTGGCGCCGCGAGCACGACATCACCGCCACCTTCGTGGACCTGGCCGAGCAGCCCGCCATCGAGGCCTGGGCGCCGATTCTGGGAGCCTCGGCATGAGGCTCACCGCTGCCCAGTCGGGCATGTGGTTCGCGCAGGCGCTCGACCCCGGCAGCCCGGCCCAGAACACGGCCGAGTGCCTGGAGATCCACGGTCCCATCGACCCCTCGCTCTTCGCGCGGACGCTGCGTCAGGTGGTGTCGGAGGCCGACGCCCTGCGCGTGCGGATCATCGAAGGGTCGGACGGGCCACAGCAGTTGGAGGTCGCCGAGCCGACGCTCCCGCTGAAGGTGCGCGATCTGCGCGGCGCGTCCGACCCGGACGCCGACGCGCAGGCGTGGATGCGCGAGGACCTGTCCACGCCGTTCGACCTGGCGGCCGGGCCGCTGTTCGCGCACGCGCTGTTCCGCGTCGACGACGAGCGCTGGCTGTGGTACCAGCGGGTGCACCACATCGTGATGGACGGCTTCGGCTACTCGCTGCTCGCCCGCCGCACCGCCGAGGTCTACACCGCGCTCGCCGCGGGCGAGGAGCCGGGAGAGAGCCCCTTCGGCCGCCTTGCGGACCTGGTCGCCGAGGACACCGCGTACCGCGCGTCGGAGACGTTCGAGGCCGACCGCCGCTACTGGGACGGCGCCTTCGCCGACCGTCCGGACGCCCCCAACCTGGCGGGCCGCACCGCCCTTCCCTCCCGCGCCTTCCACCGCCGCAGCGCCCGCCTGTCCCCCGAGGCGACCTCGCGGCTGCGGGAGTCGGCGTCCTCGATGCGGGCGACCTGGCCCGAGGTGCTCGTCGCCGCGCAGGCGCTGTACGTGTCGCGGGCCACCGGCTCCGCCGAGGTGGTCCTCGGTCTGCCGATGATGGGCCGCATGGGTTCGGTGGCCCTTCGCGTGCCCGGCATGGTGATGAACGTGCTTCCGCTGCGGCTCACCGTGACCCCGCAGGCGACCTTCGCCGAGCTGACCCGGCAGGTGGTGCTCGGCATCCGCGCGGCCCGCCGCCACCAGCGCTACCGCTACGAGGACATCCGCCGCGACCTGGGCCTGCTGGGCGAGGGCCGGTCCCTGGTCGGGCCGCTCATCAACGTCATGCCGTTCGACTACGGGCTGACCTTCGCGGGCGCCCGCACCGACGCCCACAACCTCTCGGCGGGCCCGGTCGACGACCTCACCGTCAACGTCTACGACCGCGCCGACGGCAGCGGTCTGCGCATCGACTACGACGGCAACCCCGCCCTGTACGAGCCGGAGGAACTCGGCGCCCACCAGGCCCGGTTCATGGAGCTCCTGGAGCGCATCGCGGATGCGGGACCGCACACCCCGCTGGCCGAGCACACGATCGCCCGCCGAGCCGAACTCACCCTCGTGGTCGACGAGTTCAATGCCACCGCGCACCCGGTGCCGCCCACCACCCTGATCGGTCCGATCGAGGGCCAGGCGGTCCGCACCCCGGACGCCACCGCCCTGGTCTTCGGCGACCAGGAGCTCACCTACGCCGAGCTGAACGCCCGCGCCAACCGGCTCGCCCACCACCTCATCGAGGTCGGCGTAGGTCCTGGCGCGCTCGCGGCGGTCGCCGTGCCCCGCTCGCTCGACCTGGTGATCACCCTCCTCGCCGTGCTCAAGGCGGGCGGCGCCTATCTGCCCCTGGACCCGGACTATCCGGCGGACCGCCTCGCGTACATGCTTCAGGACGCGGGACCGGCCTGCGTGATCGCCGACCGCGCCGACCGGGTGCCCGCTTCGGGTGTTCCGCTCGTGGCCCTGGACCGCCTGGACACCACTGCGTACGGCGCTTACGACCCGCCGCGCGCGCTGACTCCGCACCACCCCGCGTACGTCATCTACACGTCCGGTTCGACGGGCCGCCCCAAGGGTGTCGTCGTGCCGCACTCGGCGATCGACAACCGGCTGCGCTGGATGCAGGCTCAGTACGAACTCGCCGCCGGTGACCGGGTGTTGCAGAAGACTCCCTCCGGGTTCGACGTGTCGGTGTGGGAGTTCTTCTGGGCGCTGCGGGTGGGCGCGACACTCGTCGTCGCCGAGCCCGGCGGCCACAAGGACCCGGCGTACCTGGCACGCGTCATCCGCGAACAGGGCATTACCGTCTGCCACTTCGTGCCGTCGATGCTCCAGGTGTTCCTCTCCGAACCGGCTGCGGCGCAGTGCGCGGGACTGCGGCACGTCTTCTGCAGCGGCGAGGCGTTGGCGCGCGAGACGGTGCGGGAGTTCGGGCGCGTGCTGGACGGCGTACCGCTGCACAATCTGTACGGTCCGACCGAGGCCGCCGTCGACGTGACGTACCACCCGTGCGCCACCGGCGCGAGTGGCCCGGTGCCGATCGGCAAGCCCGTCTGGAACACGCGCCTGTACGTCCTGGACGCGGCGCTCCAGCCGTGCCCGCCCGGCATCCAGGGCGAGCTGTACCTGGCGGGGACGCAGCTGGCGGCCGAGTACCTGGGGCGGCCCGAGCTGACCGCGTCCCGTTTCGTCGCCGACCCCTACGGCCCGCGCGGCACCCGGATGTACCGCACGGGTGACCTGGCGCGCTGGACCGAGCACGGCGAGATCGAGTATCTGGGCCGCACCGACCACCAGGTGAAGCTGCGCGGCCTGCGCATCGAACTGGGCGAGATCGAGGCCGAGTTGGCCGCCGACCCGGCGGTCGGCGCGGCCAGTGTCCTGGTGCGCGAGGACCGGCCGGGCGATCAACGGCTCGTCGGGTACGTGACGTCCGGCGACTCCGGGGCCGCCCCCGACCCCGAGGAGCTGCGCGCCCGGCTCGCCCGCACACTGCCCGACTACATGGTGCCGGGCGCGGTCCTCGTCCTGGAGGACTTCCCGCTCAGCCCGAACGGCAAGCTGGACCGGCGCGCGCTGCCCGCCCCCGCCTTCGAAGGGGCGGGCGACGGCGGCCGGGTGCCAAGCGGCCACCGCGAGGAGACGCTCACCCGGCTCTTCGCCGAGATCCTTGGCGTGCCCCACCTCGGCGTGGACGACGCCTTCTTCGACCTGGGCGGGACGTCGCTCCTGGCGGCCCGTCTGGTCGCCAGGGTCCGCGACACGCTGGGCGCCGAGCTCACCATCGGCACGCTCTTCCAGGCGCAGACCCCGGCGGCGCTCGCGGCCCACCTGGACGCGGACCGCAGCGAGGCCGACCACGCCCTGGACGTGCTGCTCGCACTGCGCTCCGGCGGCGACCGCACCCCGCTGTTCGCGTTCCACCCGGCGGGCGGCATCAGCTGGTGCTACTCGGGGCTGCTCTCGCGGCTCGACCCCGGACAACCGGTGTTCGGCCTCCAGGCACGCGGGCTGCACGGCTCACCCGGTGAGGGTGAACTCCCGGCCACCATGGCGGAGATGGCCGCCGAGTACGTCGAAGCGCTGCGTGCGGTGCGGCCTCATGGTCCCTACCGGCTGCTGGGCTGGTCGGTGGGCGGAGTGCTCGCCCACACGGTGGCCGTGCTCCTCCAAGAGGCGGGCGAAGAGGTCGAGTTGTTGGCGCTGCTCGACGCCTATCCCTCCGACCAGTGGCGGGATGCCGCCGTTCTCGCGGAGGCGGACGCCCTGAAGGCGCTGCTGCGGATGGCCGGTTACGACCTGACGGACGAGCTGACCCGCGAGGACGTCCTGGCGACGCTCCAGCGCGAGGGCAGCGCCCTGGCAGGACTGCCCGACCGTACGCTCTCCGCGGTCCTGGACATCGTGGTCAACAACGCCCGCCTGATGCGCGAGCACGACCACCGCGCCTTCGACGGCGACGCCCTGTTCTTCACGGCCGCGGCGCCGCGCGCCGAGGACTGGCTGACGAGGGAGGCCTGGGCGCCGTACGTCAGCGGCACGATCAGCAACCACGACGTGGACTGCCTGCACCCGGAGCTGACCCAGCCGCGCCGCCTGGACGAGGTATGCGCCGTCCTCGCCACCCGCCTCAAGGAGCTGGACCACGCATGACGACCGCACCCGGCCCCTTCGACCCGGTCGCCACCGACGCCGCCACCGCCACCGAGCCGACGCATCTGGTCCTGGAGAACGACCTCGGGGAGCACTCCCTGTGGCCGGTCTTCCGCCGCGCTCCTGAAGGTTGGACCACGGTGTACGGACCGGAGACGTACGGCCGTTGCGTCGCCCGCCTCCAGGATCCGCCCGCGTGAGGGATGTCCTGCTCGTCCGCCCGGCGCGGGGCCTCGGCCCCGCGTCGGGCTACGCGGCGGCTGTGTCCACCGTGCGCCGGGCGCCGAGCAGCCCGACGAGTCCGTCCGCGAGCTCGGTGCGCCAGCACAGGTAGTCGTGCCCGCCGTTGAACTCGCGGTACACGGCGTCCTCGTACCCCTTCTCCCGCAAGGTGGCGCGCAGCCTGCGCATGGCGGGCAGCGCGACCCACTCCTGCTCGCCGGCCGACAGCCAGAACCGCACCGGCAGCTTCTCGCTCGCGGCGATGCGTCCGGTCAGCCACTCGGAGCTTTCCAGGTCGGGACCGTCGGGCCACCAGAAGGACCCGGACTGCGCGAGGACGCCGCCGAACCGCCCCGGCGCCAGCACACCGGCGTACGCGGCGGTGAGACCGCCCAGGCTCTGGCCCGCGACGACGGTCCGCGCCGGGTCACCGGTCAGGGACAGCCGCTCGCCCGCCCAGGGCAGCAGCTCGGTCTCCAGGAATCCGACGAACCGTTCGTTGCAGGCGAGTTCGGCCCAGCGCCGGTCGGCGCTCAGGGATTCGGGAAGCAGGGCGGCCAGGGGCGGGATGCGGCCTTCGGCGATCAGATTGTCGAGCAGGGCCGCGACGTCCAGGCCCGGCTGCCACATCTCGCCGTCCATGAGCACCAGGACGGGCAGGTCGTCGCCGCCGCCCGGCGGCTCGTACAGGTGCACCCGCCGCTCGTTGCCGAGCAGTTCACTGCGGACGGTGTGCGTGCTGACGGTGCCGCGCGCGACGCCCTCGCGGCGCTGCCAGTCGTCGCCGCTGGGCGCCTGCGGCAGCTCGACGTACGAGACCGGCTCACCGCCCCAACGCTTGGCGAGCGTACGTGCGTTGAGCGGGTCCGTCCGATGCTGCTGCCTAAGCCAGGGCCAGTACGCGCTGTCCACCCGCTCGGGCCCTGCCCCCTCGTCCACGCACAGGCTGTAGGTCGCGCGCCAGTCCGCGCGCATGCGGACCGACCAGTGCCAGATGTCCGTGCCCGGCACCCGCTCCATCAGGTTGGGGGTCATGTCGCGCGGATCGACGATCTTGTTGGGCAGCACGAGGACGGCGCGGGTCGCGTCGTTGCCGCGCCACAGGAACGTGACCACCCGATGCCCCTCGTCGCCCCGAGGATCGGGCTCGACGACGGGCGCCCCACCGGACTCCCGCACGTCCCCCCAGAAGTCGCCACGCTCCACGGCCCGGACCACCCACGCACTCTCCGCGCGCTCGACGGGCCGCGGCCGCGGGATGCGGGGCGGCCTGCGGGTCGCCCCGACGGGAGGAGCGGTGAGCGGCATGGGGAAGCCTCCAGGAGTCCACTGCGTACGCACGGTCGCACACATAGCTAAGGGTGACCTTACTTGAGTGGGTCGCTCCTGACCGGACCAGGGCCGGGCCGCCGCTCCCGACCGCGGGCCCCCGGTACATTGCCGCCTATGTCGATACCGAACCCCCAGCCCAACCAGCCCAGTCAGCCGAACCAGCCGAATCCGTACCAGCAGCCCCCGAATCCCTATCAGCAGCCCCCGGCCGCCCCGTCCCCACAGCCATACGGCCAGCCGCCGGGCCCTTACGGTCAACAGCCGGGCCCCTACGGTCAGCCGCCCGCCCCGCCCGCGCCCCCGGCAGGTCCGCGCAAGCCCACCCCGGGCTGGGTGTGGGGAATCGGCGGCGTCGTGCTGGCGTCGGCCCTGTGGGCGGGCGGGCTCTTCGCCACCGGCAACCTGGGTTCCGACAGCGGGAGCGGCGGCGACGACGCGAAGGCGGACCTCGCCGGTTACCAGTACACGAAGGACCTCTGCGACGCCTCGCCGCTCGACGGCTTCAAGAAGAAGTACGAGATCGACGGCGACTCCACGTCGACCACGAGCTACGGCTCCCGGCAGAAGGCCTTCGACCAGAGCTACTGCAGCCGCAAGCTCAAGGACCCGGACGCGGGCGCCGACGCCTATTCGAGCATCTACGTCTACTCCACCGCCCGGTGGCACAAGGCGACGGACCCCGAGGGCGACTTCGCCTCGGAGCAGAAGGCTTACGAGGACCAGTCGCAGAAGACGTACAGCTACAAGACCAAGGCCGTGAGCGGCATCGGGGACGAGGCGTTCCTGGTGACCGAGACGAGCGGCACGGGCGACGACGACCTGAACGGCATGACCCTTGCCGTGCGCGAGGGCTGGTTCACGCTCCAGATGCACTGGAGCTCGTACGCGGGCACGGACGACAAGTCCGAGCCGCCGACCGCGTCGGAGGTCGAGGAGATGCTCACCACGGACACCCGCGCGACGATGGAGGGGCTCAAGAAGTAGGGGGCAGCGCGGCGGTTCAGGGGCGCGGCCAGGGGTGCCCCTCCAAGCGTTCGATGTCGCTGTTGAAGCGCTGGAGGAATCCGGCAAAGGTCGCCACGTCATCGGCCGACCAGTTGTCCAGGACCTTCTCCAGGCCCTGGGTGTACTCGAAGCGGTCGGCGTCGAGCTGCCGCGCCCCCTCGGCGGAGATGCGGAACTTGCGGGCCATGCCGCCGTCGGGGTCGGGGATGCGCTCGACGAGTCCGGCGCGCAGCATGGCCGCGGTCTGCCGGTTGAGGGTGGAGGCGTCCAGGCCGAAGGCGTCGGTGAGCTGACCGATGGACATCGGGCCGTCCATCTGGATGCGGCTGAGCAGGATGTACGCGCTGCGGTCGAGGCGCCCGCCGGAGGAGCGCGTGCGGGGGTTGAACAGGTGCGAATGCCGTCCGAGCAGCATCGTCTCGAATTCGACCTGCCGAACGGGCTTCTCCGTGCGGCCAGCTGAGGTGTCCATGCGACGAGCGGGCTTTTCCATACAGACATTCTACTAGGCATATGCATCATGCACTTCATATGTATAGTGCATATCGTGTCCGGCGGCCGTCCGGGCGAACCGAGGGAGAAGCCAGTGGTCAGCTCGAAACCCGATGTCCGCCCTGGGCGTGTCGTTGGGGTACTCGCTCTCGCGGGCATCGTGGCCGCGGTCATGCAGACGCTGGTGGTGCCCCTGATCGGCGACCTCCCCGACATGCTCGGCACCAGCCCGTCGAACGCCTCATGGGTGGTCACGGCCACCCTGCTCTCGGCGGCGGTGGCGACGCCCGTGGCAGGGCGGCTCGGCGACATGTACGGCAAGCGGCGCATGCTGCTCGTCTCCGTGATCCCGCTCGTCGCCGGTTCGGTGGTCTGCGCGCTCGCCTCCTCCGTGGTGCCGATGATCGTCGGCCGGGGCATGCAGGGCCTGGGCATGGGCGTGGTGCCGCTGGGCGTCAGCCTCCTGCGTGACGTGCTGCCGCCGGAGAAGCTCGGCTCGTCCATCGCCCTGATGAGCGCGTCCATGGGCGTGGGCGGCGCGCTCGGTCTGCCCTTCTCCGCCGCGGTCGCCGAGAACGCCAGCTGGCGCGTGCTGTTCTGGGTCGCCGGCGCCCTGAGCCTCCTGGTCGCCGTCATGGCCTGGCTGTTCGTGCCCGCGGGACGGGTGAGCACCGGCGCGGTCCGCTTCGACGTACTGGGCGCGATCGGACTGGGCAGCGGGCTCATCAGCCTGCTGCTCGCCGTGTCCAAGGGCTCCGACTGGGGCTGGAGGAGCGGCACCACGCTCGGCCTGTTCGCCGCCGCCGTGGTGATTCTCCTCGCCTGGGGCTGGTGGGAGCTGCGCAGCGACGAACCGCTGGTCGACCTGCGCGTCACCGCCCGCCCGCAGGTCCTGATGACCAACGCGGCCTCGGTGCTCGTCGGTTTCGCGATGTACGCCCAGTCGCTGGTCGTTCCCCAACTGCTCCAGCTGCCCGAGGCCACCGGCTACGGCCTGGGCCAGTCGATGATGGCCATGGGCCTGTGGATGGCCCCGGCGGGCCTGATGATGATGGCCCTCGCACCGCTCGGCGCCAAGCTCTCGGCCGCCCGCGGCCCCAAGGTGACGCTGTCGGTCGGCGCCCTGGTCATCGCCGTGGGCTACGGCTCCTCCCTGCTCCTGATGGGTTCGACCTGGGGCCTGCTGGTCGTGACGCTCATCTGCAACACGGGCGTCGGCCTGGCGTACGGCGCCATGCCCGCCCTGATCATGGGCGCGGTCCCCCGGTCGGCGACCGCGTCGGCCAACAGCTTCAACACCTTGATGCGCTCGATCGGCAGCTCCGCTGCGGCGGCCGTGATCGGCGTGGTCCTCGCCCAGATGACGACGGACTTCGGCGGCCATCTCCTGCCTTCGGAGAACGGCTTCCGGGCCGCCATGCTGATGGGCTGCGGGGTGGGCCTCGCGGCGGCGGTGGTCGCGGCGTTCATTCCCGTACGGGAGGTGGAGACGGGTTCCGACACCGAGGCCGTCACCGACCCCCGCCCGGCGTCCGAAGCCACGGCCTGACGGGAAAGAGGGCAACGGCCGCAGTCCTGTTGAAGGACTGCGGCCGCACCTTTAGCATTTCCGCGGCTGTCACTCGATTCGTTTGTGCGCGGATACTCGTCCCGGAATTGCGAACGGAGTCGTCCATGAGGGTGACGGTGCACCAGGAAGCGGTGGCGGACGGCGAGTTCGCTTCTTCCGTCTACGACTGGTTCGCCGGACAGGCGGAACGGCGGCCCGATGCTCCGGCCGTCGTGCAGGGCGATGTCCGGATGACTTTCGGGGAATTGCACTCCAGGGTCATCCAGTTGTCCGAGGAACTTCTGGGGCGCGGGGTCCGTCCGGAGCAGCCTGTCGGACTCCTCGCGGACCGTTCCCCCGGCCTCGTCATCGGTGTCCTCGCCATCCTCGGGGCGGGCGGCGCCTATGTGCCGCTGGGCACCGATCTCCCCGCACAACGGCTGGCATTCATGGTGCGCGACACGTCCATGGAACTCGCCGTCACCGATACCGACGCTGATGCCGTCACTGACGCCGTCACCGATGTCGATCACCAGCGGCTGCTGGCGGACGAAGGCGTGCGGGCCGTGCCTCTTCTCCGTACCGGCTTCACGCCGCCCTCGACGCGCACCCCCACCCAGCCAGGCCCGCCGGACCCCGCACGTCTCGCCTATGTGCTGTACACCTCCGGCTCCACCGGGCACCCCAAGGGCGTGGCGGTGGAACACTCCGGGCTGTCGAACTACGTCCACTGGGCGGTGTCCGAGTTCTCCGGCGGTGAGCCGGTCGACGCGTATCTGCACACGCCGCTCAGCTTCGACTTCTCCCTGACCAGCTTCTTCCTGCCGCTCGTCACCGGCGGCACCCTCCACCTCGCCCCACGAGGCCAAGAGGCCGAGGACCTGGCGACGGCCGTCCAGAACCCGTCCTTCGACCTGGTGCGCCTGACTCCCTCGCACATCGAGATACTCCTGGCACGTCTCGGCGACCGGCACGGGCTGCGCGGGCCACGGCAGTTCGTCGTCGGCGGCGAGGTCCTGCGCGCCCGCCATCTCACGGCCCTGCGGCGGCTCTTCCCGGACTCGGTCGTCTACAACCACTACGGGCCGACGGAGACTGTGGTGGGCCGCTGCTTCCTGCGCCTGGACGCCGCCGCCGGGTTCCACGTCGAGGAGTACGCGCCGGACGACCCGTTGCCGATCGGCCACCCCATTGCGCGTACGCACGTGAGCGTCGACTACGGAGACGAGGAGCAGGCGGCCCAAGGCGTAGGCGAGTTGCTGATCGGTGGGGTGGGCGTGGCTCGCGGCTACCTCAATCTTCCCGAGGCCACAAAGAAGGCGTTCAGCGTGCTGCCCGACGGCGCGGGGCGGCTCTACCGCACGGGAGATCTGGTGCGGCTCGACGCACGGAGCCGTCCTGTCGTCGTGGGCCGGGCCGACGGCCAGGTGAAGATCCGCGGCCATCGCGTCGAAGTCGCGGAGATCGAGGCGTTGTTGTGCGCGATGAAGGGCGTACGCGCGGCGGCGGTACTGAAGGCCCGCGAGCCACGGAATGCGCTCGTCGCCTTCGTCGTGCCGGAACGCAACAGTTCCTCGCGTCTCGGATCGGGTTCGGGACCCGACCACGGGCACCTGCGGGCCGAACTCGCCGCCGCCCTACCGCCGTACATGATTCCCCAGCACTTCTCCGCACTCGACGAACTGCCGCTCACCCGGCACGGAAAGCTCGACCGCGGTCTCCTTCAGGATCTGTTCGCGAAGTCGACGTTCGAGAAGGAGGAGGGCCCGGCGTATTCCTCCCGCACGAAACGCGAGGGCGACAGCGGCGGCCCCGACGAGTTGACGCGCAGAGTATGCGCCCTGTGCGAGCGCGTCCTCGGTGTGCACGGCGTTGGGTCCGGTGACAACTTCGTCGACCTGGGCGGGGATTCCATCACCGCGATGAAGCTCGCCGCCGCCTGCCGGCGCGAGGGGATCACCGTACGCAGCGTGCGGTTCCTCACGGCGGACAGCCTCGCCGACGCGTTGCGCGGGGCAGCGGTCAACGGCGCGCGCTGAGCAGGAACATCTGGCCCGCGACCGTCGGATCGTGCGCCGTGCGGTCCCGGTCGAGATCCGCGAGCCGCGCCAGGTGGTCGGCGTTCGTCCCGGCCGCACCGGCCCCCGTCACCTGCCAGTCCGGGAACGTGCAGAAGGGCGCGGTGCGTACGTCGCCGAAGCCCGCTGCCGTGAACTCCGCGCCCAGCAGCTCCCGTTCGGTCAGCTGGCCCCTCAGCTGGGCCATCTCCGCCGGGGAGTAGAAGGACAGGAACGTCTGGAATCGGCAGGCGGGATCCCACGCACTCACCACCAGGAGCCCGCCGGGCCGCAGCACACGGATCGCCTCGGCGAGGAAGCGCCCGCGCTGACTCCCCGACAAGTGGTTGACCGTGCCCATCATGCAGGTGATCAGGTCGAAGCTGCCGTCGCGAAAAGGCATCGCCGTGCCGTCCGCGACGGCGAACCGACGCGCCCAGCGCTCGTCCACGCACACGCGGATCCCCGCGTCGCTGAGGTCTATCCCGTACGACCGCACCCCGAAACGGTCGAGCACCTGGGGGTAGCGCAGGGTGCCGCTGCCGACGTCGAGCGAGGTGGCCACGGCGGGGACATCCCCGACGGCGGTGAGCAGCTGGAGCAGTTCAAGACGCTTCTTGACGCTGTCGTGCAGGCCGGTGTGGTCGAACTGGACGTAGAACAACGCGTCGTACGCCGCGATCCGCGAATCGGAGGTCCCGAGCAGGCCGCGCGCCTCCAGGTCCCTGACGAGCGCGGAGGACGGAGCCCTCGCGCCTGCGCGCGCCCGGCTGTCCTCGCAGAGCTTCCAGGCGTCCTCGTACGTGGCGTCCCAGGCCAGCAGCGTCTCAAGGCGGTCGGCCGCTTCGGCGTGCCTGCCCTCCTCGCGCAGGGCTCGCGCGCTGTCGTACAGCAGGCGCTTGTCGTCGTCGCCCGGCCCGCTCAGTGCCGCCTGCTGGTAGGCGATGGCCGCGGCCGATTCCGCCCCGAGACGCTGGAAGCACTCCCCTGCCATGTACAGCGCGCGTGCCCGCAGTTGGGGGTCTTCCGCGGCCTTCTGGAGCAGGCCGACCGCCGCGCGGTGGTCCCCCGCCTCTGCCAGCGCCAGGCCCTCGTCGAGTACGGTCCGGGTGTCGTCGAGGACGATGTGCGGTGTCTTCGTCTTCATCGGGTGGCTCCCGCTCCTGGGTCGTCGGTCGAGGGCAGGGGCGGGGGCAGAGTCAAGGCCTTCAGGGTGTGGACGAAGTCGTCGAGCAGTGCGGTCATGGTCGTCTCCTCGAACAACTCGGTGCTGTACTCCAGGAACCCGGAGATTTCCCCGTCCGCGTCGGCCGGGCTGATCCCGTCCCGCACCTCCTGGCTCTCCTGGAGGATCAGCGCCACGTCGGACCTGGTGGTGTCGAGGCCCATCGGGACCGGTGCGATCCGCAGCCCCGGTATCTCCATGCCGGACCGTCCCGGTGTGTTGTTGAGGACGAGCTTGGTCTGGAACAGCGGGCTGTGCCTGCGGCTGCGCGGCGGGTTGAGCGCTTGGACGACGCGTTCGAAGGGCACGTCCTGGTGGCTGAGCGCTTCGAGCACCGTGCCGTGGACCCGCGCGAGCAGCTCGCGCCAGGTCGGCTCGCCCGCGAGGTCGACGCGGAGCACCAGCTGGTTGACGAAGAAGCCGAGCATCTCCTGTGTCTCGGGGGCGGTCCTGCCCGCGACATCGGTGCCGACGGTGACCTCCTGCTCCCCCGTGTGGGCGCACAGGGCCGCGCCGAGCGCGGTGAGCAGCACGGCGAACGGAGTGGCACCGGACTCGCGGCACAGCCGCCGGATCTGGGCCACGGTCTCTGCCGGGATCACCACCGGGAGCAGTCGGCCGCTGCCGGTGGGCCGGGCGGGGCGCGGGTGGTCCGTGGACAGCAGGGGCAGCTCCGTGACGCCGGCCAGCCTGCGCTTCCAGTGGGCGAGCTGGGCGTCCAGGTGGCCGTCGTCGAGCAGCCGCCGCTGCCATACGGCGTAGTCGGCGTACTGGAGCGTCGGCGTGGGCGGGTCGGGTTCGCGGCCCTCGGCGAAGGCCTCGTAGAGCTCGGCGAGCTCGGCGTTGCACAACCCGAGCGACCAGCCGTCGTGCACGATGTGATGCAGGGACAGCAGGAAGGCGTGGTCTTCCGGCGCCAGACGGACCAAGTGTGCGCGCAGGACCGGCCCTTGGGCGAGGTCGAAGGGGCGGTGGTACTCGTCCCGCACGAGCCGAGCCAGTTCCGTCTCTTGTACGGTCCGGGGCAGGGCGCTGAGGTCGAGCAGCGGGCACGGCACCGGCTCGGGCGGCCGGATCTCCTGCCGGGGCGCTCCATCGGGCGCGGTGATCAGCGTCCGCAGCACCTCGTGCCGGGCGACGAGCGTGTCGAGGGCCCGGGACAGCGCGTCGGCGTCCAGCGGGCCGTGGATCCGGTCGAAGACGGGGACGTTGTAGCGAGGGTCGCCCGGGTTCAACTGGTCCATGAACCAAAGGCGTTCCTGGGCGCACGAGGCGGGCAGCACGCCGGTGCGGGGCGCGGCGGTCAGCTGCGGTGGCGCCGCGCCGGGTGCGGGTTCGCGCAGGGCGTCGACGCAGGCGGCAAGGTCGGCGAGCGTGCGGTGGTCGAAGGGGGCACGCGCGGGCAGGGCGACGTCCAGGCGCTTGCGCAGGCGGAAGACGACCTGGAGGGTGAGCAGGGAGTGCCCGCCGAGACCGAAGAAGTCGTCGTCGGGAGTGACGTCGCCGCAGTCGAGCAGCTCGTCCCAGATGCCGGCGACGACCTGCTCAGTGGCGGTGAGTTCCCGGGCGGCCACGGCCCATACGGCCCGCTCCACGACCGCGGGGTCCGCCGCGAGACGGCGCAGTTGGGTGCGGTCCGTCTTGCCGTTCGAGGTGAGCGGGAGTTCGGGCAGCGGGACGTAGTGGGCCGGAAGAAGCGGCTCGGGCAGCCAGTTCCGTACGTGCGCTTCGATGTCGGGGACGGTCATCGCGCAGGCCCTGCGCCAGTGCGGGTCGTTGGTGTGCCGCCGTGCGTCGAAGGGCTCGGTGTCGGGCTGCCGGGCGGGGGGCGTCGCGTCGCGGTGCGTCATGGCGGGCGAGGCGTCGGCGGGCGAGGCGTCGGAGGCCGGGGCATCACGGCGCACCAGACTCACGTCGTACGCGCCGTCGGGCCGCCCTTCCAGCCAGCTCAGCTCCACCTCGTACGCGCACTGATCCGCGAGCTCCCACCAGTCCTCTGGGGCGCAGCCCTGCGAGGTCAAGGCCTCGGCGCGGGCGCGGAGTTCACCCACGGATGAGGTGGGCGCACGGTTCTCGATGAGGTCGCGCAGGGAGAGTGCGCCGCTCAGCCGGGAGTTGCGCACTCCGGTGAGGCGCAGGCGCTCGGGGCGTTCCCGCTCGACGAGGTTCAGGAGCTCGCCCGGTGCGAGGGGTGAGGTGGCCCAGTCGAGCACTGTGCCGGTGGGCTCCGGCGCGGGTGGCTTGGGGCCGACGGTGAGGATGACGTCGTAGCGGTAGTGGCTGAGTTCGTTGTCGTCACGGCCGCGCTTGGGCAGGACCCGCACCTGCGCGACTCGCGCCTGGCGGGACGCGAAGTCCTCGAACAGCCGTGGTTCGACACAGAGTTCCGGGTCGAGGGCGCTCTGGCGGCTGATCCGGGAGCGTAGTTCGGCGAGGCGCATGTTCGCGGGGGCGCGGTGCACCTGGACGGACGTGTGGAACAGGTCGAGCAGCTGCAGGCTGCGCAGATCGCCCAGGAAGACGTGGCCGCCGTCCGGCACCGCGTCGACGGCCTGGCGGAGCACGTCCAGGAGGTAGTCGGCCGAGGGGAAGTACTGGATCACCGAGTTGAGCACCACGGTGTCGGGTGCCGGGGCCGTCGTCTCCGGGGTGATGCTCCGGTGGGCGGGAGCCGTGCGGACCTCGATCCGGCCGGGCGGGAGGTCCATGGCATCGACCGCGCTCTGTACGTGCGCCACAGCGGCGGCCGAGAGGTCGGTCGCCCGGTAACTGCGGGCGTCCGGCGTGAGGTTGAGCAGAATCATGCCGGTGCCGCTGCCGATCTCCAGGACGTGGCGGGGACGCAGGGCGCTGATGCGCCGGAGCGTGTCGTCCAGCCAGCCGCGCATCTGGGCCTCGTCCAGGGGCCGCCCGGTGTAACTGCTCAGCCAGCCCGCGAGGTTGAAAGAAGCGTCGTGGTCCGCGGGCAGGTCTCCGTAGGTGGTCTCGTACAGGCGGCGCCACTCCTCGACGCGGTCGCCGTCCCAGTTCCGCTCGCTCCGTGAGCCGTCCCGCAGGCAGACGAAGGCGATGATCCGCTCGTCGCCCGGTGCGCGTCGCACCACCTCGACGGCACACTGCCGCACCTCGGGATGACTGCGCACCGCGGCTTCGACCTCGGCGGGTTCGAGCCGGTGTCCGCGCACCTTGACCTGTTCGTCCTGTCGGCCCAGATATTCGAGGTCGCCACCGGGCAGCAGCCGGACCAGGTCTCCCGTGCGGTACAGCCTGGCGCCGGGGACCGTGCTGAAGGGGTCGGGCACGAAGCGTTCGGCGGTGAGCGCCGCCCGCCTCCAGTAGCCCTGCCCCACTCCGGCACCGCCGACGCAGGCCTCGCCCGGCACGCCGACCGGCACCGGGCGCAGCGAGGCGTCCAGGACGTGGACACGGACATGGGCGATCGGCCGTCCGATCGGCACCCGGCCCCCGCTGCCCGTCCGCGCACCGCTGCCCGCAGCGCTCCCCGTCTGCGCACCGCTCCCCGTCTGCGCACCGCTCCCCGCCTCGAAGGCGGTGCAGGCCACGGCGGTCTCGGTGGGCCCGTACTCGTTGATGATCCGGGCCGCCGGTGTGCCCGCTCGCAGGGCGGAAAGGTCCTCCTCGTGCAGGCCCTCCCCGCCGAGGACGACCGTCCGTGCGGGCAGAGCGAGCGGTGCGCCGTCCGCGGCCTGTTCCAGGAGCCTCAGGTGTGAGGGCGTCAGTTTCACGAAGCTCAGGTCGGCGGCGTCGGCCAGCAGGTCGCGCAGCGCGGCATCGGGCGTGCCGTCGGCGGCCGGTGCCGGGAGCAGCACGCGCTGTCCTGCGAGCAGGGGCGCGAAGACGCTCGTCACGGTCAGGTCGAAGGCGAGGGGCGAGTGCACGGGTACGCCCGCTCCCGTGGCGGCGGAGTAGTGGTCCTTGGCCCACAGCAGGTAGTTGACGATGTTGCGGTGGGTGAGCAGGGCCGCCTTGGGGCGGCCCGTGGAGCCCGAGGTGAACATGAGGTAGATCAGGTCGTCCGCTGACACCCGTACGTCCGGCGGCTGCGCGGGCCGCCGGGCGATCGCGTCGGCTTCGGCGCCAGGACGGACGACGCGGGCTCCGGCGGGGTCCACCTCGACCGGCAGGCCGTCGTCCGCCACCAGAACGGCGGCCCGGCTGTCGGCGAGCATGGCGTTCGTCCGGGACGGCGGGTGGGAGGGGTCGAGCGGCACGTAGGCGGCGCCGGTCTTGAGGATCGCGAGCAGCGCGGTCACCGTACGGGGGCCGTGGTCCATGAGGACGGCCACGACGGTGCCGGGCCGGGCGCCGGCGTCCCGCAGGTGGTGGGCCAGCCGGTTCGCCCCGCCGTCGAGCTCCTCGTACGTGACGGTGCGGTCCGCCCCGGACACGGCGATCGCGTCGGGAGTGCGGGATGCCTGGGCCGCGACCAGTTCGTGCAGGGGTGTCCCGCAGGTCTCGGTGCCGGTGTCGTTCCACTCGCCGACGATCCGCCGCAGTTCGCGCGCGGACAGCACCGGCAGCGCGGAGACGCGCTGCCCGGGGTCGGCGACCACGGCGGAGAGCAGTTCGCCGAGGGAGTCGCAGATACGGCCCACGGTGGTGGCGTCGAAGAGGTCGGTGGCGTAGTCGACGAGGCAGTCGAGCCCGGCTTCGGTTTCGAGGATGTTGAAGTCGAGGTCGAAGCGGGAGGACTCGGTGGCCGTGTCGAGCAACGTCGCCGTCAGGCCGGAAGGGTGACCGGTGACGGGCGGTGTGTTGTGCAGCGTGAAGTTCACTTGGTAGAGCGGGTTGCGCGCGAGGTCGCGCTCGGGGAACAGGCGCTGGGCGATCAGGTCCACCGGGACGTCCTGGTGGGCGTGTGCCTCCAGGCAGGTCTGCCGTACCCGGGCCAGATGTTCCGCGAAGCCGGGGTCGCCGTCGAGGCGCGTGCGGAAGAGCACGGAGTTGGCGAAGAAGCCGACCAGGTCGTGCAGTTCGCTCTGCCGCCGGTTGGCGACGGCGCCGCCGATGAGCATGTCGTCCTGTCCGCTGTAGCGGTACAGCACGGTGGAGAGCGCGGCGAGCAGCGTCATGTGGAGGGTGACTCCGTGCTCCTCCCCCAGCTCGCGCAAGGACTCGGTCAGCTCCGCGTCGACCACGAAGTGGTGGGTGGCGCCCCGGTGGCTCTGCACCGGGGGCCGGGGCCGGTCGGTGGGCAGGTCGAGCCGGTCGGGGGCGCCGCTGAGGTGTGTTTCCCAGTAGGCCAGTTGCCGCCGGATCTCGTCGCCGTCCTCGCGGAGGGACTGCCAGCGAGCGTAACCGGCGTACTGCACCGGCAAGGGCGGCAGCGGACTCGGCAGGCCGAGCGTGAACGCCTCGTACAGAGCGGTCAGTTCACGGCCGAGGACGGCGAGGGACCAGCCGTCCACGGCGACGTGGTGGAACACCGAGAGGAGTACCGACTCCTCGGCGGACAGCCGCAGCAGCCTGAAGCGGACGGGCGGGGCGGCCGTCAGGTCGAAGGGGATGCCGTGCTCGGCCTCGATGAGGCGGTCCGCCTCCGCCGCACGCCGTGCGGGCGCAAGCCCTCGCAGGTCGACGACGGGCAGCGGGGCACGCGTGGCGCCGAGGACGCGCTGCACGGGGACGCCGTCGACCGTGGGGAACACGGTGCGCAGGATCTCGTGCCGGGCGGTGATCTCGTCGAGGCAGCGGCGGAGCGTGGCCGGGTCGAGGCGCCCGGTGAGCCGGAAGGGGTTCACGCTGGTGTAGCCGGAGCTCTCCGGCTGCAGCGCGCCCAGGAAGAGGATGCGGCGCTGCGCCGACGACACGGGTGCGTCGCCCTCGGTCGGCCCGGCGAACAGGCTCAGCGGCGGGGTGATGCGGCGTTCGCTCAGCTGCCGGAGCAGTTCCGCACGCTTCTTCGCGCTGAGGTTCTGGATCCGCTCGGCGAGATCGGCTTCAGGCATGGTCCTCCTGCCCCTCCAAGGCGGCCACGAGCGCCGCCAGTTCATCCGCTTCCGTGCCGTCGGTCATCGCGGTGTCCGGGGCGGCGGCGATGACCTCGGCGAGGCCCGCGGGGGTGGGCAGGCGGAAGAACGCCTCCAGGGTCACGTCGGCGTCGTAGCGCTCCTGGACGTGGGTGATGAGGACCGTCGCCAGGAGCGAATGGCCGCCGCACCGGAAGAAGTTGTCGTGGCGTCCGATGCCGGTGCGGCCGAGGAGTTCCTCCCACAGGGCGGCGAGTTCACGCTCCATGGGGCCGACGGGTTCGGAGTGAGCGGCCGACGAAGGGGCGGGGGTTGGGGGTTCGTCGTCTCGGGAGGGCGCGGCCATCAGGCGGCCACGCCCGTCGGAGCGCACCGCGATGCCGGTCGGCCGCGCGGGAGCGTCCGGCCCGTCGCGGCGCAGGAGTTCACCGACGGCTCCCTGCGGCGCGGGGTGGCCGTAGGGATCGCGGACGGTCAGCGCGGCCTCTGCGGGCAGGTCCGCGAGAGCCGCCGTCCGGCGCAGCTCGTCAGTCAACGCGTCCGCGGTGTAAGCGCGTTCCTCGGCCAGGGCGAGGTCCCGTACGGCATGGTCGGGCCGCTCGGCCAGTTCGCGCAGCGCCCGCTGCCAGGCGTGCCCCAGGGCGGCGACGGTGTCCCGGTCCCACAGCTCGGTCGCGTAGTCCAGGGTCGCCGAAAGACGGCCGGCCGTGCTCGCGACGGTGCACACCAGGTCGAAGGAGGTGACGGTGGTGGGCGCTTCGCGCATCCGGATCCGCAGTCCCGGCACGGACAGGTCGTCGTCCGGTTCGACGATCATCTGGAACACGATCTGGAACAGCGGGTTGCGGTTGGCCCGCCGGTCCCCGCCGTGCGCCGCAACCAGCCGCTCGAAGGGCAGATCCTGGTGTTCGTAGGCGTCGTGGCAGGTCTCGGCGGTGGCTCGCAGCACGTCACGCGATGTGTGGTCCTCACGCACCGGGGTCCGCAGCACCACCATGTTCACGAAGGAACCGATCACGTTCTGCGTCTCGGGCCGGGCCCGGCCCGACGTGGTGCCGCCCACGGCGAGATCGGTCTGACCGCTGTAGCGGTGCAGGGCGACATAGAAACCGGCGAGGAGCGCCATGAACAGGCTCGCTCCCTCCCGTCGGCACAGCTCGTTCAGCCGGTCCGCGAGGTGGTCGTCGAGCGGGACGGAGAGCTCCTGTCCGCGGTAGGAGAGCTGTTCGGGCCGCGGCCGGTCGGTGGGCAGGGCGAGTTCGGGCAGGTCGCGGACGCGTTCGCGCCAGTGGGCGAGGTGCCGGTCGTGGCTGCCGGTCGCCTCCGCGCGCTGCTGCCAGGCGGCGAAGTCGGCGTACTGCAAGGGGAGTTCAGGCAGGTTGTGCGGGACGCCTGCGGCATGGGCCCGGTAGAGCTCCGAGAGCTCGCGCAGGAGGAGCGCGAGGGACCAGGCGTCGGCCACGATGTGATGGAGCGTCACCAGCAGGACGGACCGCTGGTCGGTGAGCCGGATCAGCGTGGTCCGCAGCAGGGGCACCCGCCGCAGGTCGAAGGGCTCGGCGGCCTCCTGGCGGGCAAGGCCTGCGACCAGAGCTTCCTCGTCCGCGGGAGTGCCTCGGCCGAGCAGGGCGCGCAGGTCCACGACGCGCAGCGTGGGCCCGTCGTCGGTGACGATCTGTCGCAGCTGTCCGTCCAGGACACGGAAGCAGGTGCGCAGGCTCTCGTGGCGGCGCACGCATCCGCGCACCGCCGCGTCGAGCGCCGCCGGGTCGACGTCACCGGTCAGGTCGAGGGCGCGGGCGACCGTGAACGCCCCTGCCCGGCTCGCCAGTTCGTCGAGGAAGTACATCCTCGCCTGGGCGTACGACGCGTCGCTCACCAGGGCGGAGACGGTCCGGCCCGTCATGCCGGTCGCCTCTGCCCGGCCGCCTCGACCGCCTCGGCCATGGCGACGGCGATCGTACGGGGGCGGGTGAACGGTTCACGGCCGTGCGCGGTGAGCATGTTGTCGACGACCAGGACGTCGTCGCGGGCGTAGTCGAACCGCGTGGCCGCCGAGCGATAGCACTCGCGCACATGCGCCACGACGTCGTCGGGGATGGCCGCGCCGTCGCCGAAGTAGCTCTGGTTGGGCAGATCCTCCTCGCCGAACAGCTCCAGCATTCCCTCACGGTTCTCCGGTGACAGCGTCGAGAGGTGGAAGACCGCGGCGTGGTTGAACCACACCTCCTCCCCCGTCTCCGGATGCCGGTGCACGGCCTCGCGCACCGATGACGTGCGCAGCCTGCCGTCCGCGCGCCACTCGGCGACGACGCCGTTGGCCGCGCAGAACCGCTCCACCTGCGCGCGGTCCCCGGTGTCGTAGACCTCCTGCCAGCTCAGCCCGAAGTCGGGGCCGTAGTTGCGCACGACCATCCAGCCGCGCCGCTCGAACTCCTCGCGCACAGCCGGATCGAGGGCGTGCAGCACGCGGCGCGTGTCCGACAGCGGGGTGGCCCCGCCTCCGCCCGGTGGCTCGACGCAGTAGAAGTACAGGCTCATCGGCCAGGACACGCGGTAGGAGTTCTCGTTGTGGAAGAAGATCTCTTCGTGCGGCGGATAGTCGGTGGAGGTGTAGACGCGGCCCTTGATGGTGCTGCGCGGCGAGGACCGCTCCTCGTAGGGCAGTGGGTCCGCACCGGACAGGGCACGGACCGCGGACTCGAACCCGTCGACCCCGCCGACCGGGAAGCCGCGCAGCAGGACGGCGCCGTTGGCGCGCAGCCGCCGCCTCATCGCGGTCCGGTCCCCGCTGATCCGGTCCAGGAGACTCTCGCCCTCGTGTGCCTCGATGACGTGGGGCAGCTCCACGGCCGTCACTCCCGTCCGGCGGGCGGCTCGAACCGCAGCTCGTCGGTGCAGAAGGCACGCCACTGCGGCGTCGCCGCGTCCCACAGCACCCCTTGGTCGGCCTGGACCGGGTGCCGCACGACGGCGAGATCGTCGCGCACGTACACCACGGTGTCGTCGGGCAGCTCGCGCTGTTCCCCCGCCGCCGATTCGGCCCAGCCCGCGAAGCCGCGTACGTCGCCGATGAGGCAGCCCAGGTAGTACGGCGTCATCCCGTGGCCTCCCGCTCGATCCGGCGGCGCAGGCTCAGCGGCCGCATGTCGGTCCACACGGTCTCGATGTGCGCGAGGCACTCCTCGCGCGATCCGCCGTGCCCCGCGTCGTCCCAGCCCGCGGGCCGCTCCTGCCCCGCGGGCCAGATCGAGTACTGCTCCTCGTGGTTGACGACCACCCGGTATCCGTCCGGGTCGCCGCCGTGCGCTCCAGCCGTCATGAGCCCTCCTCGTACGCGATGCGTTGGCGGGCCACCGGGACGATCCGGTCGATCCTGCCGGGTCCTGCGTCCGTCCCGCCGTCGGTGGCGGACTCGGCGAGCAGTTGCTCGACCAGTGGCGCCAGACGGGCCACCGTCGGAGCGCGGAAGAAGGCCCGGACGGTGATGTCCACGCCCCAGGTGTCATGAGCGGCGGCGATCACCCGCATCACCATCAGCGAGTCACCGCCGTGGCTGAAGAAGTCGTCGTGCACGCCGATGTCCGCGCGCCGCAGCGCGGTGCCCCACAGGCCGAGAAGGGTGTGCTCGACGGGGGTGCGGGCCGGCCTGGAGGTGCCGGGCGGGGCGACCTCGGTGCCGGGGGTCTGCGCCAGTGCGGCACGGTCGAGCTTGCCGTTCGGGGTGAGCGGGAGCTCGGCCAGGAGCACCAGGCGGTCGGGCAGCATGTACAGCGGCAGATGCTCGCGCAGCACGCCGTGCCAGTCGACGCCTTCCTGCCCGCCCCTCGGTACGAGGTAGGCGTGGACGCGTTTGGCGTCCTGCTCCCCCTCGGTGAGGACGACGGCGTCGCGCACGTGCGGGGAGCGGCGGAACGCGGCCTCGATCTCGCCGAGTTCGACGCGGTAGCCGCGCACTTTCAGCTGCTGGTCGCGGCGGCCGAGGAACTCGATGCGCAGGCCCTGCGGCCCGTGGCGGTAGCGGCCTCGGTCTCCGGTCCGGTACATCCGCTCGCCGGGCCGGGCGGCGAAGGGGTGCGGCACGAAGGCGTCCGCGGTGCGGCCGGGGGCGCCCAGGTAGCCGCGGCTGAGGGTGGGGCCCGCGATGTACAGGGTGCCGGGCACGCCCGGGGGCACGAGGCGCATCCGGTCGTCGAGGAGATACGCCTCGGTGCCGGGCAGGGGGGTGCCGATGAGTACGGAGCGGGTGTCCTGGTCGTCGGCGCCGACGGTGAAGTAGGTGCTGTCGATGGTGCCTTCGGTCAGGCCGTAGCAGTTGACCACGTCCGTGTCCGGTCCGCACAGCCCGCGGATCCGCGCCAGCTCGTCGGCGGGGAAGGTGTCCGAGCCGACGATGAGCAGCTTGAGGAAGGCCAGGTCAGCGCGGTTCTCGGCGACGTGCGCCGCCAGGGTCCGCAGCACCGTGGGCACGAAGTCGGCGACGTCGACGCCCTCCTCGCGCATCAGCCGCAGCAGCCGGGCGGGAAGGAGAAGGGTCTCGCGGGGGCAGACGACGAGGGTAGCGCCGGACCCGATGCAGCGGACGAGCTCGCCCAGGTAACCGTCGAAGCTGAAGTTGGCCATCTGCAGATGAGCGTGGATACGCCCGCGCAGGGCGAAGGCGTGCTCCCAGGCGAGCTGGATGCGCCGGAGCGATCCGTGCGTGGCCATGACGCCCTTCGGACGCCCCGTCGAACCCGACGTATACATGACATAGCAGAGGCTGGCGGGGTCGAGTCGGCGGGCGGGGCGGGTGTCGGGGGTGCGCGCGGGGCTGGCCCCGTCCCGGTCGCCCCCGCTCGGGTCACCCCCGTCCGGACCCGTGACCAGACTGCGTACGGGATCACCGGCGAGGTCGGAGACGATCGACTCCTGGGTGATCACCACGTCCACCCCGGCGTCGGCGACGATCATCGCGCGACGGGACGCGGGGCTGTCGAGGTCGAGCGGCACATGGGCGGCGCCCGTCTTCCACACCGCGAGGACCGCGACGACGCTCTCTGCGGAGCGCTCCATGTAGATGCCGACGCGGGCTCCGGGGACGACGCCATCAGCGAGCAGCCGGTGGGCCAGACGGTTGGCGGCACGGTCCAATTCGCCGTAGGTGAGACGGGTGGCGCCGTGCACCAGGGCGGGGGCGTCGGGCGTGCGGTCGGCCCACTGCTCGAAGACGTCGAGCACGCAGTCTTCTTCGACGGGCGCGGCTTCGACGGGCGCGACCTCAACGGGCGTCACTTCGACGGGCGCCACTTCGACAGGCGCGACCGGGGCTCCCGTAGCGGCGGCGAGCAGCAGGGCGCAGTCGTCGGAGCCGAGCGCTCCGGTCAGGGCGACAGGCTGCTCCGGGTCCCGGGTCATGTCGTCGAGCACGGACCGCCACAGGTGGAGCAGCGCTTCGATGGTCTCGGGGCGGTAGAGCCCGCTGTCGTAGTGGGCGAGGACGTCCGTATGCCCCTCCTCGGCGAACACGTCGACGGTCAGGTCGAACTTGGCGACGCCGATGTCCACTTCCTCGGCGCTCGCGGTCAGACCGCCGGGTCCCGTGCGGGTGGAGGGCGTACCGATGTACTGGAAGGTGACGCCGAAGAACTGGTCGTCCCCGTCGCCGCGTTCGCTGTCGAGGGCGGCGACGACGTCCTGGAAGGAGACCGCCTGGTGTTCGTACGCGCCCAGGCAGGTCTGCCGGACCCGGGCCAGGGCCTGGCGCACGGTCGGGTCGCCCGACAGATCGGCGCGCAGGGCGAGCATGTTGAGGAAGGGCCCGATCAGCAGGTCGGCGTCGATGTCCTCCCGCAGGGCGCTCGGCGTACCGACCAGGATGTCGTCCTGGTCCATGTGGCGCGAGAGTGCGATCACGAAGCCGGTGAGGAGCACCATGAACGGCGTGACGCGCTCGGATCGCGCCAACACCCTTATGCGGTGCATCAGTTCGGGGTCGAGCGTGCGGCGTGCGGAGGCAGCGGGTGGTGTCGTCCGTTCGGGGGGTGTGCGGTCCGGGGGCAGTCGCCGGACGTCGGGGAGACCGGCCAACTTCCCTTGCCAGTAGGCCAGTTCATCCTCGTAGGTGGGATCGCCCGCGCTCAGGTGTTGCCGTCGGGCGACGAGGTCCGCGTACTGGGCGGGCAGCGGGGTCAGCTCGGGGGTTCGGCCCTCGGCCCGTGCGCCGACGATTTCGAGGAACTCGTCGAGGAAGACCTGCCGGGACCAGCCGTCACTGATGATGTGGTGCCAGTTGAGCAGCAAGGTGTGGTCGTCGTCGGCCGACCGCAGAAGGGCCGTGCGTATCAGGGGGCCGCATTCCAGGTCGAACGGGCGCCGGGCGTGCTCCTCGGCCAGGCGGTGCGCCTCGGTGTCGCGGAGCCCGGGGCGCAGTCCGGTCAGGTCGATCAGGGGTGTGTCCAGGGGCAGTTCGGGCTCGACGCGTGTGCGCGGGACGCCGCCGTCGGCCGGGAAGCTCGCGCGCAGGACGTCGTGTCTGCGGACGATCTCGCGTACGGCGCCGGCCGTCACGTCGGCGTCGAGCGGGCCGGTCAGGCGGATCGCCGAGCAGGAGTTGTACAGCGCGGTGCCGGGGTGCATCCGGTCCAGGAACCAGAAGCTCTCCTGGGCCGGGGACAGGGCGCCGGGGCCAGGAAAGCCAGGGGTGCCAGGGGTGCCAGGGGTGCCAGGGGTGCCAGGGGTGCCAGGTATGCCAGGGCTCATGCGACCTCTTCCGCCGGGCTGTCGACGGCGTGCGGCCGGGCGATGCCGGTCAGCATGCCGGTCAGCGCGATGGCCAGTACGGCGACACCGATGACGAGACAGATCGTGGTGACCCCGGCTCCGGCGGCGACCGCGGTGGTGAGGGCCGCACCGATCGGACCCAGGGCCGTGTGGATGGTCCAGAACACGGACGTGACCCGGCCGAGCAGGTGGCTGGGGGTCACCTCCTGGCGCAGCGACATGGAGGAGATGCCCGCGATGCCGGTGCACATCAGGGTGATCGCCATCAGCACGGCGATCACGGGGACGCTTCCGGACAGGCCGATCCCGGCGACGGCGAAACCCGCGACCGAGAACGCGCAGATCCAGGTCGCGCCGAACGCGAACCGTCTGCGCACCCGGGCGACCACCGCGGAGGCGATGAACGAGCCGACGGTCCCGGCCGTCAACACATAGCCGACCGTGGTGTCGGGGTGGTTCAACTCGTCCTTGACCAGATAGATGACGAGGTCGGTCAGGCCGTAGATGAGGAAGGTGATCAGGGACAGCAGGAGCGTCAGGGGCCTCAGCACCGGGTGCAGCCACAGGAACTTGGCCCCGGCCAGGAACTCGTTGCGGATGGAGCCGTGTTGGGCGGTGTCGGACGTCCGAGGCCTGCCGTTGAACTTCACGAGAAGGACGCCGAGGGCCGAGACCGCGAAGGTCGCGGAGTCGATGCCGATCGCGGCGGCGGGACCCGCGGACGAGGCCACGAAGCCCGCGAGCGCGGGCCCGGCGACGCTGGCGATCGCGTACGTCGCGTACATGTGGCCGTTGGCCTTGGTGATCTGGTCCGGCTGGACGATGGCCGGCACCACGGTCACGTAGGTGACCTGGAAGAGCATCGAGAAGCATCCCGCGATGGGGACGACGGTGTAGATGAGCCAGACGGGCGTCGAGGAGATCCATGCCAGCGGGATCACGAGGTAGAGCAGACAGCGCGCCCCGTCGGCGAGCATGAGCAGCCGTCTGCGGTCGAAGCGGTCGGCGACGACACCGGCGAAAAGGCCGGTCAGGATCGACGCGACACCGGTGAGCCCGGTGACGAGGCCCATTTGGAGGACCGAACCCGTGCTGTGCAGCACCAACAGGGGCAACGCGACATAGGAGAAGGAGTCACCGAGCGCGGAAAGGGTCTGAACGCCTAAGAAAATTCGATATGCGGGGTTGCTCCATAAAGAGGGCGAACCGCCCTCCGTACCCGTCGGCCGTGCCTGATCCTGGTCTTCGGACAGTTCCCCTGACGGCATGGGTTCCCCCAATCCAGATCTGCCGACGGGCAGTAGATCACACGCCCTGAAGGCCGTCAAGGATGCCTGGAACAGGCTCCCTTGACAGGCCTCCTTGACGGTACTCCGTCACACATGCTAAAAATTCAATTTCGCTTGGATCGTCTGTACGCAGCCCCAACCGCCTCTCCCTGGAGGGAAATTGCGGGTCGCTTTTGTGCATACGCCCATGTCTACCGTTCCTATTGCACAGCGCAAAGACTTCTGGCGAAATTTCGACATTCAGTACCATGCGGCGCACCCGGGACTCGACCACATGCGGAAAAACATGTGGGAGCTTCCGCACTGGATGCACTGGCTGGGCGGAGTGCTCGTCGCGCACGGCTACACCGATATCGATGTGGTCGATCTCTACACCGATCCGAACGCGTTCACGCAGCCGGGGCTCATGGCCGTGGACGCCGTCGAGGCGGCCGTGCGCCGGCATCCGGCGGACGTCTATCTGTTCTCCCCGATGACCGTGAACCTCTGCTACGCGTACGAGATCTCGGACGCCGTCAAGCGCGTCCACCCCGCGGCCCACGTCGTCTACGGCGGGGTCGTCGCCACGCCACTGGCCCACGAGGTGGCCGCCCATCCCAGTGTCGACTACGTCGTGGTCGACCGCGGTGAGCAGGCACTTCCCGCGCTCCTGGACGCCCTGGCCGACGGGCGCGAGGTGTCCGGTGTGGGCAACCTGGTGCACCAGCGCTCCGACGGCTCCACCGTCCGGACGGCACACCGCTATCCGCACCTGATGCCCGCCGACATCCCCTTCCCCAAGGTGGACCTTTTCCCCACGAGTACCGGCGAAGACATTCGCTACTTACGCCAGGTCTACGCTCTCGGCTGCCCCTACAAGTGCACGTTCTGCACCATCCAGACCATCGGTCAACGCCCCGACTATTTCCCCCTCGACCGCGTCCTCAAAGAGATCCGCGCCTACCGGTCCCGCTACGGCGGTCGGCACAACATCTATTGGGGCGACGAAACCTTCACCCTGCACCCGGATCGCACCCTCGAACTCCTGGAACTCCTGGAGCAAGAAGGCGACATCAATTACGACTGCCAGACCCGGCTGAATTGCCTGACCGACGACCGCATTTTGCACAAGCTGAAGAGCAGCGGCTGCCAATGGGTGGAGATCGGCCTTGAGACCGCCGTCCAGGAAAGTCATGAGACGCACAAGCACCACATGAAGCTGAGTGCGACCAGGGAAACCCTCAAGAAAGTCAGGGACGCCGGGCTCGCCGCCTGCGCCTTCACCGTGAACGGCTTTCCCGACCAGAGCACCGACGACATGCGGCGCAGCATCGACTGGGTATGCGAACTGCTCGACGACGACCTGCTGCAGGCGACCTATCTCTTCGGTCTCGTGCCGTATCCGGGAAGTGCCATGTTCGAGCGCCCCGAGCGTTTCGGGATGAAGCTGCTCCACCGTGACTTCCGTCTTTACCACGAGGATCTGCCACCCGTCTTCGCGACCGACAAGGCCACCCCTGACCAGGTGTACGACGTGTTCCTGAAGGGCCAGGAGCTGTTCGCGCAGGCCATGGACAAGACCCCGTACTTCGGTTCCGCGCCGTCCCCCGGCACCGCCGACGAGTACGGCACCTTCTGGGCCGATGCCCACGTATAGCCTTCCGCGGCCTCGGACAGACGGGAGCACCATGACTTCTTCGCGATGGCACGTACTGCGGCAGGGCGACGGGGGCCTGATCCTCACGGTGGCCTTCGACGCCGGGCGCGGGGATGCCCGCTTCGCCGACCTGGCCTCCTTCCTGGACGGGCGGCACGTACTGGAGGCCGTACCGAGGCGCGGCACGGTCGAAGCGCTCCTGCGGGAGGGCGTCGGCGAGTACGTGACGCCCTGGCTCGAGGCCGTCAAGGAGCGCGGGCAGCCGGTCCTCGCCGTGCTCGGACACTGCGCGGGCAGCGGACTGGCCCGCGAACTGGCCGCACGGTTACGGGTGTTGGGGCTGGGCGAGCCCTCCCTGATCACCTTCGATCCGGTCCTCGTCGACAGCCACACCCTGGGCGAGGACTACCGCACCGCCGTGCGCACACTCGCCGCCCAGCTCTCCCCGCAGGACCTCGACACCGCCATCGCGGCGGCGCGAGGGTGCGACGGTGAACCCGCGGCGACCGGAGCGGACGTCCTGCCGCTCGCCGAGACCCTGGAGAGGGCCTACCGGGAGGCGGTGGCCGCCGCCTGCGAGCGCCTCGCCGTCGATCCGGCGGTGCGGCAGCAGCTCTCCGACCGCTTCTCGCACTACCTCGCCTACCTCGCCGCGGCCGCCTGGACCTACGCGCAGCCCCCGCCGGCGGACACGCCACCCGCGACGACCGTCCTCTCCGCCACCGGCGGCATCGGCACCTGCGCCGCCGACCCGCGCGGCACGACCACCCGGTTCACCGTGGACCGGAGCCGCCTGCTCGCGGACCCTGAAGTCGCCGCGTACGTCTCCCGCGTGATGGGCGGGTGACGCTCATGGACCCCGCACCGCTCGCCGTCCCGGAGGCCTTGGCGCGCAGTGTGCGCCAGGCGCGCGCCGACCGGATAGACCGTGAGCTGTACGAGGAGGAGAAGCGCTGGCGGCTGCGCCCCGGCGACGGCGAGGATCCGCGCACCGTCTCGCGGGAAGCCCTGCACCGCGAGGCCGCGGTGGAAGAGGGGATCGCCGCCCGCCTCGGGCCGCCCGCGGCCGGTCCCGAAGACCCTCGCCGTCAGGAAGAGCGCCGGCGCATCAAGTACTTCCCGGTGCTCTTCGTCAGCGCCCCGCACATCGAGGAAGGCGCGACGGGCGCGTTCCCCGGCATGCCGACCCCGCTGCTCTACGCGACCTGCGTCCTGGACCGGATGCTGCGCATCGACGAGTTCCCCGGCGCGCGGGTCCCCGAGGTCGTGGCCGTCCTCAACCCCCCTGCCTACTCCCCCGCCTTCGAGAAGGAGCTCGTGGACTGCCTGCGCGAGCACCGCCCGGTGGTGGTCGGCATCAGCAACCTCTCCGAGGGCCACCACTTCGCCCTGCGCATCGCGGCGACGGTCAAGAGGGAATGTCCGCAGGCCGTCGTGCTGCTCGGCGGCCAGCACGAGGACGCCGTGAACCCGGACGCCTACCGGGCGGCCTCCCGCCGCGTGACCGGGATGAGCGGCCGCAGGCAGGAGAGCCACGACGACTTCCGGATCGGCGCGGAGGAGCTCGGCAGGCTCGCCGCCCTCCAGACGTTCGCCCGCCCCGAGGAACGGGAGCTGATGGACATCGTGTTCGCGGGTGACTCCGCGTTCGCGCTGCCCGAGGTCCTCAAGGTGGTGGCGGACTGCCTGCCCGCCGACGCCGAGACCGTCAAGAAGCGCCTGCTGGCCGACTCGGACCGGATCGCCGAACTGCCGGGCGTCGGCGCGCTGTTCACGTACGACTGGAGCACGCGGCGCATCGAGTCGATGCCGCTCAGCGGCGTGCCGATCGACGGCGACCGGCTGCCGTACATCGACGTGTCCCGGCTGACGCACGAGAACCGCTTCCCCGTCTTCGGGCATCGCCGCACGGCGCAGATCATGGCGTGTCTGGGCTGCAAGTACGCGTGCTCCTTCTGTCACGAGTCCGCGGACGCGTTCCTCTACGAGCAGCCCAAGATCCGCCAGCGGTCTCCCCTGCACGTCATCGGCGAGATCCGGCTGCGCATCGACCAGGGCTTCGAAGCGGTGTTCTTCGACGACAGCACCTTCACCCAGAACCCCCGCTGGCTGGCCGAGTTCCTGACTCTCCTCGAAGACCTCGCCACCGAGCACGGCACGTTCGAATGGGGCTGCCAGACCACCGTCAACGACGTGGACCGCGACCTGCTGGGGCGCATGGCCGCGGCCGGTTGCAGCTACGTGTACTTCGGCGTCGAATCGGCCGAACCCGACGCCGAACGCGTCCAGAAGGTCCGTCAGTTGCTGCTGGTGGCACAGACCGACTGGACCGAACGCTTCCGGAGCGTGGCGCACTGGTGCCGCGAGGCCGGGATCCGGGTCGGCACGTCCTTGCAGTTCGGCCTCGGCGAGACGACCGAGCAGCGGCTGCTGACGCTCGACCTCATCGCCGAACTGCACCGGGCGGGCTGTATCCCCGACGGCTGCGTCGCCCTCAACGTCAACAGCCCCTACCCCGGCACCCGCCAGTGGCTCCAGATGCTCCAGTCGGGCGTCGCGCTGCCCGACTACCGCGAGAAGCTGGTGCGCCACCCGGCCTTCGAGACCGCGCACCAGTTCTCCGCGATCACCGGCGAGGACGTCGAAGCCCTGTATCTGCTCGCCGCCGACCGCCTCGGCCGGGCACTGCACCAGGAGGAACCGGCGTGACCACACCGCGCGGGAGCATGCCAGGCCCCGACGGCCTCAGGCAGGCGGTTCCCTCCCCCGTCAGCTTCACCCCCGCATCGCTCGTCACGCACGCACCGCTCGGCGCCCCGGGCGAACCGCCGCTGCTCATCCGGCCGACCGCCGCCGGTGTCGACGTGGCGGCCTGGGCCTCGCGTTCGAGGGCGTGGCTCGACGAAGCGCTCGACGACCACGGCGCCGTACTGCTCAGAGGGTTCTCGGTCACCACCACGCACGACCTGGAACGCCTCGCCGACGGGCTCATCGACCAGTTGTACCGCGACAACGGCGAGCATCCCCGAGCCTCGCTGAGCGGCAGCATCGTCTCCCCGGTGTTCTTCCCGCCGGAGGAGAAGCTGCTGTGGCACACCGAGAACTCCTTCAACGACACCGGGCCCGCCCGCATCATGTTCTGCTGCGCGCGGCCCGCCGCGTTCGGCGGCGAGACCCCGATCGTCGACAGCCGGGAGGTGTTCCGGCGGCTCGACGCGGACCTGCGAGCCGAGTTTCTGGCCAAGGGCGTGATGTACGTACGCAATTACGGCACCGGGCTCGGGCTCGGCTGGCGTGACGTGCTGCGCACCGACGACCGGCGCGAGGCCGAGGAGCGCTGCGCACAGCAGGGCCTGCGCTTCGCCTGGGATGGCGACCGGCTGCGCACCGAAGCGGTCCGCCCGGCCGCCGTCCGGCATCCGCGAACCGGCGTGTGGTCCTGGATCGGCCAGGCCCAGCACTGGCACCCGGCCTGCCTTGACCCGGCGACCCGGACGGCCCTGGAGTCCACCCACACGCCGGACACGCTACCGCGGCAGTGCCACTTCGGCGACGGATCCGTGATCCCGGACGAGGCGATGGCCGAGGTGTGCCGGGTGTACGCCGATCTTGAGGTCTGCTTCCCCTGGGAGAGGGGCGATGTCCTGGTGCTCGACAACATCCTGGTCGCCCATGCCCGGAACCCCTTCCGGGGGCCACGCGAACTCCTGGTGGCCATGGGCGACATGGTGCGGTTCGCATGACGGGGCAGGAGACCGCCGAACGTGGGCCCCGGAGTGGATCGGACGGCCGAGTGGAGGGATTTCGGCTCTCGTTCCAGCAACAGCGCATCTGGCAGGCGTACGGAGCCTCGGACCCCGCAGGGGCCCAAGCGCGCGGCTGGGCCCAGGCGCTCCTCCACGTCGACGGCGCCGTCGACCCGAACCGGCTGGCCGACGCACTGCGTGCGGTCACCGAACGCCATGGCGCGCTGCGGACGCGCTACCGCCGTGTGCCGGGGGCGAACACCGCGCTGGCGGACATCGGCGGGGAGAAGGGTGGGGGGAACGGCGGGGAGAGCCGGGGAGACATCGAGTGGACGGTGCGGGACCTGCGCGGGTTGCCGCCCGAGGACGTCGCCGGACACCTGGACGCCGCGGTGCGGGCCGAGCGTCTACGCCCGGCGGGCATCGACGACGCCGCCCCGCTGCGTGCCCGCCTGCTCAGGCTCTCCGACCGGCGGCACGCACTGCTGATCACGACCTCCGCCCTCTCCGCCGACAGCCGGACCCTGCGCGGACTCGTGGCCGGGCTCGCCCACGCCCTCGCCGGTTCTTCACCGGACGCCGCGCCTCTCCAGTACATCCAGTACGCGCAATGGCAGCAGCAAGCCGACGCCGCCGAGCCGGTGGCCGATGACGACGTGCGCGACGTCCACGACACCCACGACACCCACGACATTCACGTCGACGAGGCAGCACACTCCGGCCCCCTGCCCCTGCCCCTGCACCGTCCGCTCCCAGCAGGCGACGCCACCGGAAGCGGCGTCCTACGCCTCGACGACACGGTGCCGCCCCTACTCGCGCAAGCCGTCCGTACCTGCGCCAAACAGCACGACGTACCACCCGAAGTCGTGCTGCTCACCTGCCTGTTGGCTCTTCTGCGCAGGGTCACGGACCGGCCCGACGTCAGCGTCACCACCGCCCTGCCGGGGCGCCCCTACGACGATCTGAGCGATTGCGCCGGTCACTTCGCGCATTGGTCACCGCTGCGCACCCGGCCCGGTTCGGCCACCACGTTCTCCGGCCTGCTGGCCCAGGTCCAGGCCGAGAGGGCTCGCTCCGAGCGCGCCGCCGAGCGCCTGCCTGCTTCGTACGCCACCGGCCCGGCCGACCGGACGGTCGCGTTCGAGGCGAAGGAGGAGGCACCCGCCGAGCATGCCGACGGCGTCACCTTCACCCTGGTCTGGGACGACGTCGAGGCCGAGCCGTGCGCACTGAGGCTGGAAAGCGTCACGGGCCCCGACTCACTGTGTCTGGTGTGGCGCTGGCACCAGGGCGAGTTCCCCGCCGACTACGTACGCGGCCTCGCCGGGCAGTACCTGACCCTGCTGGAAGGTGTCGTCGCCGATCCGTCGGCCCAGCTCGCCACCGTCAGCGTGCTCGACGAGCACAGCCGCGCCCTCGTACGGGCCGCTGCCGACCACGGCCGCGCCACTCGGCAGCCGCCCTCGTGCCTGCACCGGATCATCGAGCGTCAGGCCCGGCGTTCGCCGGACGCGGTGGCGGTGGTGGACCCCGGGGCCCGGCTGACCTACCGGCAACTGGACGAACAGGCCGACCAAGTGGCCCAGATGCTGCGGAAGCACGGGGTGGGGCCCGATCAGCCCGTGGCGATATCCATCGGGCACACCCGTCACCTGCTGGTGGCGATGCTGGGCGTACTCAAGGCGGGTGGCGCGTATCTGCCGCTCGATCCGGAACTGCCCGAGGCGCGGACCCAGGACATGCTGTCGCGCTCGGGGTGCGTCCTGATCCTCACCGGACCGGACACGGCGCAGGACCAGGCGGGCACGATCCGCTGTCTGCGCGTCGACGGACGGCCCGCGACGGAGCAGCGGGTCGGCCCGCAGACCGAGGTGACGCCGGAGAATCTCGCCTACATCTTGTTCACCAGCGGCTCCACCGGCGTCCCCAAGGGCGTGATGCTGCCTCACCGGGCCCTGGCCAACTACGTCCTCTGGGCGGCCAGGACCTACGTCCACGAGGGCGGCACAGGGGCCATGGTGCACTCATCCGTGGCCTTCGACATGACGGTGACCAGTCTGTTCGTGCCCCTGGTCGGCGGGCGCACGGTGCACCTCGACCCGGCCTGGCGCAACGTCTTCGGCCTCACCGGTGAGCTGGGCCGCCGGGCCGGACTCGACCTGCTCAAGGTGACTCCCTCCCATCTGGGCGTGATCAACCACGCGCTCGATCCCGCCGACACCTCCGGAGTCGCGCATTCCCTCGTGCTGGGCGGCGAGAACCTCTCCTGGGAGCACGTCGCGCCCTGGCGCCAACACGCGCCGACCACAAGGATCTTCAACGAGTACGGGCCCACCGAGGCCGCGGTGGGCTGCACCGTCCACGAGATCACGGCCGATGACCCCGCGGTCGGTGACGTGCCCATCGGCAGACCCGTGGACGGCAGCGACGTCTACGTCCTGGACGGCCGTCTGGCACCGGTGCCGGTCGGGGCGCTGGGCGAGATCTGCGTGGGCGGCATCGGCCTGGCGCGCGGCTATGTCGCGGATGCGGCCGGGTCGGCGGAACGCTTCGTACCGCATCCCTTCTCCGAGGTGCCGGGCCAACGCCTCTACCGGACCGGTGATGTCGGCTACTACGCCCCCGACGGATCGCTGCACTGCCTCGGCCGCCGGGACGAGCAGATCAAGGTCCGCGGCGTCCGCGTGGAACCGGCCGAGATCGAGCGCGCGCTGCTCACCCACCCGTCGGTCCGCGAGGCGGCCGTGGTGCTCGGGTCCGACGGTACGGACGGCGGCCTGCTCACGGCGTTCCTCTGTGCGTCGGCCGAAGGGGCGCTCGCGCCGTCGGAACTGCGCGGCCATCTCAGTCAGCGGCTGCCGGCCGTCATGGTCCCCGCCTCGTACGTCTGGCTCGACCGGTTGCCCCTCACGGCGAACGGCAAGACCGACCGGGAGGCCCTGCTCGCAGCCGATGCCCCGCGCGACATCGGCGCGCGGCCGGCGGTTCGGCCGGACGACGCCCTGGAAGCGCGGGTCGCGGCCGTCTTCGGTGAGCTGCTCAAGATCCCGTCCGTCGGAGCGGACGACGTCTTCTTCGACCTCGGCGGCCACTCGATCCTCGCGGTGCGGCTGATCGCGAGGATCAACGCCGTGTTCTCCGCCGAGCTGCCGGTATCGGTGCTGTTCGAGGAGCCGACGGCGGCGGACGGACCTCTGGTCGACCCCGCGACACCGAGGGCACTGGCCGCACTGCTCAGAGACGCCGGTGGAACGGACGGAGCTGAGGGAGCCGAGAGAGCTGAGGGGGCTGAGGCAGGTATGCGTTCGCGCGCCCTCGTCACGCTCCAGAGCCGGGGCGACGGGACCCCGCTGTTCTGCGTCCACCCCGGCGGCGCGGATGCCATCGGCTTCCGGAACCTCGCCGGCGGTTCCGTGGTCCGGCGTCCGCTGTACGCCCTGCACGACGGCGCCGACGCCGCCGACGCCGCCGAAGCTCAGGCTCCGGAGACCGACGTCGAGGCGCTGGCCGCGCGTCACCTCGCGGTGGTCCGCGAGGCCCGGCCGCACGGACCGTACCTCCTGATGGGCTGGTCGATGGGCGGTCTCGTCGCCTACGAGATGGCCCAGCGGCTCACCCGGCTCGGGGAGCGGGTCGCGATGCTGGTCCTCGTCGACAGCTACCTGGGCCAGCAGCTCCCGCCCGACGCCGGATCGGCTCCGGGCGACGCGCACGGGCGTGCGGCCCTGCGGTACCGGCCTGCACCCTACGCCGGTCCAACAGCCCTGTTCCAGGCGCAGGAGAGCGACCAGCGGATGCGTACGGCGGCCGGTGCGGCCTGGGCGCGACTGTGCCCGGCCCTCTCCCCGCCCCGCGTCCTCGCGGGCGACCACTACTCCCTGCTGGACGAGCCGTTCGTGTCCGCCCTGGCGGCGGAGATGGAGAAGACACTTCAGGAGGCGGACGCCCCCCATGCCTGACGAAGCCCGTCCCACGGCGGCCCCACGACCGGGAACAGTGCTCCAGTACTTCGACGACACACGCCGCGCGTGGCCCGACCTGCCCGCGGTGGAGTACCAGGGCCATCAGTTGTCGTACGAGGAACTCGGGCGCGCGGCAGACGAGTTGGCCACGCGCCTGCGAAGCCTCTGCGTCGCGGGCACGGTCGTCGGCGTCCGTACCGACCGGTCCTTCCGGCTCCCGATCGCCATCCTGGCCGCGCTGCGCGCCGACGCCGCGTACATGCCGCTGGACCACGCCTACCCGCAGGCGCGGCTCGACTTCATGATGCGGGACAGCGGCATGCGCGTACTGCTCACGCACCGCACCCCCGCGGGGCTGCCGCCCGCGCCCGCCGGGACGAGGGTCGTACTGCTGGACGACGACACGGCAACCGCCCCACGCCCGCGCCCCCAGGCAGCCCCCGTCTCCACGGCCACCACCGACGACCTCGCCTACGTCATCTACACCTCGGGGTCCACGGGCACGCCCAAGGGCGTCGCCATGCCGCACGGTCCGCTGCGGAATCTGATCAGCTGGCAGCGCGAGACGTTCACGAGCGGGATCGGCGACCGGACCCTCCAGTTCGCGGCGGCGAGCTTCGACGTCCACTTCGAGGAGATGTTCAGTACGTGGGGCACGGGCGGCTGCCTCGTGCTGATCGACGAGGAGGTACGCCGGGACTCCCACCGGCTGCTGCGTTTCCTCGACGAGCGGCGGGTGCACCGCGTGTTCATGCCGTTCGTGGCCCTGCAGTCCCTCGCCCACACGGCCCAGGACGTGGGCCGTCACCCGCGTTCGCTCCACGAGGTCGTCTGCGGGGGCGAGCAGCTCTACATCACTCCCGCCGTGCGGCAGTTCTTCGGCGCCCTTCCCGATGTCGCGCTGCACAACCAGTACGGCCCTTCGGAGACGCACAACGTGACGGCCCTGCGGCTGACCGGCGAGCCCTCGTCCTGGCCGGAGCGCGCCCCCATCGGCCGGTCCATCGCCGCCGCGCGCGTGCGGGTGGTGGACGGGCGGGGCGACCCGGTTCCGGCGGGCGTCACGGGTGAGATCGTCATCGGCGGGCCGGTGCTCGCCCGCGGCTACCTCAACCGGCCCGCCCTGTCCGCGGAGCGTTTCACGCCCGATCCGCTGGGGCCCGCGGGATCACGGGTGTACCGGACCGGGGACACGGGCCGGGTCGACGCCCAGGGGCGGATCCACTTCCTGGGCCGGGACGACGGGCAGGTGAAGATCCGCGGGTACCGCGTGGAGCTCGGCGAGATCGAGTCGGCGGTCAGGGCCCTGCCGGAAGCGGCCGACGCCGCGGTCGTGGTGAACGAGAGTCCCACGGCGGGCAAGCGCCTGGTCGCCTACGTCGTGTATGCCGCGGGCGGGACGCCGCTGCCCGGCGATCTCCGGGACCGGCTCGCCGAGACCCTGCCCGAGTACATGCTGCCGGTGGCGTTCGTCCCGGTGGACCGGCTGCCCCTGACGCCCAGCGGCAAGCTCGACCGCCAGGCCCTGGCGGCCCGCGAGTTGACGCTCAAGGGCAGTGGCGTCGGCTCGGCCGAGGACGGCGTCCAGCATGAGCTGACGCTCCTGTGGGAGGACGTCCTGGACGCGAAGGACATCGCGTTCAACGACAACTTCTTCCAGCTGGGCGGCACTTCACTGCTGGCCGCGGTGCTGACGTCCCGGATCAACGAGCGTTTCGGCGCGTACGCGGACCTGGAGACGTTCCTCTCGCGGCCGACGATCTCCGCGATGGCCGAGTGGATCGGCGAGCGGTCGGACCTGTCCCAACAACCGGTGAGGCTGGATTCGTGATCGACACTGACGACGGACATCTGCCGGACCTGATCGCGGAGTACGAGGAGAAAGGCTGGTGCCGCTCCCCGTACCGGTTCACCGACCCCGCAGTCGACCTGCTCCGCGACAGCCTGGACGCCGTCTGCCGCCGAGGCGGGCCGGAGGTGGTCCACGAGCGGGGCAGCACGGCGGTCCGCGCGGTGCACGGCTGCCACGAGTTCGACGAGGCGTACGCGACCCTCGTACGACACCCCTATCTCCTGAAGCTGGCCGAAGCGCTGACGGGGACGCCGGTGTACGTCTACCAGTTCAAGGTCAACCTGAAGCAGGCCCGCGAGGGCCGGGCATGGCCCTGGCACCAGGACTTCGCCTTCTGGAACGCGGAGGACGGCCTGCCGCGGCCCACGGCGGTCACGCTCGCCGTACCGCTGGACGATGTCCACGAGAGCAACGGCCCGCTGATCCTCGTACCCGGCTCCCATCGTCTGGGGTACCTCGGCCCCGGCAAGATCACGCCGGGCGGCAACGGGGACTGGCGCAAGAACTTCGAGGCCGACCCCGAGCACACGATGGAGCCCGGCCGTGCCAGGGAGCTGGTCACGTCCTTCGGCACCGAGCGGGCGACCGGCCGGGCGGGCGCGATCCAGGCCTTCCACCCGAACATCGTGCACTCGTCGTCGGACAACGCGTCGCCGGACCGGCGGGCGCTCCTGATGGTGTCGTACAACTCCGTCGACAACGCACCGCCTCATCCGACCCGCCCCGAGTTCCTGGTGGGCCGCACGACGGATCAGCTGAAGCCGAAGTGGGACGAGCGATTCGCCCTGGAGGCGGGCTGACGCACGACAGAACCCCACGGCACGACAGAACCCCACGGCCTCAGAGAGACCGTGGGGTTCTGTACTGCTGTGGTGTCCGAGGGGGGACTTGAACCCCCACGCCCGTTAAAGGGCACTAGCACCTCAAGCTAGCGCGTCTGCCATTCCGCCACCCGGACTAGGTGTCTGCCGTTCGCGGGGTGTTCCCCGCGGCGACATGGACAACAATACCAAGCTTTCGGAGTGCCTTTCACCTGCGTATCCGTACGCCGCCGGGCGGATACCCGGCGGCCCGGCCCGCCGCATCTAGAGTCTCACCATGAGTGACGGGCTGATTACTGGAGTGCTCGGTGACGCGAAGGTGCGGCGGCCTCGGCTGCTGTCCCCGTTGCGCGAGCATCTGCGGGACACCATGTGGTTCGCGCCGACCGCGGGACTCGTGGGGGCCATGGTGCTGTGGTGGGCCGCGTCGGCTCTGGACGCGCAGATCGTGGCGGCGGCGCAGGAGGACGGGGACTACGACGCCGTCAAGGATCTGATGGGGATCGCCGAGGACGCCAAGACGGTGATCAGCACCATCGGCTCGGCGATGATGACCTTCATCGGTGTCGTCTTCAGCATTTCGCTGGTGGCCGTGCAGATGGCGAGCGGGCAGTTCAGCCCGCGGGTGGTGCGGCTGTACGTCAGGTCGCGGATCACCAAGATCACACTGACCGTCTTCCTGGCGACGTTCCTCTTCTCCCTGATGACGCTGACGTCATTCGACAGCGAGCGCGATCCGCGCCTGCTCACGAACGTGCCCTTGATCGAGTCGGTCCTGGCCCTGGCCCTGGTGTTCCTGAGCCTGCTGCTGTTCGTGGCGTACGTGAACGGCACGCTCCGCATGATGCGGATCAGCTTCGTCATCGACCGGATCGCCCGGGAGTCTTTCCGGGTGGCCGTGAAACACCCGACCGAAGGCGCGGTGGACGACGAGCGCCTGGGCCCGGCCACCGCCCGGATCACTCACCAGGGGCGGCCCGGAGTGCTGCGGGACGTGCACATCGCCCGGGTGGTGCGGGCGGCCAGACGGCACGGTGTGGTGCTGCGGCTGCTGCCGCGCATCGGGGACTTCGTGGTGCCGGGGACCCCGGTGTTCACCGTCCACGGCGGGGCGGCGCCCTCCCGGCGCGCCCTGCGGTACACGTTCTCCGTGGGCGTGGAGCGCACCTTCCACCAGGACCTCGGCTTCGGTCTTCGCCAGCTCGCCGACATCGCCCTGCGGGCCCTCTCCCCCGCGGTGAACGACCCGACCACCGCCGTGCAGGCCCTGGACCGCATCATCCAGTTCCTGGCGTCGGTGGCCGGATATCCGCTGGGAGCCCTGCGCCACCGTGACCGGCGCGGGGCGGTGCGGATGGTGCAGCCCGTGCCGGACTGGACGGCCCTGGTGGATCTCGGGTTCGCCGAGATCCGGGGCTGCGCGGTCGGCAATCCGCAGGTCACCCGGCGGATGCTGGCCGGCCTCGACGACCTGCTGCGGCTCGCGCCCGAGGAGCGCAGGGAGCCGCTCCTGCGCCACCGCGCGCTGCTCGCGCAGGCGGTGGAACGCACGGTCCCGGAGGCCGCGGACCGTGCGTTCGCGCTGCTGCCCGACCGGCAGGGGATCGGCTGAACCACCCCCGGTCCCCCACCGGTCCGAGCTCACGCCATCAGGTGGTAGCTCGGGAAGTTCCCCGGTGGCCGCTCCATCGCCGGGCCGTGCGTGACCGCCCGTACCAGGAGCTCGCCGCCGACGAACGCGCCGCGCCAGGACGCGCCGAACCCGCCGAACAGCTCGTCCCGGTCACCGCGCGAGCGGGGCTTCCCGCGGCCCGTCTTGAAGGCACGGATCTGCGGCGCGAGGCGTTCGTACGTCGCCGGGTCGTCGGTCGACAGCGTGGCGACCAGCGCTCCGTTCGACGCGTTCATGGCAGCGAGCAGCTCTGCCTCCGTGTCGACCAGGACGATGGTGTCGACCGGGCCGAACGGCTCCGCGTGGTGCAGCGGCGATGAGGGGGGCGGGTTGAGGAGCGTGACGGGATGGACGTACGCGTCCGTGTCCTGGCCCGGCAGGAAGAGGTCCGCCGCGGGGGCGCCCCGGTACAGCGGCACGGCGCCGCGGTCGATCGCCTCCGTCACCTGGTCGCCCAGCTCCTTGGCCTTGGCCGCGTTGATCAGCGGGCCGAAGTCCAGCTGCGGGAACGGGTCTTCGGCGTGCTCGACCGCCAGGGGGTGGCCGACGCGGACGGTGCGCACGGCCGGGAGGTAGGCGGCGAGGAACTGGTCGAAGAGGCCCCGCTGGACGACGAAGCGCGGATACGCGGTGCAGCGCTGCTTGCCGTAGTCGAAGAGCTTGGGGATGACGGCGCCGAGTGCGTCCCAGTCGCTGTAGTTCCAGATGCCCCAGGTGTTGAGTCCTTCCTGTTCGAGGATGTGCCGCTTGCCGAGGTCGGCGACGGCGGTGGCGACGGCGGCGCCCGTGTCACGTCCGCCGACGAAGGAGACGCAGCCGATCTCCGGTGCGCGGACCAGCGCTTCGGACAGTTCGCTCCCGCTGCCGCTCACGAGGGTGACGGGGATACCTTCGCGGGCGGCCAGGGCGCACGCGAGGGTCAGACAGGCGGCGCCGCCATCGGTCGGGGTCTTGGCGATGACCGCGTTGCCCGCGAGTGCCTGTACCAACACTGCGTGAACGAGCACGCTCATCGGGTAGTTCCAGCTCGCGATGTTGGATACGGGCCCGTCCAGCGGGGTCCGGCCCTCGATCATCGGCTCGATGCCGTCGACGTACCAGCGCACGCCGTCGATGGCCCGGTCGACGTCGGCCTGGGCGAGCCGCCAGGGTTTGCCGATCTCCCAGACGAGGAGGAGGGCGAGCAGTTCGCGGTGTTCGGTGAGGGCGTCGAGGGTGGCGCCGACGCGGGCGCGCCGTTCCTCGAGCGGGATGTGGCGCCAGGCGCGGTGCTGGTCGAGCGAGGCGCGTACGGCCTGGTGGGCGGTGGCGGCGTCGAGGCGCGGCGGGCCCGCGATGGGGCTGCCGTCGACGGGGGATGTGGCGGGCAGGGCCCGGCCGTCCGCCTGCCAGGTCCCGTTCCAGAGGTTGAGGACGCGGTCGTCGCGGAAGGCCTCGGGCGCGACGGCGAGGCAGCGCTGCCAGGCGTCGGACCAGGCCGTACCGGCTTTGAGGACGAGGGGATGGGTGGGGGTGTGATGGGTGAGGGTGGGTGCCATTCGGGATTCTCCGCTCACGGTGCACAAGTCGGGGCGGGAGGTGCATGGCTCGCACGGCGGCGCCGCTCGGTTCGCGGTCCGCGCGTGTGCTCGGGGACGCTAGTGCAGTCGGGGACTGCCACCTATGAGTGACATCACGCGCCGAGTTGGTTCAAAACGAGGCGGGCTGTCTCCGTGGGTGTGGCGCCGACCCGCACCCCGGCGGCTTCCAGCGCCTCCTGCTTGGCGCGCGCGGTCCCGGAGGAGCCCGAGACGATGGCTCCCGCGTGCCCCATGGTCTTGCCTTCGGGTGCGGTGAAGCCGGCGATGTAGGCGACGACGGGTTTGGTGACGGCCCGTTGAATGTAGGCGGCGGCGCGTTCCTCCGCGTCGCCGCCGATCTCGCCGATGAGGACGATGAGTTCGGTGTCGGGGTCGTCCTCGAAGGCGGCGAGGCAGTCGATGTGCGTGGTGCCGACGACGGGGTCGCCGCCGATGCCGACGCAGGTGGAGAAGCCGATGTCGCGCAGCTCGTACATGAGTTGGTAGGTGAGCGTGCCGGATTTCGAGACCAGGCCGACGCGTCCGGGTTTGGTGATGTCGGCGGGGATGATGCCCGCGTTGGCCTGTCCCGGGGTGATGAGCCCCGGGCAGTTGGGGCCGATGACGCGGGTGCCCCGTTCCTTGGCGTACGCGTGGAAGGCGACGGAGTCGTGTACGGGGATGCCTTCCGTGATGACGACGGCGAGGCCGATTCCGGCGTCGGCGGCCTCGATGACCGCCGCCTTGGAGAAGGCGGGCGGCACGAAGACCACGGTGACGTCGGCTCCCGTGGTCTCCATGGCGTCGCGGACGGATCCGAAGACGGGGACGGCGCGGTCGTCGAAGTCGACGGTGCGGCCGGCCTTGCGCGGATTGACGCCCCCGACGACGTCCGTGCCCGCCGCGAGCATGCGGCGGGTGTGCTTCATGCCCTCGGCGCCGGTCATGCCCTGGACGAGGACCTTGCTCTCCTTGGTGAGATAGATCGCCATGTCCCGGCTCCTTAGGCTGCGTTGGTGTGACCGGCGAGTTCGGCGGCGCGGCGGGCGGCGCCGCCCATGGTGGTGGCCTGCTGGACGAGGGGGTGGGCGCGCGCGTCGAGGATGGCGCGCCCGCGCACGGCGTTGTTTCCGTCGAGGCGGACGACGAGCGGCTTGGTCAACCGGACGGATTCCAGGGCCTGGACGATGCCGTCGGCGACGGCGTCGCACGCGGTGATGCCGCCGAAGACGTTGACGAAGACGGACTTGACCGCAGGGTCGGAAAGGATGACGGAGAGGCCGTCGGCCATGATCTGGGCGGAGGCGCCGCCTCCGATGTCGAGGAAGTTCGCGGGGCGCGCGCCGCAGCCCGCGACCACGTCGAGGGTGGACATGACCAGGCCCGCTCCGTTGCCGATGATGCCGACCTCGCCGTCGAGCTTCACGTAGTTGAGGCCCTTGGACGCGGCCGCCGACTCCAGGGGGTCGTCGTGCGCGGAGTCGTCGACGCCCCAGCGGGCGTGGCGGAAGCGGGCATTGTCGTCCAGGGTGACCTTGCCGTCGAGGGCGAGGATCTCTCCCTGGGCGGTGCGGACGAGGGGGTTCACCTCGACGAGGAGCGCGTCCTCCCGGGTGAGCACCTGCCAGAGCTTGACCAGTACGCCGGCGGTGGCTTCGGGGAGTTTCGCGGCGGCGGCGATCTCGGCCGCCTTCGCCTCGTCCACACCTGCCGCCGGGTCGATCTCGACGCGCGCGACGGCTTCCGGGCGGTTCGCCGCCACCTCCTCGATCTCCATGCCTCCCTCGGCGGAGGCGATCGCGATGAAGCGTCCTGCCGCGCGGTCCAGTACGTACGAGACGTAGAACTCGGCGTCGATCTCGACGGGTTGGGCCAGCATCACCTTGCGTACGGTGTGGCCTTTGATGTCCATGCCGAGGATCTGCCGGGTCGTGATCTCGGCCGCGGCCGGGTCCGCGGCGATCTTGACCCCGCCCGCCTTGCCGCGCCCGCCGGTCTTCACCTGGGCCTTGACGACGACGCGGCCGCCCAGGCGCTCGGCGCCCGCGCGGGCTTCCTTCGCCGTGTCGGCGACCTCCGCTCGCGGCACCAAGATGCCGTATTCCTCGAAGAGTTCCCTTGCCTGGTGTTCGAACAGGTCCATTCCGGCTCCTGACCGCTGTGTCGATCCGGGGAGCGATCCCCGGACTCCCGAAAAGTGCCGCACGCCCCCTGGACACCACCCACCGGATGCGGGATAACAAGCTTCATACAGTATTCGTCGACTGTATGCAATCTACCGCGAGAGCACCTACGAGCAGCGTGTGAGCGCTCCAACTCCCCTACGAAGGGACAGGACTTCGCCATGCCCGACGGCAGCAGCGACACGAACCAAACCCACATCTCCGGTGGGCATCTGGTCGCCAAGGCACTCAAAGCAGAGGGTGTGGAGGTCATCTACACCTTGTGCGGCGGCCACATCATCGACATCTACGACGGCTGCGTCGACGAGGGGATCGATGTCGTCGACGTACGCCACGAGCAGGTCGCCGCCCACGCGGCCGACGGCTACGCGCGCCTCACCGGAAAACCCGGATGCGCCGTGGTGACGGCCGGGCCGGGAACCACGGACGCCGTCACGGGCGTCGCGAACGCCTTCCGCGCGGAGTCCCCCATGCTGCTCATCGGCGGCCAGGGAGCGCACACCCAGCACAAGATGGGGTCACTTCAGGACCTTCCGCACGTCGACATGATGACGCCGATCACCAAGTTCGCCGCGACGGTGCCGGACACGGCGCGCGCCGCCGACATGGTGTCGATGGCGTTCCGCGAGTGCTACCACGGCGCTCCCGGCCCGTCCTTCCTGGAGATCCCGCGCGACGTGCTCGACGCCAAGGTGCCGGTGGACAAGGCCCGGGTGCCGCAGGCCGGGCAGTACCGCGCCTCCACCCGCTCGACCGGCGACCCCGAGGCCGTCGAGAAGCTCGCCGACCTGCTCGTGCACGCCGAGAAGCCCGCGATCCTGCTCGGCAGCCAGGTGTGGACGACGCGGGGCACCGAGTCCGCCGTCGAGCTCGTACGGACCCTGAACGTGCCCGCCTACATGAACGGCGCGGGGCGCGGCACCCTGCCGCCCGGGGACCCGCACCACTTCCAGCTCTCGCGGCGGTACGCCTTCTCCAACGCCGACCTCATCGTCATCGTGGGGACGCCCTTCGACTTCCGCATGGGCTACGGGAAGCGGCTCTCCCCTGACGCCACCGTCGTACAGATCGACCTCGACTACCGCACCGTCGGCAAGAACAGGGACATCGATCTGGGCATCGTCGGTGACGCGGGGCTCATCCTGAAGTCGGTCACCGAGGCCGCGTCCGGCCGCCTCAACGGAGGCGCTTCCCAGCGCAAGGAGTGGATCGACGAGCTGCGTGCCGCTGAGCAGACGGCCATCGAGAAGCGGCTGCCGAACCTGAAGTCCGACGCCTCGCCGATCCATCCCTACCGTCTCGTGAGCGAAATCAACGACTTCCTTACCGAAGACTCGATCTACATCGGCGACGGCGGCGACATCGTCACCTTCTCCGGGCAGGTCGTGCAGCCCAAGTCGCCCGGCCACTGGATGGACCCCGGACCGCTCGGCACGCTCGGCGTCGGCATCCCCTTCGTGCTCGCCGCCAAGCAGGCGCGGCCCGACAAGGAGGTGGTGGCCCTCTTCGGAGACGGCGCCTTCTCACTGACCGGGTGGGACTTCGAGACGCTGGTCCGCTACAACCTGCCCTTCGTCGGGATCGTCGGCAACAACTCCTCGATGAACCAGATCCGCTACGGCCAGAAGGCCAAGTACGGCGAGGAGCGCCAGCGGATCGGCAACACCCTCGGAGACGTCCACTACGACAAGTTCGCCCAGATGCTGGGCGGCTACGGCGAAGAGGTCCGGGACCCCGCCGACATCGGCCCGGCGCTGCAGCGGGCGCGCGAGTCGGGCAAGCCCTCGCTGATCAACGTATGGGTCGATCCGGACGCGTACGCCCCCGGAACCATGAACCAGACCATGTACAAGTGAGGAGCCCGTGCGATGACGACCAAGGCTCTTGAGGGCGTACGCGTCCTCGACATGACACACGTCCAGTCCGGCCCCTCCGCCACCCAGCTGCTCGCCTGGCTCGGTGCGGACGTGGTGAAGCTGGAAGCGCCCTCCGGAGACATCACGCGCAAGCAGCTGCGTGACCTGCCGGACGTCGACTCGCTCTACTTCACGATGCTCAACTGCAACAAGCGCAGCATCACCCTCAACACCAAGTCCGAACGCGGCAAGGAGCTCCTCACCGAGCTGATCCGGCGCTCCGACGTCATGGTCGAGAACTTCGGTCCTGGCGCCGTGGACCGGATGGGCTTCACCTGGGAGCGCATCCAGGAGATCAACCCGCGGATCGTCTACGCCTCGATCAAGGGCTTCGGAGACGGTCCCTACACCAACTTCAAGGCGTACGAAGTGGTGGCGCAGGCCATGGGCGGCTCCATGTCGACCACCGGCTTCGAGGACGGTCCGCCACTCGCCACGGGCGCCCAGATCGGTGACTCCGGGACCGGCATCCATGCCGTCGCCGGGATTCTCGCCGCCCTTTTCCAGCGGGAGAACACCGGTCGCGGGCAGCGCGTGAACGTGGCCATGCAGCACGCGGTGCTCAACCTGTGCCGGGTCAAGCTGCGCGACCAGCAGCGCCTGGCGCACGGGCCGCTCGCCGAGTACCCGAACGACGACTTCGGGGACGAGGTGCCGCGCTCCGGCAACGCGAGCGGCGGCGGGCAGCCCGGCTGGGCGGTCAAGTGCGCGCCCGGCGGACCGAACGACTACGTGTACGTCATCGTGCAGCCCGTGGGCTGGCAGCCGCTCACGGATCTCATCGGGCGCCCCGAGCTCGCGCAGGACCCCGAGTGGGCCTCTCCGGAGGCGCGGCTCCCCAAGCTCGGCAAGATGTTCCAGCTGATCGAGGAGTGGTCGTCCACGCTCCCCAAGTGGGAGGTCCTGGAGCGGCTCAACGCCCACAACATCCCGTGCGGCCCGATCCTCTCCACCAAGGAGATCATCGAGGACGCCTCGCTGGCCGCGAACGAGATGGTCGTCGAGGTGGCGCATCCGCAGCGCGGCTCCTTCACCACGGTCGGCTCCCCGTTGAAGCTGTCGGACTCCCCCGTAAACGTGGTCAGTTCGCCGCTTCTGGGCGAGCACAACGCGGAGGTCTTCATAGGCGAGCTCGGCCTCGGCGACGAGGAACTGCGCCTGCTCAAGTCGAACGGAGTGATCTGATTGATGGCCGAAGACCGCGCACTGACGGTGCGGGCGCTCCTCGACTCCGTGCGCGCCGCGGGGCGGACCTCGCTGACGGCGCCGGAGGGAAAGATCCTCGCGGACGCCTACGGGATCGCCGTGCCGGGCGAGGAGCTGGCGACGGACGTGGACGAGGCGGTGGCGCACGCGGCCCGCTTCGAAGGCCCCGTCGTCATGAAGATCGTCTCCCCCGACATCCTGCACAAGACCGACGCGGGCGGCGTCATCGTCGGGGTGGAGGGCGCAGCCGACGTACGGGCCGCCTTCTGCGGGATCGTGGACAACGCGCGCGCGTACGCGCCACAAGCACGCATCGAGGGCGTGCAGGTGCAGGAGCTGCTGCCCTCCGGCCAGGAGGTGATCGTCGGGGCGGTGACCGATCCGACGTTCGGGAAGATTGTCGCCTTCGGCCTCGGCGGTGTGCTCGTCGAGGTCCTCAAGGACGTCACGTTCCGTCTCGCGCCGGTCGACGCCGACGAGGCCGCCTCGATGCTGGACTCGATCCGCGCCGCCGAGATCCTGCGGGGCGTGCGCGGCGCGCCGGCGGTGGACCGGTGGGCCGTCGCCGAGCAGATACGCCGGGTGTCCCAACTGGTCACCGATTTCCCGGAGATCGCCGAGGTGGACCTCAATCCGGTGATCGCCACTCCGGAGGGGGCGATCGCCGCGGACATCCGCGTCATCCTCTCCGAAGGGGCCACGAAACAGCGCCGTACGTACACGCGCGAGGAGATGCTCACGTCGATGCGGCGGCTGATGGAGCCCCGCTCGGTCGCCGTGATCGGTGCCTCCAACGAGCAGGGCAAGATCGGTAATTCGGTGATGCGCAATCTCATCGACGGCGGCTTCTCCGGCGAGATCCATCCGGTGAACCCCAAGGCCGATGACATCTTGGGCCGCAAGGCGTACAAGAGTGTCACGGACGTTCCCGGTGAGGTGGATGTGGCGGTCTTCGCGATCCCCGCAAAGTTCGTGGCGTCGGCCTTGGAGGAGGTGGGTCGCAAGGGCATCCCCAATGCGGTCCTGATCCCCTCCGGGTTCGCCGAGACCGGTGAACACGCCCTTCAGGACGAGATCGTGGAGATCGGCGAGCGGCTTGGCGTGCGGCTGCTCGGCCCGAACATCTACGGCTACTACTCGACGTGGCAGGACCTGTGCGCCACTTTCTGCACGCCGTACGACGTCAAGGGCGGGGTCGCCCTGACGAGCCAGTCCGGTGGCATCGGAATGGCCATCCTCGGCTTCGCGCGCACCACGAAGACGGGCGTTTCGGCGATCGTCGGGCTCGGCAACAAGTCCGACCTGGACGAGGACGACCTCCTCACGTGGTTCGGCGAGGACCCCAACACCAAGTGCATCGCCATGCACCTGGAGGACCTCAAGGACGGGCGTGCCTTCGTGGAGGCCGCGCGGGCGACCGTCCCGAAGAAGCCGGTCGTGGTCCTCAAGGCCGGACGTACGGCCGCCGGGGCGAAGGCCGCCGGATCGCACACCGGGGCCCTGGCGGGCGATGACGCCGTGTACGACGACATCCTGCGGCAGGCGGGCGTGATCAGGGCCCCGGGGCTCAACGAGATGCTGGAGTACGCGCGCGCGTTGCCGGTGCTTCCCACCCCGCAGGGCGACAACATCGTGATCATCACGGGCGCCGGCGGCTCGGGTGTGCTGCTCTCCGACGCGGTGACCGACAACGGTCTGCGGCTCATGGAGATCCCGGACGACCTGGACGCGTCCTTCCGGGCGTTCATCCCGCCCTTCGGGGCGGCGGGAAACCCCGTCGACATCACCGGGGGCGAGCCCCCGTCCACGTACGAGGCGACGATCAGGCTCGGCCTTGAGGACCCGCGCATCCACGCGCTCGTCCTGGGCTACTGGCACACCATCGTCACCCCTCCCATGGTCTTCGCCGAACTGACGGCCCGCGTGGTCGCGGAGTTCCGCGAGCGCGGCATCGAGAAGCCCGTCGTGGCATCCCTGGCGGGCGACGTCGAGGTGGAGGAGGCCTGCCAGTACCTCTTCGAGCGGGGGGTCGTGGCGTACCCGTACACGACGGAGAAGCCGGTGGCCGCGCTCGGCGCGAAGTACCGGTGGGCCCGGGCGGCCGGTCGGTTGGGGGGCGGTCGATGAGGTGACCGGTGTTGGGGTCGGCCTGCGGTGCGCGTCGGTCGGCCCCGGGACCCGTGCGCGCACGAAAGGAATTGGACAGGGGGCGCTGGCCAGGATCTTTTCGACGCAAGGGGTGCTGAATCAACATGACCACAACCGACATACACACACCCGTCCCCTACCGGGAGGTGACGGACGCCAACGGCCGGATGTACCGGGTCGGCGAGACCGACATCGACATCATGGGCCGCAGGCGCAAGTGGATGGTCATCCTGCCGTGGGTGGGCATGATGGGCATCAGCTCGGCCGAGTACGCATTCGCCTCTGCCGAGGACACCCTGCACACCGCGCATTCCTGGGGCGACACCCACATCTTCTGGATGCTGGGGGTCTGGGTCTTCTTCCAGGCCGCGGTGGCCTTCCCGGCGGGCAAGCTGCGCGAGAGCGGAAAGCTGCCGGCGCGCTGGGCGATGATGTGCGGCGCTCTCGGCACGCTGCTGGGTTATCTGTCACTGGCGTTCGCGCCCCATGTCGTCGTCGCCTACATCGGCTTCGGCATGTTCAGCGGCATGGGCGCCGGAATGGTGTACGCGACCTGCGTGAACATGGTCGGCAAGTGGTATCCCGAGCGGAAAGGCGGAAAGACCGGATTCGTCAACGGCGGATTCGCCTATGGTTCGGTGCCGTTCGTGTTCCTCTTCACCGGCTATATGGACCTGACGAATTTCCGCTGGGTGCTTGTCAGCGTCGGCCTCTTCCTGGCGGCGATGGTCGCCGTCGCCGGTTACTTCTTCCAGGACCCGCCGAAGAACTGGTGGCCGGCCGACGTCGACCCGCTGCGGCCGCCGGACGACCCGCGGGCCAGGCGCGCGATGGCGATGAACCCGCCCGCCGTGCGGCAGTACACGCCCAGGGAGGCATGGCAGACCGGACGGGTCGCGCTGATGTGGTTCTGCCTGCTGTGCACGTCGGGCGTGAACATCTTCGGCATCGCGTTCCAGGTGGACATCGGGGACGAAGCCGGATTCGCCGGCGGAATCGTCGCCACGGCCATGTCCTTGAAGGCCATCGTCAACGGCACCGGCCGAGGCGTCATCGGCTGGCTGTCGGACCTCTACGGACGCAAACGCTGCCTGATCTTCGTCTGCATCGTCCTGGGACTTTCGCAGTACGGAATCCTGTGGGCCGCGGACATGAAGAACCTCCCGCTGTTCCTGATCTTCTCCAGCATCTCCGGCTTCGGAGGCGGGGCCATCTTCCCGATGTTCGCGGCGATGACGGCGGACTACTTCGGCGAGAACAACAACGCCTCCAACTACGGCCTGGTCTACAGCTCCAAGCTGGTCTCCGGGCTTCTCGGCTCCGGAATGGGAGCCGTCGTGGTGAACAACTGGGGCCACACCGGGGCCTTCACACTGGCCGGTTCCATTTCACTGTTCGCCGGATTCATCGCACTCTTCCTTTCCCAGCCCGGAAGGCCCAAGGACAAGAGCATCACACCCAATCCGCAACCCCTCGGTGAGGAGATGGCCTGATATGACGGCGGAACCCATCGCCGCAAGGAACAAGGCGCCGGAATCCGGCACCCCGTACCGCGAGATCACCGACGAGCACGGCCGCGTCTATCGCGTGGGCGAGACGGACCGGGACATCCTCGGCCACTCCCGCAAGATCATGGTGTATCTGCCGTGGATCGCGATGATGGCCATCAGTGTCTTCGAGTACGCGTTCGGCTCGGCGGAGGACACCCTGTCCCACGCCCACGGCTGGACGCAGTCCAACACCTTCTGGATCCTGAGTGTCTGGGTCTTCTTCCAGGCGGGCATAGCGTTCCCGGCGGGATGGATGCGCGAGAAGGGCATCCTGACGGCGCGGCGCGCCATGTACATCGGGTCGTTCATGTGCCTGATCGGATTCCTCGCCCTGTCGCACCTGCACAACGTATGGCTCGCGATCATCGGGTTCGGCGTCATCGGCGGCGTGGGTTCCGGCCTCGTCTACGCGACCTGCATCAACATGGTCGCCAAGTGGTTCCCCGAACGCCGTGGCGCGAAGACGGGGTTCGTCAACGGCGGCTTCGCCTACGGCTCGCTGCCGTTCATCTTCATCTTCAATTACGCCTTCGACACGGGTAACTACCACCGCGTCCTCGACCTGATCGGCGCGTACATCCTTGTCGTCGTCCTGGCCTGCGCCTTCTTCTTCAAGGACCCGCCGAAGAACTGGTGGCCCTGCGAGGTGGACCCGTTGGCGAAGTCGGGCACGTCGAAGGACGCGGCGAGCCTCGCCAAGAACCCGCCCGCGGTGCGTCAGTTCACACCGAAGGAGGCCATCAGAACGGGCATGCTGCCCCTGATGTGGTTCACCCTCGTCATGACCGCGGGTGTGTCCATCTTCGGGATCTCCTTCCAGGTCGACTTCGCCAAGGAGGTGGGCTTCGGGCCGCTGGTGGCCGCGACGTCGATGGGGCTCATGGCCGTCATCAACGGCATCGGACGCGGAGTCGTCGGCTGGCTCTCCGACATCTGGGGGCGCAAGCCGACCCTGGTGTTCGTGATCCTGGTGCTCGGGCTCTCGCAGTTCGGGGTGATCTGGGCGGGCGACATCCACAGCGAGTGGCTCTTCCTGGTCTTCGCGTTCCTCTCGGGATTCGGCGGCGGCGCGTTCTACCCGATGTTCGCGGCGCTGACCCCGGACTACTTCGGCGAGAACTTCAACGCCACCAACTACGGGCTCGTCTACAGCGGCAAGCTGATCAGCGGCCTGTTCGGCGGCGGGCTCGGCTCGATGGTGGTGGCCGCGTGGGGCTACAACGGCGCGTACGCCCTCGCGGGCGGCATCTCCATGCTGGCGGCGGCCGTCGCGCTGCTGCTCCGCCAGCCGGGGCGGAAGAGAGCTCCGGCGCCCGCCTGACCCCGCCGGCCCCCGTGACGTCGGACAGCTCTCGCC